>CAYUSG010000001.1:0-76522 GCA_964447355.1 uncultured Paenibacillaceae bacterium
ATTGGGGCAGAAGGAAATCACAAAAGCCAGTTATATTCCGATTGGAAATTATTATGTTTCCAAGAAACTCATTGTTATCGTGCTTCTCGTTATTCTAGTGCTATATTTCTTTATTTTTATTAAACCTCCTAAGTTTATTAATAAATGGTTGAATCGAAAACCTGCAATCACAGTTAGTGATATGAGTATGGGTGCTCCCGCTAATTACTCTGGTGACGCTAAACTTCTGAATGAGAATGGCGCTGTAGTATTCGACGGTCAGCTTGTCGAAGGTCAGTACGAAGGTAAGGGGAAACTATACGCAGAAGATGGTTCCTTATTATACGAGGGAGAACTGGCAGAAGGACTGTATGAGGGGGCTGGAAAGTTATATCGGCCTGACGGTACTTTAGCTGAGCAAGGAACCTACGCTAAGGGTGTTTTGGTCCAAGGAAGCGTGTTCGATGATCGCGGTAACCTGATCTATTCAGGCGATTGGGTCGATGGCAAATATTCAGGACAAGGAACGCTGTATGATTCAAACGGCAATCCAGAATATCAAGGCGAATTCGTCAACGGTTCCCCGAGCGGGCAGGGGCGTTCCTTCAATATGGACGGTCAACTCGTCTATGAAGGCGGCTTTGCAAATGGAACCTTCAATGGCGAGGGCACTCAGTACAATGATGCCGGGAAGATCGTCTATCAGGGTCAATTCTTAGCCGGACAATATAACGGAGCTGGCAAGAAGCTGTTCGAAAGCGGCATCGTTCAATATGAAGGAGAGTTCCGTAACGGTAACCCTTCGGGTGTTGGTGTAGAGTACTATCCGAATGGAACGGTCAAATATGACGGTTCGTTTCTATCCGGATTATATAACGGCAGCGGAACCCTATTCACCGACCAAGGCATCCCAATCTATATAGGTTCATTTCAGAGCGGTGAATATCATGGCGACGGTGAACTTTATAACGATCAAGGGTTACTCGAATATAAGGGACGTTTCGCTAACGGCGCCTTGAATGGTCTAGCTGCTTGGTACGGCGACGGGCAATTGATATATCAAGGTTACTTTCGCAACGGCGATGTCATGCTCGATGCCTACTTGGGGTTATCCCCGATTCGCCTAGAGGAGCTTCTAGGCAAATCAACAGGTGTTGAAGTGTTAGCAACAGCCAACCTTGAAGCACCGACAACAACGGAAGATGCGGATATTGAAGAAGCAGCGATAGCAAATGAGTTAACGGCTCCCTCTGATAACCAGGCAGAGCAGCCGAGCACCCCGCCTGCAATCAGAATTCGATATCAAGAGCTTGGAATGGTCTTCATTGCTGAGTTGGATGCATCTGGCGAAACCACCGTGAAGGAAATGCAAATAAGCAGCAGGCCCATTCTTGACCGTTTATATCTTCAACTTGAGGATGCATTACAATCCGATGATTCTGATGCAGTCAAATCGGTTACGAACACTACCCTGTCATATCAGTGGAACGGTATAGATTACACAATCCAATTGAATCAAGAAGATCAGATTATCTCAGGCAGCATTAAGAGGGCGGATTAATTCCCGCCCTCTTCTTCTATGCTTCTATCCTATCGATTAGATTTGGTCACAGCAGCCTCTTGTTCAGACGTTTCCAATTGCAACGGCTCGAACACTTCGTTCACTTCTGGATCCATCGCTTTTACCGCCCACCAACGAATCCGTATTTTGGTACGCTCTGTCTTCTGATGGACATGAATACCGATGCGAAAGCTTCCTTTCTTAGGATATTGCACAATCCCAATCGACACTTGCGGATATTCCGAAGCGTATTCACTTTTGGCGAACATGTGTTGAGGTCCATAATAAATCGCATCGCTGCGGTTCCACATTTCGGGTAATGCAACTTCTGATTCATCACTCTCATCAGAGATTCCAGCAGTAATAAGCACGGCTCCCTCACCTAATCCATGCTCGATTTCCGCTGAGAAAAAGTCCCGTTTGCGACGTTGATACCATTTCTTTTTCTCCTGAGGTATAATTGAAATTTCCTCGATCCCCGTCGCCGTTTGTTTAGGCTTAGCAGGCTCCTCCACCTCTTCCTCAAGGGCCCTGAATTCCTCTTCTATACTTGGAAATGGATCTGGATTCACTTCGGCCTGCTCATTCGAAGCGGGGGGATGACCCAATGATTGAATCTCATGACCAGATGCCTTCTCTTGAGCAGAGAGCATTTTATAGAGCATCGTTGGGTTCAAGACATAATCTTGGAATGGCAATGACTCGACACTATCAATGACATATGTAGCCCCCATTTGGAGCAAATTAATCTTGGCAAGATAAATGCAAGGTTCAGCCGGCGAATCTATCGCTCGATCTAAGGATCGTTCGTAGAATGTGCGAAGTATTCGCTGTTCAGCCGATTCCTCGCTTATCTCTATCTGCTGCTTCAAATGAGACAATTCATAGATTAACCTATCTCCAACTACCAAACGTGTAGTCGTGGCGTTCGCTGCCACTTTAGCAAAAGACTTTAATTCACCCGCTTGAATCGGCAGGGCCCTCATTCGGAACGTTTTCGTATATGAGGTTTGCCCTCCATCGGTGGGCTCTGAAAACTTTATCTTGCCATCAGGCAAGGCATCTACACTCTCAATCCCGCTCCAGCTTGGTTCATATTCGAACTCAATATGCGGAGTTTGCAGCGTCTTCTCAATCGTTAAGCGCAAATCAAACAATTGTCCCGGTTCAATAAACCGTGGAACCGTTTGAAGAACGCGCACCTGCGCATCTTCATACCAGACGGAAGTATCCTCTATTAAATGATCATATTCTTTTAACTCTGGGGAAGGGGCTTGCTCCCGAATAAATAATCGATAGCTTTCCAGAATTCGGTTATGTTCACTGACTTCCTCTTCTCTTCCTGATGCCCCTGCAACCGAATGCACAGGCTCTTTGCCCTTCTCTTCGTATGCAATACATAAATAGACGTTCTTCGCATACTCGTTATTCGTAAATCCATCCAACATCGAGAGCTTTAATGTGACAGGGGATGGGATGACAATTTCTCTTCCCATTTGGTCCAGTGCCACACCCGTTTCCACCGATATCGACTTATCATCGACCGCCACCACCTGCAGTCCAGACACAACCCCGCTGCCAAACAGCAGACGGTTCACCAGCCTGCGCTTGTCTACTATATAGGTCTGTTCTGACATAAAATCGCGGACAGTTAATAGCTTCCCGTAGAAATACCGATTCCGTTCAAACGGAACATACCTTGATCTGTTCATCACATTTCCCCCTTATTCACTATTCCAAACGAGAATCTAATCCAAGCCTCGTATGTTGGTCCACTCGATTGTCTGGTCCTACATCAATCGTAATCGTATGGTGAGGCATGGATGAACGCCCGTCTAAGGTGAGTAAAGTAGGTTCAGACAGAACGGTATTCATGCCCAAATAAGAATGTAAATCCATGTAAACCCATGGCTGTAAGACGATTAATTTCCCCGTTGAGAACGCCGGTTTGGTTGCATCAATTAGCTGCTGGAGTGTGATGCGGTCCTTCTCCGTCCCTACATGTTCAGGCTTAACCAGCACGTTAAACACATGAGGATCTGCGGCATACAACCGTTCGGATAACTCCCCCAATTCAGGGTGTTCTTTGAGCGGTTTTACTTGCTCGTATTCCAGAATAATGGGCTTTTCGCCAGTAAAAATGGATATGAGTACCTCCATTGCATATTTGGTACCCCGCATGCCATAGATGACAGGGGCCTGCTTCAGCAGCTGCTTCAGTTGATCCTCTGTCCAATTATCCTCTGCCTGAATCCCAATCCAGCTGAGCAGCCAATTAAGCGAGGAACCCGTCACATGATTCGCATCAAACGTTTGGGTCACACGTTGAATTTGCTGATCGGTCTCATCCAGCAGTGTCTGAAAAATACTGAGATACCTTGATAGAAATTCACTTGAAGCCGCATCCCGCTGATAGATTGAGGGCAGATTTTCTAAGAATGAAAGTCTCGGAAAATGAACCTCCAAACTGTGTATGGCAGGTGAGTGCTGCTCCGAACCCATCATCTCAACATAAACCCACAAGTATCTTCCTTTAGCATTTAACAACAGGGCATCTTCGGGATCGTGCAGCGGTTTTGACCATATATGCGATAAATTAGACAGCTTCGTCTCTGCCCCAATCGTTGCATCTGTGATATATGTATCTAGGTTAACACGTTCATGCCCAAGCACAATCTCCTTCGTATCCGATGCAAAATAACGTATATTGATTCTCGTATCATTGTACTCGCTTGCTTGAAGGACGAGTTTATGCCACTCCGTTTCAGCCGCTCCGCTATCCAGCGAATCACTCATCCAAACACCCAGTCGCCGCCCAAAAGGCTTCCATACTGCAATCTCTGTTGTAAGCTGCAGCCTGTGTATGCATTGATCTTCAGCATTCCATACATAAAGGCTGCGGTGACCTGCAAACAATCGATCCCCCATTCCGCTCCCAAGTGACACTTCCTCAAAGATCGTTCCATCCTGATGCAGCCGAATTAAGGAAGGCAAAATGTTCCTGTCATCTCCCCGAAGCATAACCCACAATGTGTCAGGGTCTGCATTGCACATTGTCACCATCGAGGATGTAAGCTGTTCTGTGGGAATAACCGAAATCGTATTCGTCTGCAAATGAATTTGCATCAAACGCTGTTGTTCTTTATCCAGTAACCACCCTTGATCGTAACTATCGGTAATCATTTCGAACCGATCTGTAAACATATCCAGCGGGTCGGATTCGTTATAGTGGGGTAATTCAATACGATCCAGAGCCTTACCAGAAGCGCTGAAGCGCAGCAGACAAAGCCCTTCTTGGTTCTCGAGTGATGCGAATACAAGAATGTCCCCAGATTGGCTAGCTGCAAAGTCGTAGACCCGAATCGCTTGACCTTTCCACTCCGATACCTTCCATTTGATTTGGGCTTGATCTGAAGATAAACACTGAATTTCAGCTCTGGATTCATCGGATTGCAGCACTATAAAACCCTCTTGAATCGTTGCTATACGACTACATTTGCGCTTGTCTGCTTCATCTGAACTTAAATGATACACAACCTCCATATGCCCGCTGGTTAAATCTGTCCGCCAGATCGACCCGCGTTCATCAAGCAGAAACCAGTGACCGACTGCATCTACAGCCACATCAATGAGTTCTGATAGGTGAGGATGTGTAATGGGGTGACGATGCGTATGCCGGTACATTTGTTCTTGAACAAGGGACAACCCCGTCTTGTTCGCCTCTAATTGATACGATATACCACGCTTCCAGTCAGGAGGCTTTCGAAAAGAAAAAAACAATGCTTCATTCATCTTACAGCCTCCTATCTATTGGATGTGATAAATTCAATTTCATGGTCGCCAGAGGTCACAAGCCCGTTCGGTGGAATCCGAATATCACCGCCTTCTTCGCGATAAACATGCTTGCCCTCTGCCATGATCCAAACATCTTGAATATACAGTATGCCTGACACACGATGAATCACATCGTACACATCGCCTTTATAGATCGGACGGCCAAACTCCCAGCCGGATGTGGAAGAACCGTCACCAAATGGCTTCAACCATTGATTCAGAGCGTGCCGAACATCATGTTCACGACCTTCATATCTAGGGTCTATGACAACGACCGCACGTACAGTCACTTTCACATATTCTGGTGGAATGATATGAAGTGATGTGGTTAACAGCCGGTAAGGCTCCAGATGAATGCGTATCGTTTCCATCATGCCCCTGCTAGGCTTTGGCAAAGCTTGTTTGCTAATCGGTACGATGACAATCGACGTATGCCCCATCGCTCTTTCAGACGGATAATTCTGTATGGAGGTCTTATATCCAGGAATCGCCTTAACTCTAGCTATACGCAGACCTGGAATGGACAACACTAAATGCTCAAGATCCTGAGCCGTTACCCCGCACTGCGGCTCCAGTATTTTAAGTTTAGTTCGCTGGATCGCTTCTTTTAAAGTTTCAGGTTCTGCTCCCCCATAAGCAGGGTATAAATTATTGACATGCAGCTCATGCGGAACGTCAATCTCTTTGATCGTGCCTTCCTTTACATTTCCCGCTTCACCTATGCCGATCCGATAACCAATGATCCTAATATTAGGGATTTCTGATGACGGTGGAACAACCCCATTGATCCCATCAGAGAAGCGAATAAGCCCTTCGGATTCATCAATGACGTAATGAAAGCTCTCTGCATCAGATTCGTCAAAATCTAATACCCTCTCCCAGTCGTACCATAACATCTGGTCATGAAAATCAGACTTCCAACCGACTTGTAAGCGAAATTGATCTGGAAGCATCGGTTGTACAGGGATGCGGCATGATTGTCCCGAAATGCCTGTGCCTGTTGCACAATACGTCTGATCAGCGAATTCACTGTCCACTGCAATAACTCGAATGCATTGTTTGCCGGCTGGAAGATCTGCCTTATGGTGAAAGTGAAGCTGTGCCTTACCTTCAGAGATCACCATCGAATAGTGTGGTTCTGGCATATCCACCCAACCACCGCTGGCATGCTTAATCTGAACTGAAACGATCCCTTTCTGAAACAACGCGTGTCGCAGTTCAAGCCGTAAATCTCCGCTGCCCTGTTCTTGCACGTGCTCCTTATGCTGGTCTGGCCGTCCATCAAAGCATTCCGAGATGCATAAGGTTTGGCCTTGTTTGACAAACACCTCATTCCATACTAAGCGGCGTATTCTTGGCGGATCGTTATACATGCCTGCTGCGAGCTCCGCTTTCAATCGCTTCACATTCCCACCCGAAGGAGGAATATGGAATAGGACGGGACCGCTCTGCTGGAAGCCATAGGATTCGTCGCGTTCAAGCGCGACCGGCTCCCAGCGTCCCCCTTCTGTCTCTGATTCCAGCCAATAAGACCATTCAATGGCGCCAGACGGAACAAACTTCTTATAATAAGCCGGGATACGAATCGGAGGTTCTTGACGATACAGTTCAAACCAAAGCGATAACGGCATCGACTCTGGCAGCGGATCTTGAAACGTTATTTCCATACTTGAGCCGATCTCACACTGCTCTCCAAACGGATAAAACGGCCCGTCCCCCGACTCAAAATCATCAAAAATATCGCGTGTTCCATCTGCCGTGTGAACCGTGACATGGTGTGCAATATCGGGGATTACAGCTACAGAGCGTACCGTTTCAAAAGGAAGGTCCGCAACGCGCAATAAGGTCCCATAAGGAATCAGAATCGGATGCGGCGCATGAGAGAAACTAACCGATGTAGTAGCTGGTACACGATCTCTGGGGGCTTCACCAAGCAGCTTGAGGAATTTGCGTTCATGCCGATCTGTAAGCTGATCCAATTGAAACTGCTGTGATTCAATATGCCATGCGAGCATCTCTAGCAGCGTGATGCCGGGATCGTGTTCATTCTGATCTGTCCACTGATCGAAAATACCGGGAATTAATTGCCTAGCCTCGCGTACAAGCTGTTCAAAGGTACGATCATCCAGATTAGGTATCGGTAACATGGCAGATCACATCCCTTCTATTTCTTGATTTCAACCAAGATCCGATGCTGTCCTGCAACCACAATGCCGTGCGGAATAGCGTCCAGTTTCTCTGGATTCCACTCTACTCGTTCCCCATTCTCTACCTTTATCACTTGAATCGATAGCTGTGGGATATGCAGCACAGGTCCTACTGACTTCAGGAGGGCGTAGAACATGGAATGATGAACAATCTCGCCAATGTCCCAGCCTTGTCCATCTGAGTTGCCGCTGAGCGGATCTAAGAAAGCATTGAGCTTCCGAATGATGTCCCTTTCTACACGTACAACTTCATCCATATGACTGACCCAAACTTTGGCCTGCACGCCAATTTCAAGCAGCGCCGGCTCCATGACTTGTAAGTTGCCAGGAAATGCTAGATTAGATGCTGCTTTCTCAAGCAAGCTCGCCTCTACGGTTCGCTTAAGCGCTTGGAAATGTGAGCCTTGTCCAATACCCGACTTAGGTAATACCACAATTGAAAGGGCGCCAGGGGCTTTCTCCAGCTTTACATTGACATTCGGCAGACATTTAACTTTGGCCACATTCGGATGGGCGCTGCGAGTTAGCCACTCAAAGTCTTCAGCCGTTACAGCACGATTACGATGCTTGAACAGCTTAGGTCCGCGAATGATCGCTTCATCCACAGTGCCTAAATCACAACCGCCTGCTGCTGGATAGTGATTCGTTACCCCATCGATAAAGGCGATAGCATCATGCATCTCAGTAATTGTATGAGCGGGTACATTTCCACGCTTACCGCCGCCTGCTGCATAGGTGACACGGACTGCATCCTCACCCCATCGCTCTGTCCTCTCGCCGAGCCTCTTATGATTAATGAACAGCTTGCCTGTTGCTCGATCTATAATGTAATGCCGATCATGAGGACCCGATTTCAAAAAGGAGTTCACCCCCTGATATCGAACCCAAATTCGCAGTATCTCTTCCTCAGAGTCACGAATGATCTCGACAGGTGTTCCTTCCTTCTCAAGCAGCGCCGTTTCCTCTTGCGTTAGAAACTCGGTTTCATCGACCCAGACTTCCTCAGATAATACAGGTGTTTGTGAAAGCATATAATATACGTTTAGTTGCTCCGCTTCCGTATCATAAGCTTCAAAGCGCTGCGGAAGTTCATTTCTGATCGTTTGCTGCTGCACAGCTAATGTCGTGTTGAGTGCAACGCTCCTCATTCTTGGAATATTGTGCGCTTGTGCTGCATCATCATAGCGACCATCTCGGTTCACCGCTCGAATCCAGTAACGCGAGGAGCCAAAATGTGTCGCTAAAGCAAAATCCCGTGGCCCGATGAATTGAATATCTCCGCTTTTCGTAAACCCGTTCGTATCATCCGCAACCGCTAAAGGTGACCATACAGCTGATGATCCCACTTTCTGCAGGTACTCCCACTCGATGAACGGAATGTCCTCCTCTGTAGTCCTGCGTTCATTTAATGAGATATGCATGCTGATGGGACCCCGTTCTGGTGCAGCATCAAATCCAAACCATAAGGACGGATAATCTCCCTCCAGCGGAATAAACGGCCTGAAGGTAACCCCGCCTGTTCTCACTTCATGGGTGCGTTCCTTTAATTCCATATTATTCTGTATACATAAACGCTGCGGTGGATGGATCGGTTGGTCGTAGCCAAAGCGAATTCTTAACTGTTGTATAAATGGCGAATAATAAATAGCGTTGGGTGAATAAGCATGGTTTATTTGTAATATACGCCCTCGTATCCAGTAATTTTCTTCTGAATTAACGAGCAGCTTCTGCAGATCCTCCGGACAAATAAACGTTAGCTCCTTAACTTGCGTTCCTTCCCAAGGCACACTGAATAATCGCTGAGATTGCACATCAACCGGAAGCATCACCCAAGCCAAGCCATTCCAATATTCCCACTGGACATTCAGAATCGTTACCGGGTCAGGAATCTCTGTCTTATCTACTTCATGCCGCTTCATAATAGGCTTCCAATTAATTTGCGGCGGCTTATCCGGCAATAAGCGATGCTGTTCAAACTTCAGATTAAAGCGCAGTGTGATAAGTGCGCCCCGTTTAGAGAATGCTTCTTCATTGGCAATATAGAATAAACCATATTGTGTAAAATAATCGCCAAACGGCTCACAGCCTTCCTCAGCATTAATCTGAATATCGTTATAATAAAGACGTTCGGGCAGCAAACCGTCTTCTTCATGGGCCGCAGCAAATTCACTTTTCATAATCATACGTTCAAGTTGAACTTTTCTAAGTGCTGCCCCGCCAGATTCATCATCCATACCGTTCACTCGGCAGCGAATCCATTGACCGCTGTTCCCATGATAGCTGTAAGGATCAATACTGAATTTACGAAGCTTAAGCAGTCGTATAGTCGAGCCATGACCGTGAACACGATCAAACGCCTTCCATTCACCGTCCGAATAATATTCCCACGCAACTTTATCAGCATCTGTTAAAAGGGCTACTGTCTCAGCAATGGCATACGAATTCTCTGAATTAAATAACGTGAATTCGAGAAAGGCGGAATGCTTCAACAGGAATAGGAAGTCATGCTGCAGGTACATCGAGTGCTCCTGCAAATTGTCCCCTTCCAGTCCAAACAAAGCTGTCCCGCGTTCACTGTTCAATAGGGACAAGGCCGTGCCTTCATCTGCTATTCTAGTGATTCGATCCAGCTTCGGACTTATGGTGAAGAGATCCGTCAAGTGTGCTGTCGTCAACAAAATTGGCCTTGCTGTCTCGAACACAACCGGTTCTGTCTCTCCAGGCACCGTGGCAGCCAATTGGACCCCTTTTTCTACAAATACCGATTCAGGCGTGCCCTCCGTTAACTGAAACGTAACCTGAGCTAATGCAGGACTAGCTTGAGCCAGCTCAATATCGAAACGATTCAGAAAAGCCAGGAAGCTCTTGTAAGGCACCTGATTCAAGCGGCGAATATTGCCTTCCAGCAGATGAGCGAACAAGACGGCAAGCGCCGTTCCTGGATCCGGATCCTCTGGTGTAAATCGCCATTCTGGCGTGTAGTAAGGAGCCATGCGTTTGATTTGCTCTATTAAATTATGCTTAGTTCTGTTATCAATGGTTGGGGAACGAAAGCGGGGATCCCCTCCCGAGCTTTGGTTGATCATACGACTCTCCCCGACGATTTAATTTGATCCTTCATATAGATAGAACGGATACACCTGATTGAATAAATTATTCGTAGTTCTGACCTCGTACTGCACATGTATCAGCAGCTTCTCATCATGCTGCGGATCACGTTTGACCTGTACCTCAACCTCATGCACCCGCGGTTCCCATAAGCGCAAGGCCTCATCAATTTCAGCTTCTATCAACCGAAGCGTTGTATCATCATTACCCTCGAATAAGTACTGTTCGATGCCGCAGCCAAAATCAGGGCGCATCAATCGCTCACCCTTTGAGGTCCAAATGATCATCCGTATAGCTTCAGCAATATCATCTTCGTATTCAGCCTGCTTGATACGACCAGTGGTCGGATCAACCTCGATTGGAAATTTCCACCCGCGGCCTAAAAACTCCTTTGACATAGCAAGCCTCCTTACAGCAGTCACTGCTAATTGATTTTTACGATAGAGCCTTTTAAATTGAGCATTCCGTCGGATTTGATATTCAACATGCCTGAGGCCTTCAAATCCATAGTTGCCGTTGCCTCAATAGACACTTGAGTCGATTTTAATTTGATGCTTTTCATACTTTCGATGGAGGCATCGCCCTTGTTGTTGATCGTAATTTTAGTCGCGCCGCTCTTGATTTCAATATCATTACTCGTACCGCCCTTGATCGTAATGACATTCTGCCCCGACTTATCTGCAAGCTTAATCGTATCTGTCTTCTCCAACAGTTCCAATTGATGGCCTTCCTTCGTTTTTAACTGGATTTTGCCATCGCCTTGTTTATCGTCAAAGATGATTTCATGACCCATCCGCGAAGTGATCTTACGAATGTTATTCTTATCGTCCTTGCCTGACGGAGGTTTGGCCTTGCTGTTCCATAGACACCCGATCACAATCGGTTCGCGGATATCTCCCATGAGGAAGGCGATCAGCACCTCGTCGCCCACTTCCGGCACAAACAGGGTCCCCCGCTCCTTACCTGCCATTAAGGTCGCCATTCTAACCCAATCCAGATCATTCTTCTCATCAATAATGGGAATCTTGACCTTGACCCGACCTAACTGCTCGGGATCTTTATTATCGGTTACGATGCCAGTGTAGACACCATTTACAAGCCCCATCATCTTGTCATTCATCGAATTTAAGGAATCAAATAATTCACTCATCTTTACACCGCATTTCCCTGCACCTCGAAATGAGTCGTATACCCCGATTCGTCGATCGTATGCGTGGCGCTTTTAATATAGTAGGTTTGATTTAATCGGCTTCCCAGACCATCCAGCTGAATGTAGCGTCCAGCTCTGATTTCAGGAAGACCTATACACTCCCCGTTGCCCGTGACCAGTTTCATAGCTCGTTCGTTCATCGCAGCCTCAGCTTTGGTCTTGGCATCCTGCATATCTTCCGCATTGATCAATAAATGCTCCTCGAATTGCCCTAACGTTCGGAGCAGATCTGCTCCTGTCTTGGAATTCGTTCCGATCTTATTCACCGAATCGGAGGAAGCTTCGATCACTTTCTGCGTTTTACTGTCCCAGCTCTTCACATGAACCTTCGTCACCTGTTCTGCCAGATTGTACTCTACATCAAAGCTGAGCAGATGCTTACCCCAAGCTAATGTCAAGAGCGGCTTCTTACTCTTATGCTTTCGACGAAAATATAACGTTTTACCAACTACAAAACATTCATAGTTTAGCGACAATGCTAAATCTTGCAGAAATTGATAGTCATTCTCAGGCTTCTTAGGCAGCTTGGGGAATTGTTTATTCGTCGCATCGATCACGAATTGGTTAGCGCCGTGGAGTTGGCCGACCTCTCTCACAATGTCTGAGATTTTTTTGTTCGACCATGTCTTCGTGTTCCGACCGCGCATCATCTTGAAGGTTAAATCCATCCCTGTAACCGTGAGCTCAGGTGTGCCGCCCTTGGGAAACTTAACATCCACTGCTGTTATGTATCCGAAGAATACAGGAGTCAGCCGATCTGTATATCCTAGATGAACTTCTATGGTTTTTCCAAGGACCAGCAATTTATCTAACCACATAAAATCACGCTTAATCAAGTTATAGGCGTTGCTGATCGTAAAGGTAACGATATCCGATTCCCCTGAAGATTTAGTATCAACTGACAGGCTCGTAATGGCCATGCCTTCTCGCACCGCATCTTTGTTGCTGATAAGCAGCTTGAAGGCTGGCGCGATAAAGTTACGGTATTTTTTCTCCAGTTGATCGAATGTAAAGGTTTCATTTCCAACCTTAATATTACTCATCGATGTATTCACACACCTTATCCATACAAACGTGGAATTTTGATGACAGTGCCAGGTTCGATTTGTTTGGGGTTTTTAATGCCATTGGCACGAGCAATTTCCCTCCATAATCCCGGATCTTCATATTCCTCAGCGGCAATACGCCATAATTGATCGCCCTGCTTTAACGTTCGCTGCTTCGTTCGATCAGCGGATTGACGGGGAATGTGTTTAAATTGTTCCTTAATGCTTTGGATGGCTTTAAAGGTAACGTTTAATGTCGCTCTCACAGGTGTGCCTGAATCAAGAAACATCGTATACTTTTGAGAGACTTTCTCTACAATGCCTTTGAATTGTAACGTTCCCCATACAAACTTGCATAGCGGCGGTGCGTGCAGATCCTTATCTACATCAAGCAAGCCTACTACTTTGGAAGTATGTTGACGGACGTCTTTTCGAGCTTCATACGTATCGAAAAACAATTCCATAGATAACGTGGTCGCCTCACCGCTGACGAACTGAGCAATCGGCTGGGAAAGCCCCGGAATCGTCTGCCAGGCATATTGGTTCGATGATTCCAGCGCATATTCACTTGGATTAAATAGCACATCCATCCGCTCTGTCTTCGGTCCGCGATGAATGAGAATCATTGCTTTCTTCAGTGCCAATTCGTTTCACCCCATTTCAGTAATAAAACCAAATGTCCGATATGGTTAGCGTCCTCTCCGCTGCTGTTCAAGCCGTAATCGGCGTGTAAATTCCTTATACATTTGGTCCGTTAAATCTTTGATGTCAAATTGAGGCTTGTTCCATTGTTCTTTGGCCTGGTTCAGATTATGTTCTATTGATGTTATAGCCTGCTTCAATGATTGAACGGCTGCATCCTCCGTTGCTGTGCTTTGAACCGAAGGCCTGGCTGCGACATCTAGACGAACCGTCTGCAATCGCCTTTGCTCATGCAAGATTTCGTTGATTGAACGGGAGGTCTGGACCTGCTGCTGTTCATGTCTAACCGTTGGACTGTGCGACATAAAAGGTTCCAAACTCGTTTGCGATGGGACCTCTCTAGTCATCAAGTCTATAGCTGCTGCGGCACCCTGATTAGCGTTTGGAGTCACTTTCAACGGTCTAAGCTGCGCTAAGTTTGATAGCGTGGGTTCCAACAGATTCATAACACTCATCGGCAACATGCTGAACGAGTGTAGTATCAAATCTGGATTAGTCTCAGGGCGGCTCAAGTTACGCAGCGCGAATGATTGGGAAACTGGCAAAGGCTGCACAGAATGTTGCTGCTTCAACATAATTGGTGATGTGATGGAGCGTATCGCTCTTTGAACCAGCAATTGATTGGTGATGATATTCATAACAGTCGGATGCACATTGCCTAGGATGTTTGTTAAATACTGAAAGTAATCTGGGCTAAGGTTACGCAATTGATGCATCGTATGTAGAAGCTGTGTGTGTTGTAAGCTTTGATAGCTTCGTAAGCTTGGGTTGTTCTGCACGTTTTGTAAGCCTAGATTGCTTCGCAAGCTTTGGTTGTTCTGCACGTTTTGCACGCTTCGGTTGCTTTGCAAGCTTTGGTTGATCTGTATGTTTTGTAAACTTTGTATCCGCGATGTGGTGTTCACATTCTTTTGGTATTGTATAGCTTGCTGATTCATAGTTTGCAAATATTGTAGGTTTTGTGAGTGCAGTATATTGTTTGTGAATTGTATCGTGCTTTCGTTTTTTAAATTGTTTATGTTCTGTACAACGTCACTGTCTTCTATAGTGTTTCTATTTTCTATAGTGTTTCTATTTTGCAGATTCCTTGTGTTTTGTAAGTTTGTTACATGCTTTATGTCTTGTATAATCTCGTGTTTAAGTTCATTGCGCTGGATGTCTATACGTTGTAATCGCTGTGTTTGGCGTAAGGTTAAGTTTTCGTTATTTATCATTTGCAGCACTAGCGAAGGTTGAAGGTGTTGCGGAAGCTGTACTTCACTTAAGTACTGTAAATGTTGCTGGTTTTGCATGTTATGATGTTGCGAATTGTATATGTTTTGTAACCTTTGTATGTGGTTGATCAGCAAGCTATTTAGGGTTTGTGCGTTTGGCTTGGTGTGGATGTTTTGCAGCAGCTCTTGATGCAAATGATGCACGAGTTGCAATTGACCTAAATGATGCGTGTGATGAGATGCTAGCACAGTCTGCACGCGTTGTACCCTTTTTATTAACGTCTGGAATGTCTCCTCGTGGAGTACCTGATCCATATGAACCGCTACTTGCTTTAGTAATAGCGGAAGCTCTCTCACATACAAAGATGAAACAGTTGGTGTCATCGCCTGTGACAACGCTTGATATAGATCAGACGATAGGTGATTGCTCTGTTGTATGACATGTAAATCATTTATATGTATAGGACCATGCGGAACGTTCATCGTTATTGATTTCTGTTCGTTGGAGTTAATCATCGACCTTAGCATCAACTGTGTTTGATGGATGTTTCGTTTCCACATGGATTGATTTCGAAGTAATAGGGACGGGTTGCTGGTTTGGTCTATCAGGTTGAACGCTTGCTCGATGGTTCGCATCAAAGCAAGCCGTGTAGTCGTATTGAATACTTTACTCGTTACTATTCTAAAATGGTTGTTAATCTGATGATTATGCTGCACAGCTTGATCTATTAGTTCGTTCAATTGCAGCCAATAGTCCGAATGTACGGCTTGATTGAGAGCAATAGGATCACGATGATCGATCGAAACGCTTCGTTGGTTCCGCTGTGTTATTCGAAACACCGACGAAAGCCGTTTCTCCAGCAGCTGGCTTCGGTCATTCGTAAAGTGTTCCACACTCCAAATGTGTTCAGACTGGCGCTCTGCCACCGTGTGCTTTAACACACTATTCATCCAGCGTTCTGCCAGAAGGGTTGCTAAGAGCGAAGCCGTTCGTGGAGGCTGACTCATGCGCTCAAGCTGCTGACGCGTTTCCATCCAATGGATGATATGCTTTACATCCGCAGATGCCGTATGGAACAATGTCCATGAAGATGCGCCCTCGACTTGTCTAATGGAATTACGGTCCATCATCGTAGATTTAAGATCGGAATCGGTGATCCGATTCACAGGCATCCGTTGCCCAGAGCCAGACCGATCATGGACGTCTTGTCTATGTGACACCGATTGCTGTAAAGCAATCATTCGCGTCGCCGATAGGGAGAGCATCTGTTTCATCGTTTGCGATAAAGCTACTGTCTCATAAATCGACTGACTTGTTGCAGTCTCGCCTGTTACCTGCTGTACCTGGGAAGTTATACCTCCCTTGTTCGTGTTAGTCAGCGTTTGTATGAAAGGTGATATCCATTGTTGAGCTGCTTGCCCAGTGACATTAGTTTGTTGATAGGTGAGCTGCAATTGAAATTGCAGCATGGGACGGATATGACGGATGAACATGTCCAAATGTAAAGGTGCAGCCGAAGATTCACGTTGCCCTTTCTGATCAAGACGATAAATCATTAAGCCATGATCTCGCCGCTGACCTACAAACCATCCATATTTCTCCGTAACCTGTGTAGTAAAAGTATCATCTGTAAAACGAATGGAACGTCTCTCAGGTTCTAGATTCGTTGCAATCAAGGTGTGTCGAACAACAGATGAGGATCTCGGGCCTTTGCCGTGCTGGTTATGTCTGCGATCGCCCACTGTATTCAACGCTCCTCTCTAATATTCTTTAAAGCCGTTATGCACAAGTTCAATGGATTCAATGGCAACCTCACTGCTTGAAGCATTCAGTTCAGGTCCAGACCATTTTGAAGGATACGCTTCATAGAAATTCCACCGACGGAATTCTTCATCTCTTTCATCATACAAGATGATGGACCCGCTTCTGCGAACAATTCTGCCCTCTACTACACTTTCGTACCACTCCCACAACTCATTAGTGGTCGTAATTCCTCGTTTCAGAATGATCGGCTGAAGCTTGGTTCTTCCAGGCAAGCGATGAACATATTGATTCAATCCACCTTCAGCAATTTCTTCAATTTCTGTTTCGGCAGATAATCCGCTGACCTCAGAGAAACCGGCGACATCCAGTCCTTCCAACTCAATTCTAAACCTATAACCCCCCACGACGGTAGGTCGCATTGTATTCTCTCCATGAAACAACTAGGTTCACCTCTTCTTAAACACGTCAAAAGGATTCGGCTTCTCAGGCTCGTCGTTCATTTTTCGATTGATCTTGGAAATTTCCTCGCACCACTTCCGTCTTTCACGGTGCTCCAAATTCATGATGTCCTCTTGATTCCAATGGAAGTAATAAGCTATAAACCCCATTTCCTCATAGAGACGATCCTCAGGGTACACACTTAGACCCCTCCCGCTTCGGATAAAAAAGAGATGTCCACCTCGTGCTCATGTTCGCATTTAGGACAAATCACCTGAGTGGTCATCTTTCCGCCTTCATTAATTTGTCTGTATAAGTTTTGTAGAAAGGCCAGATCAGCTGTAAACAGCTTTTCGATTGTTCTTGTATCAATGGCTTTCAAATCACCTAATTTAGTAATGACACGTGCTAATAAAATAATCGTCAAATAGCCTGGATTCTGTTGGACACGTTGATCACGCATCGGCAGAATTTCATCTGCGGCTGTTGCTAGTCGCATCGTACCTCTGCGATGCAAGTTACCGTTCTCGTCTACAAATCCTTTGGGCAGCTCAAACTCATACTCCGTCTTAAACACCATTGTGTGCCTCCTTGATATCATGTTAACTAGTAGTTAGAGAAAAAATAGAGGGAGGAACATCGCGTGGTGTTCCTCATTCTCCATGACCTTATTATTGCGTACGCAGCATACCCTCATGTGCTAGTTCCAGTAATTCAATAGCGACTTCAGATGCAGTTGCGTTAAAATCAGGCGCAGTATACTTCACTGGCCAAGCTTCAATAACCTGCCAAGTAGCCACATCCTCGCCCTCTTCATCGATGGCGATAATGGTTACCGTCTTTCTTTCGAGGGTACCCTCTACGATGCAATCCTGAATCCATTCGAATAAATCCATCGACTCAGTAGCGCCCCACTTCAAAGTGATGTTGCCGTATTTAGCCAATCCCGGCAATTTACGCGGTGTAATCACATCGGTACCTTCTCTATATTCTATAACATCTAATGAAGCGTCAAACCCGGATACTTCACTAAAACCTGCTTGCTCAATACCTTCTACCTCTACACGAAATCGAAACTTGCGGTATGGATCATTACGTTCGCCTGCCATGTGTTATTCTTCCTTTCCATTCATATGATAGATTAGATTATTGCTCGTTGGTTTTCTGAGTAATGCGGAACACTACGAACTCTGCTGGTTTCACCGGTGCAATTCCGATCACACAAATCAATCGGCCATTATCAATATCATCCTGTGTCATCGTATTGCTGCTAATGTCGATGAAGAACGCCTCGTTAGGGGATGACCCCATTAAAGCGCCGCCGCGCCATACTCGTGTTAGAAAAGCATCGATGGTACGGTGGACTCTAGCCCAAAGGCGCTCATCGTTCGGTTCAAACACAACCCAGTTCGTACCTGCCTTAATGGATTCCTCTACAAAGATAAACAGACGACGAACGTTAATGTATTTCCAAAGCGCGTTCGAGGAAGTCGTCCTCGCTCCCCATATCCGGATGCCTTGACCCGAGAAGCTTCTGATTAAGTTAACACCCTTCGGATTGAGAATATCTTGCTCGCCTTTATTGTACTGCACATCTAATCCCGTCACGCCGCGCACGACTTCGTTCGCTGGAGCCTTCTCCACACCTCTTGTACTGTCACTGCGAGCGTATACCCCTGTGACAGATCCTGACGGCGGAATGAAAATATTGCGCTTCTCAAGCGGATCGAACACCTGCAGCCAAGGATTATACATTGCCGCATAACTAGAATCGAACATATCGCGGTGAGTAAGCACATCCGGCACCTTTGTTTTCTCTCTTGGAATATCCAAGACCGCGAAGCGGCTTCCTAAATTCTCACAGTGTGCGACTAACGCAAGCTGCACATTAGGGTCCGTAACACCCGGAATCGCCATGATGCTGACTTGATCGTTATCAACGAAAGCTTGAATGCCTGTCCGTTTGCCCGGACCGTTATCTTCGCCCACATAATTTGTCGGACTAATACCGCCGACAGAGCCATCAGATCCGCCAGCCAGCACTACCGTATACTGGGAGCTTTCACCAAACATCTCATCGACGCTTGCGCCATCTTGGGCTTGAATCGTTACTAACGCGGAACGGGATGTCACTTTATCAACGTAATTAGCCGCTTCAATATTAAATGAACAATGTTCGTACGTTTCAACTTCATCGCCAAACACTACATGAACAGTAAATTCAGAGGTCGATAAGACCTTTACCGGTAATAATTCATTATCTACAACGTCTCCGTCCAGCTCGTCTTCTAACTGGATGATATGATCTTGAGCTTTGATGACTTTGGAGGATACCGATTCGCTTCCATTAAAGAAGGAAACCGAATCTCCCTTTTGGAACCCTGCACTGTTCTTTACGCGATAGGTCCCGCCGCCCAAATCTTCGAAAATCTGTGTCTTAGCCTTACTAGAAGGTGTACAGAATATGCTTAACGCGTTAGCCCAAGCGCCTGGATTCTTCGCAGAGATATGGAACACTTCGCCATCATTTGAAGCTGTAGCCGCATCCGATGGAGCAACACGCATAATATAAGCTCTTGAACCCCCATTAACGAAGAATTGATCTACGGCATATGCAAGGTAGCGATACGCTCCAAATTGATTCTCTGATAAGTAAGAGCCATAGTTACGTTTGAAATCATTCATACTGGTTACAAGGATTGGCAATCCTTCCACGGGACCTCTTTCAGCTAGTCCAATGAAACCTGCCGTGCTTGTGCTTACGCCTGACAACGGTTGTCCTGCACTGTCAAATTCTTCAACGTAAACACCTGGTGATAAATATTCGGCCATTTGTTACCCGATTTTCGGTCTAATTGGTTAATGCTGCCGAAATCGGTTCCTCCTTTCGGGGTTTAGAATATGCAAGATCAGTTCGCTGAAGCGAATTGATCGGTGCGACACAATGAATAAGAACAAGGATTATTTCTGCTTGAGCTTCACTTGACGTTCTCGAACCCGCTTAGTTGGTTTGGTCCGAGTCGAATCTATGAACACAGGGCCTACCTTGTAGCTGAGTGAAAGTTTGTAAGGCATGCTCGGGAATAAGCTGATCGCTGTTTCTAATGCAATATCTTCCTTCACAATGCGAAACGATTCATTCGTTCCAGCTAATGATCCCTCAAGGTCTTCTCCTCTTAATATCGTATGATCATGCAGCACTTGCAGCGTTCTTCCGATAATGCGATGCTCGTCAATTGCCCGAGAGAGTACATCGGATGCTGAATGAGCGGTGATCAAATACGTCAAATCGAGTGCCATTGAGGGATATCGCAAGGTACCGCCTTGATCTATCAAATCATTGTTGCGAAAATCCGTATTTTCTTGAATCTCATATAAATATAAACTAAGATTCATATCTCCCTTTTCGCTGGGATGCGCCAAGCCTACACCGTCAGGGTGAGCGATGAGCTCGGGAACAAGCGCTTCTCTTAATACCTTAACTAAGGATAAGCCTACGTCTGTGATAACCGAGTATGTTGCCACATATTCTCACCCCTTCCAAAGGTCGGCATAAACACCTAATCGATCTTTAAGCAATACCTTCCCCGTCTTTTTGTATTCTTGCACTACACCTTCGATTAAGTGTTTCATAGAAACCGGCCCGCCTTCATTCGCGGCTAGGTAGGCCGCAGTCAGCACAACATTCTTAATGGGTCCGCCTGCAAGCTCGAAGGTTTTGGCCAAATATTCATAATCAATCGCTTCGACGGGAAGTTCGCTTGGAAATGAATACCGCCACAGCTCTTCACGCTGTATCGGATCGGGAAAAGGGTACTTAATAATGAATTGAATACGACGCGTGAAGGCATCGTCCAGATTTTGCGCGAAATTCGTTGCTAGAATGGTTAAACCCTCGTATTCTTCCATCTTCTGCAGTAAATAGGAGGTTTCCATATTGGCGTATTTATCGTGTGCGTCTTTCACTTCGGAGCGTTTACCGAACAAGGCATCCGCTTCATCAAAGAACAAGATGGCACCGCTTTCTTTGGCTTGATCGAATATATCGCTCAAATGCTTCTCGGTTTCGCCAATGTATTTGCTGACGATACGGGATAAATCGATCCGATACAGCTCCAAGTTCAACTCTTTAGCTATGACCATAGCAGACATCGTTTTACCTGTACCCGGGGGACCTGTAAAGAGCATGCTAAGTCCTTTGCCGTAAGCGAGTTTGCGGTCGAATCCCCATTGATGCATAACCGTATATTGAAACCGAAGTCTATCGGAGGCTTGTCGCAGCAATTGAATCGTTTCTGGCGGCAGGATCAAATCCTCCCAGGCAAATTTCGACTCCATCTTAACGGCCTTGTCCTTAATGCGATGATCGATGAGCTGATAGGCTGTGCGATGCAGCAACTGGATGGTTTCAGTTCTCGTCATTGAAGCACCCGTCAGCATCTGCTTCCGTTCCAACTGTTGATGCCACGCTTTAAGCGTCGCTGTAATCTTCCCAGGGGTAAACCGGAACTTGCCAGCCAATACAGAAGTTTCTGCATCAGTTAAAGCCACAGTGTCACCCGACAATGACTTCCAGAGCTGTCTGCGTGTCTCAATCGACGGTGTCTCTAACGGCTGAATAAGTAGAGCGGTTGGTGATTCTGGACCCATCACTGGCCTAAATGCTTCTTCACCGAATAAGAATACAATGTCTTTCCACGCTAGAAGCTGATCCATAAGCCATTTACGGCGCTGATCCTTGCCATCTGACTGCGGATCGGATGAGTATAACTGGTCCACGCGATGAAAAGCGGGAACGGCATGATTCAGTTTCGCTTCACGCAGCAAGGTATCTACAGCCGCTTTAAATGGCTGTTCTTCATTTGGTGCATTATGTATGTCCCATTCCAAGAGCGCCTTGTCCAAGCTCTTGCATAGGTGTCGTGCATGAAAGGTCTTCCCGCTTCCTGAAGGTCCATGTAACAGCAGCATGACGGTGTGTCCTTTATCCATCGTCTGCTCAGTGAACTGCTGCAAGGTATGATGAATGTCCTCATGCAATATGAATGGCGGCAAATCCGCTTCCTTATCACGAGGATATAGCTGAATTCGAGAGAGTAGGCCCTCAAACCGCCAATCCCATCCTAAAATGTAATACAACATGCGCTCATCCAGGCGAATCGGCTGGGTTAAAAGAGAGGCTTCCTGAGAGCCTGCAATCTCTTGAGATGTAAAAAATGTACGCATAAAGGAAGAACGCTTCGTTAACTTCGTCAAAGCCACTCGATGTTCTTCTTCATTCCTGCAGCATAGTTTAAGCAGGAGGTCCAACGTAATGTACTGACATGTCATATCATCTTGCAAATAAGCATACAGCTTCAAATACTTGCGGTTCACATGCGGTGCAATCGCCACGATTAACATACGCATGTCGATTTCAGTTAACTGAAACAGATGCTGTAAGGTAAGCAGCGGCAATCTGATATAGTGCTCTTGCGATGCTGCCACCCGTGCGGATATCAGCTGTTCCATTTGCTCTATGAGCATCAACTGTTGCTGTGAGAATTCAACCCACTGTCGCTGATCTCCAAGCAGATGCCTAGCTTCAGCTTCACTCATAAACATCCCGCGAAACGTCTCCAGCCCTGTGCTATCCTGTACAGGGACGTTCATGCGCTGCATCTCGATGTCCAGAATGACATCAAGCTTCAGCAATTCGTCCGACAAATGGTCCATAACATGTCCATAAGGCTCAACTGCTTCCCTCAACTGAAAGACCGTCTCCATTATGTATGTTCCTGCCCGTAACTGATGTCGTGTGGAGAGGTGACAGCCTTGAGTGCGTTGGGTAAACAGCTGTTACCAGCACATAGATCATATGGCATAAACCTTCACTCCTTTATGACTAGTGAAATTCATGAACAGTATTGAATTTATTTCTCCCTAGACTTCGACAAAGATTCTACTATAATAGTCGCTTTCTACTAATTTTACAGCATCTAATAGAAAGCGCAACCATTGTTTATAATTTTATGTCACCCTTAACACTTTTTGTCGAATTGCACAAACATGACAGCAATATCGTCAGATTGGGGATAACCGTTCGCAAACTCCATCACTCGTTCATGCAGCATAGCAATCATACGCTCGGGGCCCATCTGACAGCCTGCTTCCAAAGTCTCAAGCAACCGCTCTTTGCCGAACATCTCTCCGTTAGCATTCTCCGCTTCCGTTATGCCGTCAGTATATAAAACGAGCGTCTCACCATAAGTTAGGGTGATCTGGCGATCGGTGTACTCCGCTTCTTCAAAAATACCAATCGGCAAATGTTTAGACGTCTGCACAGTGCTTACTTGTGAGCCTCTTATCAAATAAGGCGTACAATGACCGCCATCGCAAAATTGAAGTTGTCCTGTACGCGTATCCAGAATTGCTAGGAATAAGGTGGCAAACATCGTGGAATCTTCTGAACTAATCTCTCGATTGATAGCTTGCAATATCTCTGAAGGGGACCGCTCTGCGCTTGCCTTGGCTTGGATCCAAATCATCAGTCCTGACATGAACAGTGCTGCGGGCATGCCCTTATCCGATACATCCCCCAAACAGATCAACAGCTTATGATCATCCAGTTCGACAAAATGATACAAATCCCCTCCAACCTCCCGGGCTGGTGTAAGACTTGCAAATAAAGTGACTTGATGCTTCTGCAGTGTATGGCCGGGCAGAAAGCTCATTTGAATCTCTTGGGCGATCTTCAACTCACTTTCCAAACGTTCCTTAGCAGCTGTCGTCTCTCGAAGTGTCTCCATAGATTTCAGCAACGCTTCATACAGCAGCATATTCTCCAGCGCAATAGAGATCGGGGAGGCCATCATTTCCAGCAAACGAAGATCGCGTTTATGAAACGAGCGGCCATTCATTTTATTAATGACCTGAAGCACGCCTAACGTTCTCTGATTAGATATCACAGGCACACAGAGCATATTTCTCGTAGGCACATTCACTTTGGACGACACGCGGTTCGACCAACGAGGGTCTTTAGCCGCATCCGATATGAGAACTGGCTTCCCAGTAGACGCTACCCAGCCCGCTACACCTTCACCGGATTTCAGTCTGATCTCTTGAATTTCATCCTGTTTATCGCCAACCGCCACTTCAAAGTACAGCTCGTCCTTCTCTTCATCGACTAAGATAATTGAAGAGCCTTCTGCTTGCATCGTCTTGGCCGTTGTCTCCATTATCAGCTTGAGTAATGCCTTGCGATTCATCGTTGAGCTTAATTGAAGACCAATGTTCAGCAGTGTCGAGGTACGCTGCCATTCCTTGTACAATCTATAAATAATGCCAACCAGAACGATCAACACCGCCACAAAAAAGGCATATATCATGCTTGAATCCACCTACAATCCCCCAGTCTTCATGTTGCGGAAACAAACTGCTGTGCCTCAGTCTCTGAATTGAATATCGAGAATATTTGGGAAAACCCAGATATATCAAATACTTCCTTCACGTTCTCATTCAATCCGAATAAAGCCGTCTTCCCTCCAGCCGCTTTCGTCTTCTTAAGAGATAACAGCATGACGCGCAAGCCCGCACTGCTTATATATTCAAGCTCAGTTAAGTCGAATACGATCACATGATGGCCTGCTTCGACCAGCTCTAGAAATGTACGTTCGAGCTGCTGCATCGTTGTTCCATCCAGTCTTCCAGTCAAGCCAATTTGTCGAAACAGCCCTTTCTCCTCTATTCTAATGTCCATGTCTTAGCTTCACTCCTTCGTCACATTCAACTTTTTTCGCAAGGTCAGCCGATTCATATCCCCGCAGCGCTCGTAAGTGCAATGATCCATATTCGTTCTAATCAGATGGATGCCCAGTCCGCCGATAGACCGTTCATCCACAGCCAAAGATACATCGGGTGCTTCATACGTAAGCGGATTAAATGCGGGGGCGGTATCCTGAAACTGAATCGTGACTTCATCAGGCTCGCTTAACCACAGCATCACATCAATCGATGCATCATTCTTCCCATCCATCTGCTGCGTGTCATTGACGCGATAACCGTGAGTTACAACGTTAATGAACCATTCTTCACAAACCAACTGCAAGCTTAAACTGACTGCATCGCTTACATCGTGCTGCCTGCAAAATGCAACAATACCGCGTTGCAGCACCTTCCACTCTTGTAATTGCGGCGCTAATTGCATTGCTGTTCGCTTCAAGGGTCCATCCTCCTATCCGAGTTTGATCACCATTTGCTCTAACGTTCTTAAACGCTGCCCCAGGGAACGAAGCAAACCAACACCTACCTCAGGATAAAGCCGAACCAATCGAGCCATTTCACTGCCTGCAATTTCCAGCACCTTGGCTTGATCAAATAAAATTTGCGCTGAAACCAACGAAGGTTGATCGTCGAACAGCCTTCCCTCACCTATGGATTGTTTGGGGCCTATAATACCGATGGTGCCCTCTGTCCCATTATCATTAATACCGCTAATTTCAACGTGACCTTCAACAATGACGAATAACGAGGACGTTGGTTCACCTTGCTTGATGAGGAACGCTCCTTCTTCCAACTGTTTTTCGGCGGCAATGCTGGCCCCTTTCCCTAATTCTTAAATGGGTATGGCTTCAAATAATGGCACCTGCTTCAAAAACACAATTTTGTCTAATGCTTTTAAATAGTCCCAATTTTCAACCAACGCTGTCTCTCCCTCCATCACATCCGCCTTTACCGCGATCGCTTGAAGCCATGGATCTGTATTCCCAGCCTCAATCGCCGCGGCTGTTTCTTGCGCCTGAGAATTTTGATCTTGATCGTAGCTTCCTTTTACAGCAATGTGTCTATCTTGATAAAAATGTAACAGTGCGGCGGCTAATCTTGGATGCCCCAGGCCTTCTGATAAGATTTCGAGCCCATGATCCCTAACCTCCTCATCTGCACTTTCGATGGCCATACGAATGCGCGGGATGGCCCGTTCATCGCCGAACCGAACCATCACAGCCCAGATCGTATCCAGACGAGATTGCCTTAATTCCTCCATACGCATCCACGCCAGCTCAGCCCAGTCCGCGTGTCCTGACTGCTCGATGCAGGCAATCACATCCCGATTCGCTTGCAGCTCTGCTAATCTAGCAATACATGAAGGGACCAGCAGCTCCCGAATCTCCTTCTCTGAACCGATAGCATTCACAACGGTCACCGTTGTTCGCCAAATTTCCTCATTAGGCGATGTAATAAATCGTGACAGCTCTGGCAGCGCCTCATCACCAATATCGATCATTGCCTGCTCGATGGCCATTCGCAGCTCTTTATCCGCGCCAATCAACATCTCGGTTAAACTCGTTGCCGCTTCCGAACCGCCAATTTTCCCCATCGTCCGAACTGCAGCATGCTTTACTGCCGGCAAAGGGGATAGCAGACACATCATCACATCGAACATATAGTCCTTCAGCTTCCGCATACCAATCACTTCACAAGCTAGTAATGCCGCATCACCACCTTCACCGAGCAATCGGCGAAGATCTGCTCCCAGCACGTCTGATTCGTCCATCACCTTCAGCGCTTCAACTTGCACCACTGGGCTTGTGTCCGAGCGAGCCGCCTCAATCCATTGTTCATGAAAGCTTAAGAGGCTTTCGATGGAGAAGAGCTGACGGTAAACAACAGCACGCACATGCTCGTCTTCATCCTTCATAAGCTGCTCCTGACGTTCCCTGCTCAGCAGTTCCCATCCGCTGGGGTGAATCGCTGAGAAGGCTAATTCACGTAAATGAGGAGTACAGCGGTCAGCATACTGAAATAAACTGGATGAAACCGCAGGGTCTGGATTACTCACAAACAATTCCAGCGTTATGCGCTGTATCATGACATCAGGATGATTAAGCTGTTCGATCAACGTGTGCCGAACGCGATCATGCTTCATCGATTCCATAAACTCACTTAACACATCCTGCGCTGTACTAGAGCTGATTTTCAAATAACGTACAAGCTCTTTGATATACAAATGACGGCCCAGCCAAGCAATAACGAATAACGCCAAGGCCAAGCCTGTTCCAACAACAGCTTGCATGAATAAAGACCATTCCAGCTCAGAATGCAGCATCGATGCAGCCGAACCGAGCAAAATCCCCGCCGACGCAGCAATCCCTTGTGCAGTATAACGGAAGCCGTCGCGATGCTGCATCGGAAGCATTTTGAAATAAAATTGATAACTCGGTTCAGCAAAATAATAAAGCAGCAAATATAACAAGCTGTACCCGATTGAAGCCGCAATAAGCGCTATAGATTCATCTATGAAAAAACTGACAAAAGCAAAGCTGCCTAAGAAAATAGCAGAAATAGCAAAAATCGTGTTGCTCGCCCCCAGCCATTCAATCAGTTTGGAAGCGAATAATTGCAGAAGCAATGCCCCGCAGAACAGAATAATGACCATTAATCCATAAAACGACGTCAATTCCGACTCATTCTTGAATACAGCCTGGGCGGATGTGAAATATTGATATTCCATTAAGAAATAAATCGCAGGCATTAACGTCATAATCCCAATAACAGCTAGTAAGAAAGGGGATTTCACAATTTCTTTGAAATAATAAGTCGAAGACGCCCCTGCTTGCTCAGCCTCGTTCTGCCCCGAAATCGTAAGCGGAATTAAATACTGCTTCAACGCCTTTAAGAAATTAGGCAGTCCAAGACATAGAATAACAGCTCCCAGAATGTACAGCACATCCGGCCCCCACAGCGGTCCGAGTGTATTCGAGAGAACACCTGCCGCAATCCCGCCTATAATGGCTGAGATGACAAAGACTGGCATCAATC
Source organism: uncultured Paenibacillaceae bacterium (assembly GCA_964447355.1). GTDB lineage: Bacteria > Bacillota > Bacilli > Paenibacillales > CAYUSG01 > CAYUSG01. The sequence continues at coordinate 27,862 of CAYUSG010000001.1, forward strand.
GTTTGGCTTGCTGTGTCGGACATAAATCAAAGACCGTGCTCCACATGAGAAGAGTCTGCTGTCTTACAACAAAATTAGAGGTTATGAATAACAAGATATAAAAAGACAGCCACTGCACACCCGTTGATTGAAAAATAAGTAATACAGCGCCATTTATAAGTCCAATACCTACAAATAAAATATACATCGACGTCATAAACTTCGGTTTGGATATGCGCTGGGCATAAAATGAAAGCAGCCAGCCTTCTATTGGAAGCAACAGCGCCTCGAATAAATACATCAACGGTAAATATTGCGTGCCTACGCGGCTGTTGAAAATCGCCATGAACGATGTATAGTTCACCATTTCAGCAATGCCGGCCAGAAAAAATACAGTTCCCATGATCCATACTTTTCGCCGATCCTCATATCGTATATGAAACATTGTTCGTAATCCTGATATCACATGAAGCTCCACCTTGTTACAGAATAATTCATCTCAATGCAACGCTACTGCATCTGCTTTAACAGCATCGCTTTTGACGGCATCTTCCCTTGTATACGTTTCAGTCCGAGCCTTTCAATCCATCGCATACACGTCGCATCATCGCTCAATACCCCTTTTTCGAATATGATATCGGCTAGTTCTTCCAACATGCGCTTGTACACTTGTTCAATAGATTGAAACCCCTGCTTCGCCATCATCTTCTGGCGTGTTTCCTTAAGCTTATTCGCTGGTAAATGTGCAGGCACTTTCAAATATTGATTGACCATCGTTTCCTTGTGCGTAATGAACAAGGCGCTGACCGCGGCAGGAGCCTCTGAGGATTCTAACAATCCCGGGATTATGGACAAAACTAAACTGAGTGCGCCAAGTCCAGGAGTCGTGTCACGTTCTGCTTCGCTTTCATCCTCTTCAGTTTCAACCGCCAACAGCAAACCGAGCCATCCAGCATCTAAACCCAAGTCCAAATCCATTTCCATTTCAGTCCCTTCATCAGACTTCTCTTCTGATAGGGAACGAAGCAAGACCTCCGATAGTTTGTCTTGCTTTACTTGTCTTGCTTCTGCGATCGCTTTGCTGAATCGATCCCAGTCCACCCATTTTCGCTGCTTGCTATAAACGGTCATCATGTCGGTAAATGACTTGAATTTCAACTTATTAAATTGAGCCATAGTATGCAGTGCAAGCATCTTCTGCGGAATCGACAAGCTGTCGAATGCCTTCAACTTATCTGCTTCCCCCTGTTTGTTAGCTTTGTAGTTTAACCACTCCGCCAGCTCACGATAAGGTTGCAGCAGACCTGTCACATTCGCCGTGTGTACCACAACGTCTTCCCCCGCATCGTTGACATCTGCCTCAGCATATTCTTGACCCTCTTCTTCCTCTAGACGAACGCCCTCTATGAGCTGAATTTGCTGCTCCAAACGCTGCCAATCGGATTCGAGAATGCGTTCCTCTGTGAATAAAACCTTCGTCCACCCTAATGAGCGTAATACCGCTTGTTTCTGAACAGACGTCAATGGAATGAATCGCTCCAAAAGCTTCATCTTGCCTTGACTTTCAGCTTCAACGACCATTTTCTCAACCACTTCTGCATAAGGCGAACCCAAGTCTGATACCGCTTTAGCAATGATCAACGAAATTCCCTGCGCAGGGTGAGCGCCTTCCAGCATCGAAAGCATCATTCGTTCAACCGCTTTATTCCCGTAAGCTTGCTGCATGTGCTGCCAATCCTTGGCAAGCCGCTTGGGTTGATCTTGCAGCCATTGATCAGGAGGAGACTTGCGACGCTTCAATGATTGCTGCCCCTGGGATTTACCTTTCATATGAGTTGGCATGACATTCTCCTTTATGAGGTATTGCTGCCTTACACCTCATTCGACCTCAAAAAACTGGTATGTATTATATTCGACAGCATTAGCGCTTGTCCTCCATTAAATCTCTTAGAGAAAAACACCCACACACCTCTATATTCATGTATAATTTTACTATATGCATTCATTTCATATATAGAAATTTGTAACAATTCGTCACAATATTATAGTCATACTTAGTTCATACATAGTTCATAGGAATCAACAATGAAATCATTTGATAGATTAGGGAGGGATTGCGGTGCCCTGGGGTTTTGAATCACGTTCATCCAAAAAAGATACCTCAACAGAGCAACAGACCCAGCAGCAAAAGCCGTCCAAATTCAGCTTCGGCTCCTTTATGAGTCGTCAGCGTATGTTCGGTAATCAAGCCGTCGGCCGTCAGCTTCAGGCACAGACCCAAATGCAGAGCAGCGGCGGTTCGCAGGTACAATCTTCAGAGAAACAACAAAGCGAGGCCCAGCCTTCACCCGAAGCTCTGCGGAAAGAAGCGCTTGAGCAAGACCGTGAACTCCAAAGCCCGCAAATTGCTGAACAGCTCTTCCAAGCTATGATCCACAAATCGACAACAAAAGCCAACGATTATCTTAATACAGATAAAGAAGCCGTTGCACTGCGAGAAAGCGTAAAGAACGCTGCGCGTGCAGCTGTGGAAGCCAACATCGACAGTTCAGACCAGGCATCAACCGAGGAAAAAGCTGATGTCAAAGCCTATGCAGACGAGATTGCCGAAAAAGCGAATATTGTCTCTAACACGTTAAAAGATTATGCGGATGAAACAGTCCATTCGATTATTACAGACCAGACTAAAGGCACGTTACTAGACAAAGCCAAGGAAGGTTACAATCTAGTATCCCCTCAGCCAAGCGTTGTTCTAGATAAGCAGCGAGAAGCGGCTCATAAGCAAGCGGAAAAAACGGCAAAAGCAGAGGCCGGTAAACTGACCGATCAATCGATAGCTGATATCAAACAAAAGATATCCGAACAGATTAAGAACGATGCACATTTTCTAGACAGCAATGTGAAGGCGGAAGATGCCGGCAAAGCGGACATCCAGCAGCGCCATCAATTGAACGACCAATTAGTGAACGATGCCGATATTCAAACGGTGTACACTAATAAGCTGTATGAACCGATCAAACAAGCGGTATTGATGAAGCTGGGTGTAGGCAGACGCGGCTGGAGACGTTCGAAGGAGCTAAACCAATTCCGGCAGAAAATGAAGGATGCCGCTAGAGAGCAAGCAAGAGCTGATATCGACAACCAGATTGACACGCATGCCTTAACAGCTTCCAAAGGAAATGTGGGCAAGCAGTATTTCGGCATGATCGCCAAGACGAACAGCTATGACTTAGCCAAAGGCTCTGTCGATACAGTCATGGAGAAAGAAGCCGAGAAGGTTGTCAATCAAGTGATCCCCGCAGCCGACATTAAATCAAAGCTGAAACGTGCCGCCAAAACTTCCGCCTATGGTGTTGCCAGACAAGATGATACGGCGAGCAAGAAAATCCGAGCCGCAGCACTGTCGGGTGCAAATACTAAAGCCATTGAAGTGCTGAAGGCGAAACAAACCCTTGCTGTGAATGAGGCTAGGAAAATCACCAAAGGGGACAAGCAAACACCAAGTTCGGGACCGAACGTGGAGAAGCAGACCGCTCTTGCTTCAAATGTGAAGGACCAAGTCACACAAGATGATATTGCAGGACAATCAATCAAACAAGCGGTCGAGGCCCCTTCCCTGAACAGCGGATTTACGAAAATAGCGCGAATCATTGACCTTGCCGTACCGAGCCCCGGTGATTCCAGCTCCTTTGAATTTGAACTGAAAATACCCGTTTATTCGGGCTCATATGTATTGTTCGGTCTTGGTGGCGAAGCCGGCAAAGAACAGAACGAATTGACCATCAGCTCCGAAATCACCTTCGGTGCAGGCTTCGAAACCTTCGGACTGGATGCGAACTTCAGAATGGGACTCTTCTTAGAGAGCCAAGGGAAAGATTCGACCAGTGCGTTAAATCTAGTCTCTTATGGGCTGTACCGTGAAATGCGGAACATCTCAACGAATGCGGCTGACTACTTCTGGGGACACCAAGGCAAGAAGAAGTCCGGAATGGAATCGGTGGAGGAAGCCGAGCTTTGGGCCGCAATGATTGAACAGCAGGATATGAAAGAGGACAATTATGTTGATGTTGGACTGATTACGAAACTGCAAGCCCAGGCGAACGCTGGAGTTGCTGAGATGGGAGGCTCACTTGGATATAAAAGGCTCAGCAGATATGATAAGAAAACCATTGAGCGTTTAAATTCCGGCGGATTCGGCGATACCACAGATACAGATAAACTGAAAGAGAAAGCTCAAGCGATTGGCAAGGGCTCCAGCGTTCGCGTACTGGAAGCTTCTGCAGAAGCTGCGATCAAGCTGGCTGGACATACGCTGAAATTCGAATTGGAGGGCTCTGGAACCACCATAAACGGAAAATTAAGAGAACTCAATATAGCAGCAAAAGGCAGCATTCCGTTTAGCTACGGAGGTGATGCCGCAGAGTGGGCCCAGCTCGCTGCCAAGGTCGCTGCTCCGATTGCCGGTTCAGCGAAGAATGTTTTCGGTATGTTAAGCAATAGTCTGAAAGAGACAAGCGAAGGTAATACAAATGCGATAGGAAATATGGTCGACCTTGGTACAGATATGATGATCGCCACCCCTAACTTCGACGAAGCCGGCAAACAAATTGCAGCCAGCCTGCAAGGCGATGAGACGGTGAATGATACGATTCGAGGCTGGATTACAGGCGACAGCAGTGCGAGTGCAATCGAGACTGTAAACAAGGTCGCTTTAGCCAGTTCCTTAAATCTCAACATTAGTTTCACTAAGGAATGGGATGCTCAAGGACAAGGCGCAGGCTGGAAAATTGCACTCGTTGTATCACAAGGCAAGAAGCTTGAAATCGATGCCGAAGTGGTCAGCTTTTCGGTGAAGAAATCGAAACGATTGGGCAAGCTTTCCTTCGGCATGAATGAAGATGGTAATTTAACAGGCAGTTTTGGTCTGCTCAATTAATTAAATGATTAACATATATATAGGGAGGTGTACGTCTTGGAACAACAAAGACATGTGGGAGAATCGAGCATTGATTCCACATTTCCAATCCAATTTCAAACCTTAACCGGAGAAACCATTCAAGCAACCGCATCCAAGCTTGTGTTCCGCTGTGATGCACACTCGGCTTCCTGCGAATTAACATTCGAGGTAAGCGGTAAGGATGGCCATCGTATTCTGATGAATGAATGGTTTCACTTATTCCAGCAATCTAGAAACCAGAACCCCTCTCTATCTCAGGATCAACCTGTAGAATTATCCGCAGCCCTGCGTCCAACACTTGCACAACACATTGCCGAACTAGGCGGGGATGCAGAAGCTGTACTCCACGCGCTGCTGCACAAGCAACCCGCAGAAGAAGCTTTGAGGCATTTGAGACAAACGGAATGCTGGCTTGCACTTGAAGTTAAACAAAGCGTAGCAGTCCCTCCAGAATTAGGAGGTCTGGGATCGCTAAAGACGGGACTGCGAACCGAATGGGGACATCAGAATAAGGCTGAATCACCAGCAACCGCGGAAGAATCTATAATCCGCGATATTCAACCTTTTGTTGCCTCCTTCCTTCAAGCAAACGCATTAAAGTATGAGCGTTTGGACGAGCAGCTTATACGTCTTCGATTCCAAAGTCGAGGCGGGCATTGGATTGGCCTTATTCATACAAATGAAGCAGACGGATTATGTGCCATTTATTCCGTATTGCCGACTGCTGTTCCTGTCCACCAACGCAGGGAAATCTCGGAATATCTAATGCATATCAATTATGATCTAGTCTATGGCAGCTTTGAGATGGACCAAGCGGATGGAGAGGTCCGATTCCGAACAACGATGTTTAACGGGCATGCACTCACGAGCTCGGTATTCGGGATGATCTTCGCGGAACATCTCAAAGTCATGGAACAATATCTTCCAGATATTCAGCAGATGATTCAACCGTTGCAATAAAGAGCCGCATCGCCGAAATCGTTAGCCGGGCTTTTCATCGCAACAAAAGGCCGTCGAATAAGCATTGTGTATCTTCAACGCTTATTCGACGGCCTTAATATTAACTCGGAGTGTAGAGTTAAAAGATCTGCCATATAATAGCACCGGAAGTCCCAATTAAGAATAGGGCATGGATCACTACCATGGAAAATGCATATTCAGATACGCCGTAAACATACCAATGAAAGGTCCCCTTCTAGATGACGTTTGTGTAATCCGCTTCAAGATGCAAAATCGCACTCTCTTTTTTTCCAAAGATTAAAATTCGACATCATGTTCTATTAACCTTCTAACCTACTTTTTTTTACTTTAAATTTAGAAAAATAAAGAGGGACCTAATTGGCCCCTCTAACGTCTTTGCTAGTTTCATTCAACATTTGTTTCAGATCGTGCCCGGATGGGTTCTGGAATAATCGCAATCCAAATTCAGGTGCCACTGCAAACAAATGATCAAAAATATCCGATTGGATCGATTCGTACATTGCCCATCTAATATCATTGGTAAAAGCATAGATTTCTAATGGCAGACCATGCTCACTTGGTGCCAGTTGTCTAACCATTAAAGTCATGTCCTGATTAATCCCGGGGTGATTCTGGAGGTAATTGCTAATATATGCCCTGAACACACCAATATTCGTAAGAGCTCTTCCATTCACGGGATTGTCCTTATCGATATTATTAATTGAATTGTACCCTGCAATCTCTTGTTGTTTATGCATCATATGGTCGGAAAGATAGTGTATCTTCTTAAACCGCTCAATCATGTCTTCAGTGCAGAATGTAATGCTGCTCGTATCGATAAACAAAGCACGTTTGACTCGTCGTCCACCCGAACTTTGCATCCCTCTCCAGTTTTTAAACGAATCAGATATAAGCGCATAACTCGGTATGGTCGTGATCGTCTTGTCCCAGTTCTGCACCTTGACTGTATTAAGAGAAATGTCAATGATATCTCCATCCGCACCGTACTTCGGCATTTCAATCCAATCCCCGACCTGAACCATATTATTAGCCGTTAATTGAACGCCGGCAACAAGACCTAGTAACGAATCTTTAAACACTAACATCAGAACGGCCGAGAGCGCACCAATACCGCTTAGAAGGATAAAAGGACTTTCCCCCATCAGATTCGCAATAATGATGATGCCTCCAAGTGTAATGACGATGATGTTAACCACTTGAACGTATCCCTTTATTGGCTTACTTCGTGATATTTCATAAGTCTGATAAATATCATTTATAGCATTTAACAAGCTTGAGAGCACCATTAAACCTACAATAATAATATAGGTAATAGCCCCCTTCTCAATGATTGATTGGTAGGTTGGAAAGGTAGAAGCGAAATAATAAATAATGATTGCAGGTACAATGTGAGACAGCTTGTGAAATACTTTACGCTCCAACAGCATGTTGTCCCACTTGAATTTGTTATTGGCAACGTAGTGAGTGATAATGCGGATTACGATTTTTTGGGTTAGAACATTCACTACTACGCAGAGGAGTCCTATAAAAAGAATCATAACGATAGTAGCCGGGTATTCAACAAAGTCAGGATCTAAACCATATTCCAATAGTAACTCAGTAATGAATGCCATCTGTTTACCTCCTATTGATTGGATTACATCGTACCTTGGAAGTGGATGCTTCAATCTCATTATTCTAACATAATCAAGTTAATTAGCAACAATCGTATGGGGGAAGGTGATCCTCGTGAGAGCGATGATGGTCCCGAACCTATTATATTAGATGGGTATTGGACCTTTATAGCTTATCCAAAGTAATCGCACAAAAATAACGGTGAAGCTAGGCAGCGCATCCTTGAAATGCTGCTTTGCTTCACCGTTTATGCGCACTGGAACTGTCCCCTATTCTTGTGGGACGTAATAATTTGTAGCACCCAACTGAATATCGTCTAATGATCCTTCGGGATTAGAATTGTGGATAAAGAACAACGCGTGGGTGACCGTACCATCGTTGGATGTCAATGTAATCGTATTATCCTGAATGTCGTATGTGCCCGTATCCGCATCATCACTTATACCAACGTTCGTCTTAGGATCTATGCCCGTAGTACCCACGGTCACACCCGACATTTCGAATGTCCCGTCTGATCGCAGTGATAAAGTATATGTCCACGAATGGGACGCTCCACTAATTCCTGCTAAGCCGGAATACCCGATATAGATATACTCATGATCAAAGGTCGTCTCTTCAGAGACTGGCTGGACGACATCAAGCTGAACACCATTAATGATAAGGAAGCCTTTTTCCGATTTTGAAATATTCAGAGATTCCCCGTTGCTTAGCTTAAGCTTACCGTCTTTAATAGAGTATGTTAGGCACGTTTCCTTCGAACAATCAATCGTTTCAGGGCCGCCACTAGCTGGCAATCCGATGAATATCTCTTTATCCGGCAAGAATGTATAGAAATCCCAACAGATCCCGCCGCATTCATAACCGCCAAAGTCAGAACGAAATCCATAATACATACCTTCTAAACTGTCCAAGTTAACGGGTTTAATAGGTTGGGCAGGCATCTCAGAAGTATCAGGTTCGGAATCTTGATTGACTTCTTCTGCAGCCCTTTCCTTAAGATAGTCTTCAATGGCTTGTTCCAACTGCTCTTTGCTGATGTTATTAGCTCCCATATACTTCAATGTCACAACTGATATCTCCCGGTTATAAGGATCCCAGAATACAGAGGCACCAGATGCTTCACCGACAAAACGGAGCGGGATCAATGCTCGCCCATTAACGATTTCTGCTGCTTCAATAAGCGGGAAAGTGGTGTTATTGACAACAGCTTCATGGGCTCCAATTACTAAAGTAAGAGTCTGGTCAGTGTTAGTTCCAGTAATTGATCTTTGTGACGAATCCCAAGTCACTTCCATATCGAGAGCTTCGAATAAAGAACGAAACGGGACCAAAGTTGTACCATTCTTGACCTTAGGCGGAACATCGAGTTCCAATTCCTCTGTGTCTACAAAAATTCTTATTGCAGAATCAGACGAGCTTGAGGCTGCTTCTGCCTGATAGGGGCATATTCCCATCCATATTAGGGCAAGCAAACACACGACGAACTGAAAACCACGCCGAAATGCAAAACTTAATGCGACCATATTATGAACTCCTCTCATACAAAGTTTGCACCCTATCCATTATATAGGTCGCTTTTCTTTTTTTCCTAAGGTCTAAGCAGCATTTCGAGTAGGTAATTCCGACTAACAATAGACGTTGTTGGAATACAATATCAGCCTATACCCTCAGCGATCCACGGAACCCCCTGGCACCATAATAGGAATCTGCTCCATTGTGGTACATAAAGACAGTGTCATATCGGCGGTCACAGAAGATAGCACCACCTCGATTCCTAATAGCTTCAGGTGTTTTTACCCAGCTTGATGTTTTTAAATCGAATGCTCCAAATGTCTGCATTTCTCGGTATTGTTCCTCCGTTAACAGCTCAATGCCCATATCAGCAGCCATGCCAACTGCACTATGGTCGGGTTTATGTTTTTTCCTTGCTTCCAAAGCTTCTTGGTCATAACAAACACTTCTGCGTCCTTTAGGACTTTCAGCAGAACAATCATAAAAAATGTATTCGCCCGAATTCTCGTCATACCCCACAACATCAGGTTCGCCGCCGGTACGTTCCATTTCCCCCAGCGACCACAGTTTTTCTGGATTGGCTTCGAGCTTAGCTTGTACTTTAGACCATTCAAGATCCTCATGGCGATTCAAGTTTTTCTCGAATCGGGCTTTCAAAATGTTAAATAGTTCTTCTCGCTGCTCTGGCAACAATGTCTTATTCATTTCCTCAGACACGCTAATGTCCTCCTTCATTACATGTATTTCCCTAATTTTAACATGTAAACAAGCCCATTAATACCGTACTTTACGCAAAAACCTACGGGAGATTTAAACTAAAGCCTATGAAACATAAGCGCATCAGATGATACCTATTTAGGTTTATGCGCATAGAAAAACAACAAGCTGGCTGCCTGGTTCACCTGCTTGTTGTTTAGCATTCATTATTGTATTCGGATTAAAACCCTTATTATTTCTTCACTTGTGGTGACATTTCAGGTAGCGTCAATTGATCGTAAAAATCAACGTAGTTATCCTTTTCATCACTGCCGCGAAGTGCCATTGCTGTACGCGGATGTTCATCCAGTGTGCCCGTGATCATGTATGGAATGATGTAACCCCACTCCCACTTCTCACGCATCTGAACCATAAAGCGCTCAATGACATCTAGAACTGGGCGCAATCTATATCGCGGATGTTTCAAGTTGGCGACAAGCAGTTCTGTGTTACAATTACCCGCTGCTCTTCCCATGCCATAAACGGAAGCATCAAGGAAAGAGACGCCTTTATTAGCTGCAAGTAATGTATTGGCGAAAGCGAGCTGCATATTGTTATGTGCGTGAATGCCAAGCTTTTTGTTCGGCAGCATTCGCTTGAATTTCTCAACAAAATACTCAATATCTGAATTGGTAAGGCTGCCAAATGAATCCACGATGTAAACTACATCAACAGGGCATTCCTTAATTTTCTCCAACGCTTCGGTCAGCTCATTCTCCATCACATTAGATAAAGCCATAATATTAATGGTCGTCTCATAACCGCGATTGTGGAAAATATTAACCAGTTCAATTGCTTTATCTACATCACGAGCGTAACAAGCTACACGGATGAGATCCAGCATACTTTCACTTCGAGGCAGGATATCCTCTTCATCGACGCGCCCGATATCAACTAAGGCTGACAGCTTCGTATTCAGCTTTTCCTTAATCACTTTTCTTAAGAAGTCATCATTTAAGAATCTCCAAGGCCCGGATTGATCGGCCCCTTTCAATAATTTGGGCGAGTTCTTGTAGCCAATCTCCATATACTCCACGCCCGCTTCGTTCAAGCCCTTATATAAATTCCAAACAAACTCTTCACTGAAATCCCAATTGTTAACCAATCCGCCATCACGGATCGTACAGTCTAAAATTTGCGGCAAATTCTCGTTCATTGCATACAGCCTCCTAGGTGCGTTTCATTTTCACTTTTTCGCTTTTATGCTTTTATGCTTTTTTGTGGTAAAGCATTTTGATTTATACTAACATATATTTTTTCTATTGTCAAAAGGAAGCATCGTGCTGCCTTTATTGAATCCGCTTTGGATGGTATGCGTTTTGCAACATAAAGTCCCAAGATTGTGCTTGTAAGTTATTTACTGAATTAACTTGAACATTACCACCATCAGATAAATCCTGGATATGCATCGTTTGTTCCAAAAATTCACCATATCGGTAGTGCAGCTTATAGGTCCCGTCTCCATTTGGTACAATGGTCCACTTTTGAGCAGCTGAGTCATTCTCGAAAGTAACCTGTATATCCCTTGTACCTATAAATTCTTCATGCCCATTTGCTACGTCAAGATACAATAATGTATCCGGATTAAGAAGCTTGTAGGTTCCATCTTCGTTTCTAATGACACTCCACTTTTGCAAGCTGGACCCATTGTTTGCTTCTACGTCAACGTCAGCCCAGTCATACCAATTAAATTCATTCACACCTAATGCAAGATCGGAATACGGATTAATCAGCTGATAAGTAGCATGTGAGATCAGTGTTTCGTCTTCTTCTAGGGTTTCTATGAGGTCCAGCCTCCATTGCTGAGGTGCAGTATCATTCTCCCCCCATATCCACACATTTTGACTTCCGAAATTTCCACCATGATCATGATCTAACACTTTACCACTATTAGGGTTGTATATATTGTATACCCCGCCCCCTATGTCAACAAATTGCCATTTTTGGGCTGCGCCATAATTGTCACCATAGGTTTGTACTGTGGCCCCCCAGCTTGTGCTTGCAGCAAATACATCTAAAGCTTCTCCGATGCCCATATTTATTAATTTATAAGTTAGCTCTCCATCTACGTCTTCAACATTAATGATTTTCCATTTCTGTGAATCGGCACCACTAAGAGGTGAAACAATGACATTATTATATTGAACTTGAGTGCCGTCATCCATTTCCATTGTATCTTCGACAAAGTCTAATGCCTGATTGCTATTAACATTGATGATGTGATAGATGCCGCCATTCACAATAGATCCATCGGGAAACTTATAGCGAATCGATTTCTTAATACTGTGTTGACCGTTTGTGACAGTCGCAGTCACCTGATAGCCAAAATAACTCCCCGTTACATTGGTGCTGTACTCGGCATACTCCAATTGAACCGTAGAACCGTTAGCATCAACAAATTGGATGGTAGAGCCATAAGCATTGACCCAACTTGTAAATGCACTATATGCGTTGTCCATATGAGCCATCAAATAATCGTTAAGCGCATCCATAGCCCCTTGCGCAATGTACTCAGCCTTATGATTGGCACTGCTATTGCGGTCAAACATGATTTGGTTCGACAGCATGAACAGGACGGTCATTGCAACTATGGGAAGCAAGATAGCCAGTATCATCGTGTACATGATACTTCCACGTTCATTATTTAATAGAGACACGCAAAACAACCTCCTTGTCCTAGTATTTTTCAATCCATAAAAGTCCATCCCAGACTTTAAATTAAACTGAAAAATAAGGGCATTAAGAAAGGGAATATGCTCCAATGTCCTATGAATCTGTGAATCACTATAATACAAATTTCGACATCAGCATCTATTTTCCCTTCCACATTATACAAGGTCGGCTTTTCCTCTTAATTAGAATGGCCTAGTCAGCAAACCGCTTCACTTATAACGATGGAACTATTTTCGGGCATCTAAGATGAATAGAGAAGCATCCTGTCCCATGAATATGTTACTCCCTGAATAAAACGTTTTAGATTGAATGTCTCTATAGCCCAAGTTAGCCATGAGTTCTTTAAGCTCTCCTTGATCAAATCCGTTATGCACCATTTCTGATTCAATATGTTCGTTCTTGTTAAAATCCACGATGATTAAATGCCCTCCAGGATTTAGAACATCGTATAGCCTCGATAAAATCAACTCAACATCCTGAATATGGAGTAGAACTTGAACCATAAATACATAGTCTGCATGGAGATCAGAGCGATCTTCCTGTTCGAAATCAAAGCATAAGGTATCGGCATGCTGAATCTGCAGCTCTGCTATTTTCTGTTTGATTTGACGAATCATATTCTGCGATGTATCCAGAAACAGCATCGACCGGAAATCATTCAGCAAATTCATACCGACAAGACCCGTTCCACATCCGAAATCAATCGCATCCTTATGTTCAGCGTCCACTACATAGTCGCGTATGGCTTCAGATGATACCTTGGCTATATGCACCCGTTCAGACGTATCATAACTGCTTGCTATCATTTCAAACTTATCGGTATTTCCCATTATGATCCTCCAATTAAATTTAATCACCAAGCCTTTTTCTAGCTCGTTTCCTATACGCCGTTCAGTAAATCACTAATGAGTAGTGTCAATATTCCTTCCTGATACCCTGCTCTCATCGTTTTCTTCACTGCTAAAGCAACATCTCCTAACTCTGAATCAAGAAGATGATTTAACTTTGTCTCTCTACCCCCAATATCCACTGACGGATTCGATGCTTTGTAATCAGCTGCTGTCATACGCCAAAACCGAGCTTGTTCACCATATCTTTCTTTAAAACGCACAGCCATGGACAAGCCTTCTGGATCGAAATCACCGCTATAGTACAGCATATGCCCAGCGGAAGCAAGCTTGTCCATCAACTGTAACCCTGCAAGTTTAAATTGCCCATGGGTGCAAACTAAAGGGGCGCGAGGCACCGCATCCAGCAAGGCTGAGAATACCCCTGAATTTTCAACAATATAAACGTTGGAACCTAAATTAGCCTGCGCAGCATGGGCCGCAGCCAGCCTGTCAACCTTTAACAACTCCCGCATAGGCACATTCATCACACACTGTTCATCTGCTGCCGCTCTCCACACTGGATGCTCGCAGCCCTCCGAGTAAGCCAGTATATTAGCTTGGGTAACAAAGTTTTGAATGTCATCCCTTAGTAAGTTATACTGCAGCAACAGTTCATTCAGATCCTCCGTCTGTGCGGGCAACGCACCTTGTCCCCCAGCCATCACATGCAGCAAGTGAATCCAAAGCTTGCCTCTCACTGCCACGAAATCAAGTGCATGTGGATTACCTGTGACACGTTGGCTAAACAAAGGGTAACGTTCAATGGAGTCAGGCAGTGCAGCGTAAGCTTGCGCTATAACATGAATCTCTTTTGCAAAATCGGGTTCGAGAAGCATCCGCCAGATCCATTGTGTGTCACTTGTTTTGCCTTCCAAATAGGTAAACCAGTCAGCAATATGAGGATACCTTTGTTTAAAACGCTTCAGCTGTTCCATCTGTGCAGCTATTAACTGCGCTTTAGCCGCTTTCTTGGATTGCAGCTTCTGACCAAAGTAAGCTTCAAGCAGTTCAAGTAGTGAGATGCCTGCAAACCGCGTCTGTTGCAGACGTTGTTCGAAATCTGACAGCATGAGCTTCCCTTTTCGCACTAAATGATGAGGGGAAGCACCCATAAATAAAGCAAGCTCCTCGATTTCCTCGTCAGAGCAACATGCTAAATCTACTGCCCCCCCAACTCTTCCCAGCGATTCGTACTTTTGACGAAAAAGCAGAAAAAGGGCAGCATATCCCTTCTTCTGCTTAAAATAGGTCAGCGCTTCATCCAGCGGCCTGTTCATCGTTTTCACCTTCTTTATTGACCTGCAAAGACAATTCCTGCCCATTCCACTTATATCGAATCACCGTAACATAATCCGCATTTTTCGGTCTAACCAGCTCACACACGGATAACGACTCCACGGTTTCATAATCGCCCCACAAGACTTGGGAGTTCATAATATAATTAAAGCCGAGCTGCTCAACAATCTCGAACATTTCGTTGATATTATTCTCATCTACACCAGCGAAAGCTTCATCTAACGAAATAATATACGGGGCGCTCGGCGCTGCCTCTTGGTACCGTGAATAACACGCGGTAAAGAGCGGGATATACATGGCCATCGCTTTTTCCCCACCGCTAAATTTGAAGAAATGATGATTAGTCAGCTCCCGCTTCGGTTCATTCGGACGCTCATAATACAACACGAAGGAAAACCATTTACGGTAATCAAGCACCATTTTCAACACCTGCAGCAGGGTCTGCCCTTCGCCCTTCTCCTCAAGCCATACTTTGGCTGTGTCAATCTTAGAACGAAAATGCCGCGTGATCCGTTCGAGATCGGCTTCATTTAATACATTGGCGTCTTGCTTCAGCAAGGTAACGAGCTCCTGGGTATCCAGCTCCTGCTCAGAATCGGCCGTTCTAGGCTTCCAACGGATCGAGAACTTAAGGCCGGAGGAGGTGTCCCGGCTTTCCATTAATCCTCGCATTTTCTCCGTCCACTGTTCGGCGCGTCGAATACGCGCCCTGAGCTTATGCCCTACGGAATTGAGCAAAATTTCTTCATATAATTGTTTGTCCATTTCGTCTAGCCTTGTTTCTTGGATCGAAAGTTCACGGGAGACACTTTCGTATAGCGCAGCAGGCGAAATCTTCACGCCCCGTTGATCAAACTCTATGATATTCCGTGTATTCTTGGCTTTCCATTGCTCAATAATCGGCTTCCATTCTTCCTTATCAATCTCATTCATCCAACCGACAACATCGGGAGCATCGGTATATTGCGTTATTTTATGCTCGGTCAGATCCGGTTGCAGATTGTAAAATAATTTGGTCAGTTCCGCCTCCAAAATGGACTTGTCTTTGATCACTTTTTTCTCTGCGTACTCGTGGATGATGGCGTCATCCACGACATCACGCGCTTTTGCGATCGTTCCCCGCTTCCATTCCTTTAAGACCGCTTCCTTCCATGCCGCTTGCATTCGGTTCCAAAAGGCAAACAAGCGTTCCTTCTCGCCAAGCTTTTCTTCAGTATGGCTTTGGTTCACCTCTAATTTAGGAAGGGTACTAGACAAGTGTTCCAGCTCCGAACCCACTGCGAATAAATCTTGCGTCACCCTTTTAATCTCGCGTCTTACATCTTCAGCGCCCTTCAACTGCTGCTGTTGTCTAATATCTTGGATGTGCTGTTCCAATGTTGTCGCTGTATCCTTCAGAACAGCCAGCTCACCCTTTAATTCGTCCGTCTCAGCTTGCAGCTCTCTAAGGTATTCATGTGTTCTTCTAAGATCTTCAAGCAGACGAACCCAAAGCTCATGCGCTCTGTGAATATGATTCAATTGTTTCTCATACTGACGGCTCATGACCAAGGCGTGCTGATAGGTCTCTGCTCGGGCTTCCAAAGCCAATCCTTGCGTCAACTCATAAAGCTTCCGTTTACTCTCCTGCAGCTTTTGATCCAGCTTAGCTAACTGCTCAGAGATATCCCTGATGCGTTTTTCGTGAAGCTTCATCTCCCCTAAAATATGGGTCAGCTCATTGTGGCAGGTTTTAACATCTGCACATGACGGAAACTGAGCCCATGCCTCTTTGGATTGCTGCAATTGTCTGTCCGTCTGCTGCCGCTGGTCTTCCAATTCAGTGATACGCACGTCATACTCGGACATTTGAGACTCAAGCTCAGTCAACAACTGCTCACGATAGCGCCGCCTAGCCTCTCGACCAATAAACCGCACCTCATCCAGCGGCAAAGCATGTCCCTCCAGGTTTCCAAAGCGATATCGTCCATCTATTGTAAAATGAACAGGCGCCTCACCGTCCATTTCGATGCTTTGTAAGACAGCCTCAATGCGATCAAAAGGGATCGCGCGCTGAGCGGTATCCGGCTGCAGATAATCGGCTAGTGTAGCTGTGAACAGCTTGGGTTCAGCTAATAACACGCGATCATGCTGAAATGAAATCGCTTGGGTTGTGACCAGCGCGTCAAGCAGTCCTGTCTCGGTAAGTGCGCTTTCAAGCCGCTTCTGCACCTCCGGTGGTACGTCTGGCTTAAACTCTACAATCTCGTACAAAGGTTTATATATCACCGCTTGGGCATCTAACTGTTTGCGCACCTCCACCGTTGCTTCATGACGCTCTGGCTCGGGATCACGCTGCGCTTTCATCTGCTTCCACTTGGTTTGCAGCTTCTCGCGTTCTTTTACAGCTTGTTCTTTCTGCATGATCACATCGGCGCGCCGGGTTCGCAGTTCATCCTCATACGCATGGACAAATGGCATGAACACCCCTTTGACTTCGTCATATTCATGCTCAGTGAACAGCTGATCAATCATACGCATCATTTGTTGCTTTGACGCATCTGCAGCCTGATAGTAAGCATGCTGTTCCAGCCAAAGATGAATCTGATGGATTAATGCTTGCTTGTCGTCAGACAGAAGCCGACGCCATTTCCGTTCATTCTCAAGCAGGGCATCATGTGCCTGCTTCACCTCACTTAGCTCTCGATTCCTGTCTTGAAATTGCAGGATGACCGAATCACGATGCCTAAGCTCCTCCAAGGAAGCCTCCAGCTTCGCCGTATGCGACTCCAGCTCTCTTCTCCAATTGTCAAAATTAAACGGCCCGCCTTCATTGCGTTCATAGTCCTGCACATTCATCTCGTGCTGCGAAAAAGCGCTTTCCTGCGCCTCGTAATCCAAATCCTCGACAGCCGTTCTTAATTGCTGTTCCTTCTCATCTATATCAACCTCAAGCGCGTCGATCCTCCCTCGAGTTTCCCGCTCCTTCTTCACTTTTGCTTCAATTCGGCTCTCTTGATGCGATAGGCTGCGCTGTAAGACTTCGAGTTCATGAAGCTTCTGTTGCAATAGTTCCTCCAGCTGAAAAACCTCATGTCGCTCAAGTCGTTTTTTTTGTTCATTTAGCGTACCTTGCCTGATGTTGAGATCATGCTGTCTTTGTTGACTTAATTCTAACTCTGCTTCAAGCTTAGCCAGTTTGCTTCTTAACCCGCCAACTTCTTCCTCTTCTTTCTGCGCACGAGCCTGGGCCTGCTTCCATTCCTTGACCTGATCGACAAAAATCCGTTCGGAATAGGCTTCATAAGCATCCTTTAGCTTCGTTAATGCCTTTACCTCTCGATCCAACTGCTCCATCTGCTGCTTCGTCTGATCCATTTGTTCAATGGAGTCGGATAAATATCGCAAATCTTCGTCTGTCAGCGGAGGCAAAGCTTCTTCCAGAATTTCATAAATGACAGTTGGCTTGAAATCCTTGGAAAGCTTCGGACTGCGGAGTTGAATCAGCAGCTTGATTAAATCATCATAAGCCTCAATTGTTTCAAATCCGAAGACATATCGATTCACCAGCTTCATGTAGTCTTGGTTAGAGCTTACAACCTCTCCCCCCGTGCTGATCAAGTGTGTCAACTCCGTTTGTGAGTATGGAAACTGTTGTCGCTCACCATTTTGATTCACCAGCTTGTATAGCTCAAGATCATAACCAATGCGCCGATTATCCGTAATGACAAACCCCCATGACTTCAATGGCTGGTTCCGCTTCGCCTGCATCCCCATACCCGTTGTCAAGTATTGATCGGTGCCTTCCATTTTGTATTCAATATATAAATACCCGGTTCGTTCATCTCGATTCGAGACTTCCTTCTCGCCTAATAAATAATCAGCCATGCGCCGTGATCTGGAACCAAAAGGATCCAAGCGATCCGGAGATTTCTTCCCGTCGAGCAGCACAGGCAGCAAGCTCTGCATCGTTACCGATTTCCCGGAACCATTCGTACCTCGAAGCAATAATTTACCACTTTCAAATTCAAACACCTCATTATCGTAATACCAGAAGTTAAATAATCCCGCGCGATTTAGCTTCCATTTAGCAGCCACTAGACCTCGTCTCCTTCCCATTCATAATCCTTTGGATAAAAAGCAATCATGCGCGCGACCCCCGGCAAGAGGGTCAGCATATGCGAATCTTCTGCTTCATCCATCTCCGCCATATCCCATGACTTCCATAAAGCAATAACTTCATAAGCTAATGCTTCTAAGGTAAGATCACGGTATTTCTTCGCCCACCCATGACCGTATCTTTCTTTCGTTTCCTTGATGATCGTGATGAACCTGGCAAGCGGCTGACGAAGTTCTCCGAATTCACTGATACTCAATTGGTTCAATTGTTCTCTAATGACCGCTGTCGTATGGAGCGCAACGTCCACAATTCCACTTGTACCCGGGAACAAGGTATAACGCTTTTTGGGGTCCGACAATGTTAGCATCGCAGCATTTTTAAATACCTCCAAGCGAAATGGAGTATGCTGCTCAAAATCATCTCGCAGCCGGTTTCTAAAGTTTCGAATATATGCAAAATCAGCATCATCTTCGCTCTTTCGATACACAAACGGAGTCATCATCAGTTTGCGATAAACTCGTTTTCTACGCAAATCCTCTTGATGCCGCCCCCAATCCTGCTCTATTAACGCCTCTATCGTCTCAAACTTAAACAAATCATCGGGATAGGATCTCATGAAATATCTGGAAAATACCGTCACTTCATAGAGTACTTCCTCTTCCTCACTCGTTTGAAATAGCTCAAGATTCCCGTCAATGGTATTAATCAAGCGAAATTCAAGCACCTGCTTCAAAGCGCGCACCAGCGATCGCCGATGCTGATACAACGTCCAATCCAGCGGAATGTCACCGGGATACAGCTCTTGAATACGTTCCGCTAAATCAGACAGTAGAAATTGCTCATCTACTGCTTTCTGCTCTGTATAAGCCAGCGCACAGCAAAAAATAGCATAATCCAATGGATCCTGAAAAGCCTGAATCCCCATCCAGCTCTGCGGTTCGACAGGAATCTTCTCAAGCTTGGCAAAATGCTGATGCACGATGAGATCAAGGCCAAACTTGTCCTGAAGATAACGTCTAAGCTTCAGCTCACGGTCACGAATCATTCGATAAGCCTCAGGTTCTTCGTCACGCAAAATCCAAAATTGTTCAAACAACACAGCCAACGCATCCAGCGTCTGTTCATCAAAGGTTTCCTCACGCAAGCTCATGCTTCGTTTTCTCCTTTCCTGCAAACAACAATGTCACGGCCGGCATTTTCATTTGCCCATCCTCGGCCTTCAGCACCATCGTTCGACTGCGATCCAACTCCACTGTCACTTCATGCCCGTATTCTGTCTTGATAGTACGATCCGCTTTGCCCATCGCTTTACCGATCCAAGAAAGGAATAATTTCCGTACAAAGGGTTCGATCACTGGCAACTGCTCAAGCTCAATGGTATTTCCAGTCAAATACTGTTCAATCACCTGCTGCTCATACAACCGCTGTTTCAAATAGGCCGCTTTGGTTTGCTCCTTCTTCTCAAAATGACTCTCAACGGCATTGGCCTTTGTCTTCTCCCGATACGCCCGAATTCTTGGAATCCTCTCATGGGCCATCGGCATCTCCTCCCACACATCGGTATAAATATCCTCCGTTGGTATATGGTCGGAATGGAGATGCTTCGTGTGCGACAACCCAAACACAATCGAGGACAACTTGTGTGCTTCTTCAATAGAAGGCAAATTCGAAAACCACTGTGCGAGGTGAAGATAATCCTCCTTACGGCTGCGATGCAGCAAGCTGCGCTCACCCAAACGCTGAATGATTCTTGTCATTCTGCGGATTGCTTCATTCGTTTGCTCTAATACGTTGTCGTACTGGCTTTCGCCCGCTTCGTCACCGATAAACCATGCCTTAACATTAAACCATGTCGCTTCAAGCTCACTCACATGATCCACCTGGTCACCTAATCGCTCAAAACGAAACACGTGCATTTCATGCTGAGCTACTTTTTGAAGAAAAGTCCTCATGTCCTCCCGCGGCAACGATATCATAACATCTTGAATCGAGGCCGCTGTTCGCTGCAAATTGATAATAAAATCACGCAAATAACGCGTAAACTGATCCTTATATAAAAAGAACGCCTCAGATTTCATCTGCTCTGAAGCATCCTCACTGCGCAAGTAAGCGAAATAATCAGACGTATTTTGTGTAATTTTCTTGAAATAGGTCAATAAATCATCCCATAGCTGAGCACAGCTCTCTGCTGACTCCGCCTTGGCTTGCTTTATCCTTTGCAGCGTTTGGTATAACCTTTCAAAATGGGACTTTTCTAATGAACCCCCAAATTGATCAGACTGATGCTCAAATTGAATTAACATGCGTTCAAATTCTACTGTATACGGTGTAATTTGATAGCGAAATCGTTTCTTCTTAAACTCTTCGATCGTTTTGACCTTGCCGCTCTCCTGCTGCGCACGCAAATTTCCCCATTTGACCAGCGAGGCTAGATCACTATGCAGCTCGTCCAGCTCATAGTGCTCAAAATGCGGGGATTCTTTCAAGTGCGTGTATACTTCTTCCGGGAATAAAAATTCACGCAAACGCTCGTGCTGAATATAGAAATGTCTTAGAATCGCTCTGTATTTATCACTTTTCTCAGTAGCTAAATAAGTCGCTTCTGCCACCCGTTTAAATGGTCCTTCCATCATTCGACACACTCCTATACCTTTCTTATAACTTCTATTCTAATAGAACGAACACTAATAAAGCTAGTATAGTAGTTTGGCAAAGGAACCAGCGAGAAGGCATCTAACAATAAAACCCAAGCGAAGTTTTCAGCATTCGCTCAGGTTTTATTAACTTCAACTGGAGTAGAATATTTGGCCGCAACACTTTTTGTGCTTTTTCCCGCTTTACTTAGAACCGGCTTTATGCTCCTTTACACCATTGTATCACAGCGAATATTTATTCAGACTATACCCCGATTAATTGTTTGATACAATCCATTCGGATATTTTTTCGTGAGATGCTTGGCGGCTTATAATATTGAAATGTGAGAGACCCTCCAACAATACGACTTCTGCATGTTTATTATCTTGAAAAACTTGTTTATATCGATCGACATTAAAAGCCTCATCACCACTTCCTGCGATGACTAGGACTCTTTGATCTAAGGATAATATATCCCTCTTGTAATGTTTACGAGGGTGCATCGACACCTGTAATCGATAGCTGTAAGTCAACGTCTCCGTATTGTCTCTGTATGGGTAGGGCATATTAAAAGATATGACCGGCATATGATTTAAATGGGTTATTTTTAGCTGATTCAACATAGAGAGTCCTATGATTCTCGGAATGTTAACATTGACCCAATTATTTATTTTAGTATTGGTCGGGGATTGATGATGAATATAAGGAGCAATAAGCAAATATCCACTAATGGCTTGATGTCTTCTTCTACCCCCTGCCATCCGAATAACCGTGCCCCCACCACTCGAATGTCCTCCGAGAATGATAGATTCCTTCCGGTGACGTTGCTTGACGAATTCAATAAAATCATACAAATCGTCTTCGATTTGACCCATATACTTAATATCTCCGCGCGATTCCGGATGAAGTCCATGACCGCGCAAATCTAACGTGTACACTGAAGCAATTCCGCCCTCAGTTAAATACGAAGCCAGGGGTTGGAAGTATGATCCATGATATCCAGAACCGTGCACAAGTATTAGCACCTGATTTGCATTGGCTGTATAATGGCGAAAGGATAAAGCTTCCCCGTCCCTAGCTTTAAACTGTTCTAACGGCGGTAATGTTGTCCGTTCTGTTCGTAAATCCGTAAACTGGAGGTTTTCTAAGTCACCAGACGGTTCTTTCAACTTAGTAGAAAAGACCAGAATATGTGCGAGTAAGAGATAAATTATAGAAGAACCCATCAACAAATAAAATAAAATCCATATGATATCATTCATCGTAGTCCGTATTCCTTCCCTATGTAAGACTTGTCTCAATACCTATTCTAATACCTTAACATAGATGCTTTATAAAAATCTGCTTGATAGATTGATCTGGTCCGTACCTGTTTCTAGCATCCAACTAAAGAAACGAGCGATAACAAAGAATGGGTAACCATTTTTTACTACCACTTTTCAAATGACTTGTGACTGGTAAAACTCAAATTGTTAGTGAACAGTAAGAAGCCCTCCTCCATCGATACCTTGGAGGAGGGCTTCTTGGCGTTCAGCATCAGGTTTGTTAATGCATCCTATCCATAAAACGCAGCAGCATGACAGCGGCTTCTTCCCGTTTGATCGTATCCATTGGACGGATGGTTCCGTCAGGGTAACCGCTGAGGATACCTTCGCTGACCAACATCGCAATGGCTGATCTTGCCCACACTGGGA
Source organism: uncultured Paenibacillaceae bacterium (assembly GCA_964447355.1). GTDB lineage: Bacteria > Bacillota > Bacilli > Paenibacillales > CAYUSG01 > CAYUSG01. The sequence continues at coordinate 50,947 of CAYUSG010000001.1, forward strand.
CATCCTGCGCATCTTTGAACGCCGCCAGCGGTTCGTCTGTTGCTGCTGAAGAATCTCCCATCATCCTTGTTAACATGACAGCAGCTTCTGCACGTGTAATCGCTTGCCGCGGATTCAAGTACATGGCATCAGACTTCTTCGAGCCAAGTATCCAACCTTCTTGTACGGCCTGTCTCATATAAGGCACCGCCCATTCGCTTACCTCACTGCGATCTGCGAAGGATGAAAGGCTGCTTGCATCCGCTGTAAGCGACACGTCATTAGCAGCGACGAGCACTTTAGCGAATTCCTGCCTTGTAATCGACTGTTCCGGTGCAAAGATCCATGCACCCGCCTTCTCCCAGCCATTGATCACATCAATTGAAGACAAGCGGTACACAGCGTCGGTTGACCAGCGCCCTTCCATATCGGAGAATTGCCGCATCTGCTCATCATACAGCAGCGCGTATTTGCTAAAGTGCGGAAGTCGCGCTGTAACTGTTCCATACAACGGATTGACTTCACTGCCAATATACTCCCAACGGCGCTTCGTTTCGTTATACCAGTAGATTCCAAGCTTCGAAGGATCCGCGGCGTCTTCCAATCCGAATCGAATCAATAGCTCAGGAGGCGTCTCGAATGTCACTGGCACATTCGTCTTCAGTTCGTAAATGTCCCCGATCAACGTCCTTCGATCGTTGAAGATAAAGCGGCTGGGATCGATGACTCGCCCCATCCCGATGCCAACCCGCTCCAACTCCCATGGTTGTCCGAAGACCTTCAACTCGGCACGATCCTCATCCTTCAGGATTTGATCCTGTCCACTCTGCAAAGCGATATGATCGAAAAACACCGTTCCTTGCTCGGCTTCAATGATCGACTTCAATGCTTGCTGAAGCATTTCGTCGATGACCTTGTCATTATTAGCACCATTTCCTCGATGGGTCGATGCAGGACGTTCCGGGTAATTGTCCTCCCAATCCTCATCATACCAATCATCATAACTCGGCAATTCCACCGTTTCCTCATGATGGACACGAACCGTCAGCGAATCCTGTAACGCATAGCCTTCGGCAATCGTGTAGGAAGCATGAATGACTATATCCCCTTCGTACTTCGCATCCAGTACACCGCCTGAGAGTTCACCGTACTGTGAACCAAGGAGAACATTCCAATCCGCATAGGCTTGCTCCAGCACATAAGCGTTGCCTTGCTCATCCAAGCCGACAAGCTCTAGCACGGCCTTCCCGCCAACCAACAGTTCAAGCTCCACATCCTCACTGGTGCTTGCAGCTTCGCTGTCAGTGGACACGATCCGAATTTCCACTTCTTCGATCGTATTCACTGTCCCGTTGATGGCTTGCGCTGAATGAAGAGACACATTTCCCGCCTGATCCGCTGCCGCTATCGTGATCGGACGCTTCAGATAACCCTCCAGCGAAATCTCGCTCGCAAATCGGCCTTCTGAATCTGTCTCCACTTCTTCACCGTTAATCGTGACGATACTTCCCAGCTCCGCAACACCTTGAACCGTTACAGAAGTATCCTCTGACCAATATGCCGGCTCAGGTGCATTTATTTTCAAGTCGGGCTTCTCCGTGTCTAATCGAACCTGAACACCTGAAACCGTAATATCCCCATCTTCATTCACAGCATAAACGCTGATGTTATTCATGCCTTCTTCTAACTCGATGCTTTGCTGCCATTGATCTTCTGATCGCTCAAAAGCCGCTGAATCGTTCACTATCACGTTCGAGTTCACTTGCTGATCCGATTGCAGCACCAGATCAACTTGTGGCTGATTTACGATATAAATCATCTCATCATGATCACCAGCGACTTGCTTAGCAGCTTGATCATCCACTTGCACCGTCAATTCGATGTTGGCTGGATTCGGTTCTGGTACATACAGCTCATTGGACAACGCAGGCTGACCATATACCCTTATCCCATCGATTTCCTTGTAACCCGTGACCTCCACACGATAGGTGTTGCCAGCAACAAGACCGAATAATTCGCCTGTTTGTTGATCTACGTAAGTACCGCCAATATTCGCTTCTCTTAGGTCGCCGTCTGCCTCTACCATACCCATATTCGGCAGTGCTTCGCCGTTCTCATCCTTCATTTCCAAGACAAATCCGTCTGCCGTCTGATCCAGCTCCCACTTTGCTTTCACCAGTCCATTGCCTAGGTTGGTCATCTCGACATGCTCGGGTGCAGGGAGTTCGTATGCATTGTTTATGGCAAAGGATGTGTCGCTGTACCGTACATGCTCCAGCATGTCGCCATTTACCAACGCTGCGCGAATATAGTATTCGCCTGAAGGCAGTGTATCTGGCAATTGCACGGTGGTGGAGCCTGTAGCATCAAGTTCGCTGAGCAGCAATCTGCCGGAATCCGAATCGCCATCCTCGCTTAAATAAAGGGCCACATGCATATCCTCATCGACATGTGCGGATTGCCATTGGACAGCAAGCTCGTGACTTCCGATCATCTCAACCTCAAGCTGCTCCAGTTCGGGAAGCTCAGCCACATCCATCAAACGTCCGCCTTCCAGCGGCTTGCTTGTAGCTATCGTCCAAGTCCCTGGCTCAGGAGCAACAACAGAAACATACATGTACTGCTCCAGCACACCGCTCTGACTTTCATCTGCAGAGATTTCCTGGATCAAATAGTTTTCATCCTCGATCAACGGATAGCTTTGACCATTTGGTGCAGTGATTTCTATTTCGGGCAAATCACCACTGTAAGCTAGCTCCAGCAGCGCATAATCCTGATCGCCTACCGTTATATCATAAGTCGACTGCATATCTTTCGACAGCACCATTACACTGCCTCTTGATGCGGCTTGGGCTCGATTCGAATTCTCCCCCTTCTCAAATGAAGACACCTCTTTAATATTGCTGCCATACGTCATCGTACCTGCAATCTTGCCATTCTCCATTATTTGCTGTTGCGATAAGCCCATTGCTGGAGCTGGCACGTAATCAAGTGCGACAAGCCGTGGCGATCGGTCTCCCCAGTTGTAGCGAACGTTTATCGGTACGCCGATGATTCTACCCGATGCCGATACGCCATCTGTGCTCACATAGCCATAGACGTTCCCGATTCGCCTGCCGCCAAGGAACAATATACCGCGAGGAACAATAATCGAAACGTTCCCGCCTCCCGACATCGTTACTGGTCCCATGATGCCTGCTTTGTTGGAATCGTAAGAAATCGTCGCCGATACATCCCCTTCTATCACATCAAACAGTGCGACCTCTGCACCAATCTGCGCCTCGATGCCCGCCTTCGTCAAGCTGTCTTCAATGTGATATCTTCCGAAGGCCCTTTCAAACACCCTAATATCCATGACCGCAATGGCAGATTCAAAATGAATCCCGCGAAGTGAAGCCTCCAGACGCATATCATCAGCGAAAAGAATGTTGGCAATGGACATCCCTCCAATAACTATAAGCTTCAGCGGTGGTAAGATATTAAAATTGCCCGTAAGGGTATCATAAAGATTATTAAATCCGCCGCCACCCTTCGTAATATAACCCACAGTATAACCAGGGATCAGCGGTATGCCAGGCTTGCTCCCGACATAAAACTCAAAGTTATCCAGAATGGGGATCTTACTCTCAGTAAAACGCAGTGTAAACAGCCCGCCCGTCTCAATGACTTTAAAGTTCACATCCGCTTCCAACTGGTATATACGATCTAACGTGTCGATCAAAACGCTTGCCTCAGCGCCAAACTTCATACCCGGCACAAAGTCCCGAGGTATGCCTACCTCACCTTCGGCACGCAGACCGATGAAACCAAAATCCCTATAGCTGTTTTTTAACCCGAATCGCGCTTCATCCAAATCGACATTAAGCTTCAGCGGGATATCATCCGAATCCTCGCCCAAAGCCCCGAAATTCAAGCTTAAACTGCCTCCAAATGAAACACTGCTGCTGCCGATCACAGCTTGCTTAATCGTAACCGGGAAGAATTGCATCGTTGTTAACTTATTAAGATAATCGGCCAACTCCCAATTGATTTCAATCGGTGAATCGTTACCCTCAGCTTCTAGCGCATAGCTGGTTCCATCCTTCAATTCGATGGAGAAAGGTCCCGCCACAAAAGGAAATTGAGGTATGGAGAGCACGCCGCTCCCGCTAATCGTTAGCACGCCCCCATCTTTCCCTATGTGCAGAAGCTCATCCCCGCCAAACTGGCTGATCACCGTATCGTTACTGTCGAATCGAATAACGGAGTTGATCGTGGTCCCTGGCGCTGCTTCATAGACTTTATTGCTGCCGCTGCGAAGCTCTCTGATGTCACCGCGAAGCTTCAACAATACTTCGCCGCTGACGTTTGATAAGTCTTGTTCATTGTCAGCAGGTACCATCACGTAGTTCCATCCTTGTTTCACAATAGCTAACAGCCCGTACTTCTTGGACTGGTACTGCGTGTCCACCGTCATCTCAAACGTCTGAGTGAATTTGCCGTATTCACCCGCATCCAGCTGCAATGTGTAGCTGCCAGGCTCTGGATCATCGTCTGCCCACAGCTCATTGAGTACAACCTCCATTTGATTGTCTCCAAGTACTGCATAGTCTTGTATCGGTACCGTCACTCCATCCCGTTCACGGGTCAACACAATCTCAGCATCCCAGTTGTTCACCAGCGCCGAGAACCCTTGTCCCTTCAGACGAAGCTCTCTGTCACTGTCATCCACAAACTTCTTCTGTGGTAAAATGTCCCACAGCTGCAGCTGTGGAGGAACCCCAGAAAGTGCAGGCATAATCACATAATCAGCATGTGTCGTTGTTGTGCTGTTGGCTCTTATACTCACCCAATATCTCGCCGCAGTGTACATCTGCTGAGGGATAGCCTTAACCCGCCAAGATAAGGTTGCCACCTCACCTCTGCTGATCTCTTCTATTACTTTGCTCCGCGACTCCCCTTCAGCCAATTCGAGTGACAACGGCAAGCCGAGTTCGACGATTGCCCTATCTATCCACAACGCATTATCACGGGTGTTATCGATGGTCAAATGAATTTCGAAAGTCTCCAGCGTATAGTGATCTCGTTCGCTATTGGCTTCCAGCTCTCGAGGCGCGTACAATTGCACGCCGTACCTCGCTTCTTGTTGCGCGGTAAAGAAGCTGCCAAGTCCATAATACGTTTCAAACTGAATCGTCTGCCCAGCCCCTACCGAACGCGGATTCCAGAACAGCGCTACAGCACTGTCTCGACTGCCGTATGGATTCCGATCATGGGTCAAATCAATATCCTGAACCTGATAATCCCAAGTTGTAGTGGAGATGCCTTCCCAATGCGCGATAATCATCCGATCGGGAAGACGGTTCTCCCACCCTCCCAAGAAGCCGTAAGTCATCACCTTTGGTGTAATCGGATCATCTACTGCCCTCCAGTAGGGCGGCACACTAGCGCCTTGCAAATCCTTCTCTGTTCGGACATACTGACTGCTGCCAGACAAGGCAATCGGTGATGCATCCTCAGCACCGAGCATGGTATCCAGCAGAATACGACTGCCAATGCTGGCCGTCTGATTCGTCGTATTGGTCACTTCGTAGGCAATTTTTACATTTCCGATATTGGGATGATTTATATCATCCACAAGCGTGATGGTCTGGGTCACTTCCATCCCATTGACATGCCAGACTGACTGATTCGTAAGACCCTGCGTTGTCGGGCGAACAGTAAAACCGCTGTCCAACCCCATAAAGCCGTAATTTTCCCCGAAAATATAATCCTTTCCGTCAATTCTGAACGTGGTAAACGAGGTGTCCGGATGCTCATCGAAAAATAAGAGATACGCCTCGTTGTCCAGTCGTAATGGATGACCCTGCTTGTTTTCTATGCTATAACGTCCGTTATCCTTACTTACTCGCACATCGACATATTCATTTCCGACGTGTACGATTTCATGTGTCGGTTGTGCCGCATGGATGACCTCGGTACTGCCTGAGAGTACAAGCAACACGCACAACAAGACCATCGTAAGTTTCTTAATCATCTGATATCCCCTCATTTCAAAATTTTATTCCGGAATAACAAACAAGTGAATCAGATGATATTGTCGCTGCTGATCTTGGAGAAGTAATGTATAGTATCCGTATTGATCCACCGTGACTGCCTCACGACTAACATCCAGCCAATCTCCATTCATCTTGAAATATCCCTTTGGCCAGAAGCCCTTGGCCAGCTTCGCCGACAACACACCTTGTTCCCCGAATGGTTCGATGCGGATGTCATAACCGCGTACCGTTAAAGCCGTTCCAACTGGCGGCAGTTCGCCATTCACATACCCGACCAACACTGCAGGAGAAATGACTTGCGCCTTACGAGTGAACTGAAGCACGTTGCCTGCCCGATCCACCACTTCGAAGGATATCTCATACTCACCACTGCGGTGAATATCTACGTTTTGCTCAACAGTGGCTTGATCCGTCAACTCCCCATCAGCCCGATCCACAATGCGAAGCCCTTCAGCGGGATTAAAGTCCTGACCTTGCACAATAACTAGTGTTTCACCGCCCACATACTGTACTTCCGGCGCGTGCCGATCAATATTTTGAACTGAAACTTCAACCCAATAGCGATTTCCAAGCTCATCCATCACATGAACCCACTTTGTGGCGTTCTCTGTGAATGTCCATTCCAGCACATTCTCATCATTCAGCACGGTCAGCTCTCGATTGCTCTGAATGATCGCCGTTACATCGTTCTGGGTCGGCTCCGTTTCAGAATACAACACGCTGATTTCTGCTTTGGATTTATCGATGTTCGCAACTTCAGCTGGAAGTTCAATACGGTTTCCCGCCTCATCCTGCACAATAAAGGTGAAGCTGCCATTATCCGTGAATACATATTCTTTTCGCCCGAAATTGTTAATCACATAGATCGTTTGCTCTGGATCTAGAGCCTGTACGCGAGCAATAACGTTCTCATTCGTAATCTCGGTTGAACTATAGACTACTTGCACTTGTGGCGTATCACGAACGATATAATCTACACTTACCGGAATTATCGCCGTATTGCCAGCTCGGTCACGAATGTGAAATTCAAACGTGCCATTGTCATGAAAATCGTACACCCGGCTGCCTTCATTATTCAGAACCTCCACACCCGGTTCATTCGCCTCTATCGTCACGCGAACCGGCATATTCGTTGGTTCCGTCGTCGAATAGCTAACCGCAGCTTGCGGAGGCGTCTTGTCAATGCGATCGACGACCGCTTCAACAGTACTTTGGTTGCCAGCTTCATCCTCGAACACAAACGTAAAGCTGCCGTTTTCAGTAAACGTATGCTGTGTGCCTCCTTCATTCAGGAATGTCACGTCTGCTCCTGAATTGTCGGAAGGGTGCAACGTGACTGTCACATTCTCGCTTGTCCATGTGCGTACGTTGTATTCCAGCGTTCCCGCAGGTGCTTCACGATCAATCCAATTCACTGTGATCGGACCGGAATCACCCACATTGCCAGCTGCATCCTCATAGCGGAACGTAAAGGTGCCATTGTCTTCGAATGTGTAGCTCCGACTGTCATGATTGGTTATTGAGATGGGAGCGGTTTCATCCGCAAACGATATCGTCGCCGTCACCGCCTCCGTCGTCCACGAGTCTTTGTCAAAGGTGATCGTAGGCTCCGGCGTTGCATTTGCGATCCACCAGACCGAAGCGGTCAATTCTTGTTCATTACCTGCCGCATCTTGAATTCTAAAAGTATGTGTGCCGTTCTCGGTGAAGGTCACCTCAGATTGTCCGTCACCTAACACAATCGGCGACACCCCTGAGTTATCCAACATCGTCAGGCTCGCCGTTACCGGTTGATTCGTCCAGTTTTCAGTAGAATAACGAATGTCCCCCGTCGGCTTCACCAGATCAATATTAGTGATCTGCACCTCTTCCTCACTCGCAAGTCCCGTCTGAACATCTTCAACCATAAACGACAACGTGCCATTCATATAGAATCGATAAACGGCTTCTGTCACAGTGACATTGTCGACAGTGGTGGTATAGGTTTGCCCATCGCTTGTTGTCAAGCTGACAAACTCCGCCGTCTCAGGTACCGTTATTCCGTACAATGACCGAGGCGGGTCTCCTGCAACACTGATCGTGACATCTACGGGCTGGTTCGTCCAAGTATTCATAGAACGCGTTACACTCGCTGTCGGCAAACTTTGGTCGATCCAATCTACTTCAACCGTATAATTACCTGTATTACCCGCTTCATCCACGAAGCTGTACAGCACACTGCCGTTTTCCTCGAAAGTCACTTCGTCTCTTGTTACAAGCGCTTCCGTCTCCGAAGGAAGAACTAGATAGACCGGTTCTGAAAACTCCAGATTCGCTGTGACCGGCATCGCCGTACGCTGACTTGGTGAATAGACTACATCGACTACCGAAGGAGCCGTATTATCCAAATAAAATGCATGACTCACCGTTGTTCGCACATTGCCAGCTTCATCGGTTCCCTCAACCCACAGAAACCATAAACCATCGACAGAATCTAGCGTAACGGTATCACCTGATTGAATATTCTGCCATTCCTGCGGAGCCACTAGCGCATCATTAGACCAGCCCATCTTCAACGCAATTTGCGCCGATGCAGATATATTGTCTGTAGCCGTTATGACCGTAGATACGCTTTTCTGATTGATACTTGTGCCGTTGGTTCCTATCATAATTTCGGGCAAATCCCTATCGATGTTATGGATGTCCACATCAACAGTCACAGAATTACCTGCCAAATCGTAAATTGTTAGGGGATGAATACCGTTGTCTTCTATCAGGTAACTCTGCGTGCCCGGCGAGAAGTTGTCATCATAGGTAACAGTCACTTCAACAGCTTGATTCGTGTAGGCAGCAGGATTTAACTGCGTTTCCAATATAACAGGAGCTGTCGTATCATAGGTCAGGTCGATGGTATAGGTCTCACTGGTATTTCCAGCCTCATCCCGATACTGTACATGAATCGAATAGCTGCCATCACTTGTAACCGTATTCATCAAATCAATCACGGCACTGTGATTCTGCGCATGTGACATCCATTCGCTCCAATCGCCGCTCTCCACCGCATAACGCACTTCTATACTGGTTATCTCATCCTCAGCGTCAAATTCAACGGTCACTTGCTTCTGATTCGTATGACCATGTTCATTGCTGAACCTTACACCACCTTGCGGCGGAACATGATCAAGCGCAAACGCATCACTCTCGACAACAATCAAATTGCCGGCTTCGTCAGAAACTTTAGCATACACACGAACATAACCGGACATCCCCGTTATATGAACAGTCCCGTCTGCCGAAACAAGCCAGTCATCCGTCCCGACATCCTCGCTCGTCTCTCCCTCTACCAGCAAGCTGTATTCAATCCTTAGAGCAGACGAATCACTGACGTCGTCCGTTGCTACAATATCCACGGTGACTTCCGAAGCATACACTGCGCTTCCGTTCGGTTGAATTACAGCAGTCGGGGCCGTATTGTCCAGCAAAAAGGCAATACCGCCTTCAACATCCTCCCCTAATGTAAATCGCTCGACATTCCCCAAATCATCTTCCGTTTTCACATGTAAATAAAACAGTCCGTTCTCGCCTTCAGGCGTAGTAACGATCCTGGAGACATTAGATAGACTCACATGATCCGCGATCTGTTGCCAGTTCTCATCGGTAACATTAGGTTTCGCAGAAGTATGCGACCATTGAACGTAAAGACTGCCCGTCTCTGAGTCACGATTGCCTGCAAGTTCAATCTCTACTTCATGGGATGTCTTAGGCTGATCATGCTCGGTGTAAATGAAGTTCGGTTTAGGCGCCTCACCATCAACTAGAAAAGAAGTAAACGTCAGCACCTCTGTAGCATTGTCAAGCTTGTCCCAAACCTGTACTTCCAATGTATGTTCACCTGCATCGATAGGCAAATAAACAGATACATTGCTTCCGCTATGTGACTGCCAGCTGCCTTCATTCCAGCGATATTGAATTTCTTCAATCCCTGCTGGATCCTCAGCCAGAATCTGAATCGCTTCGCCGCCTCCACCTGTGTACGCTTCAGGTGTGACCGTCACAGCAGGCGCGGTATAGTCGATATGATACGGTCCGAAGTACTGTGTGCTTACATTCCCCACAACATCTGTAATGCGAACATGCAAATAATAGGTGCCATCCTCGTCCAAAGGTGACAACGTATCCTGCGCGTTTAATTCACTCGGATTGCCTGCAAAATCAATACTTTGCGTGAAGCTGCTTGGCGTTGCTGTGCTTGTACTCCATTCGTACTCCACACTAGCTAGTCCGCTGCCTCCATCGGTTGCCGAGATTTTCTCCTCTGGAAGCTTTGAATGCGTATTCAATGCATCACCCGCGACACTGCTGCTTGGCATGATGCCATCCACCGCAATGGGTCCGATATCGTCAAACGTATACGCTGAACCAATGGGGAAATCATCACCGTTATAACCGCTTGAATCCCACACATTCCCTGCATAATCGCTATATGTGCCGTTGAATGCTGTTACTTTCAGCTCGGAAGTGTAATCACCCTCTTGTACGGTGTAGACAAAATAGTAGCCATCATAATACGCTTTGGCGTTACTTCCGTCTCTGATCACATTTAATTCCAAGTAGGCATCCTGCGAAGGTAACCAATCTTCACCTGAAGAAGGTACACCGAGATCACTTACAAACCAAGGGATGATACTGATCGTATTGCCCCGTTTAAACTTTGTGCTTTCAGATAAAATAGAAAGGTTATGCAGCTTGGGATCAATCGTATCAATGTAATACTCAACTGGCCTGATAATGCTAGGATAGCTAGGATTAAAAATTTGATTGTCAAACCAGTATTCACCAGATGACAACGTAAACGTCTCACCGCCAGCAGAACAAGGAATGTCAACAGCTTTGGTCTTTAGTATTCCGTTCAAACTCGTGTTCACCGTATAGGAAAATACAGCCGTGGAGGGGTCCTGCATCTCAGCTAATTGAAAAGAGATCTCTCCCAGCTTTTCCGTTGCGCCCCCTGCTTTTAATTCGTGTACCTCTATGGCAAAACTGCCGCCTGGCGTACAGGTGACACTTTGATTAAATTGAATGTATAAATTTATCGTGTCGCCCGTACCATAGTGATATTCAAATCTTCCGCTTCTATCCACCTTCTTCTCCTCATTACTTGTAATGCTCGTGATCTCAAGCGGATCGGCAGCATACACTGCATATCCATGCCCCCAGCTGATCATCCAACCTGCCAGTAGCACAAATACCAACACTCTTCCCCATACGCCCGTCAATCCATTAACCCAGCTCATCCGTTCACACTCCTTTAGCTGCCTTTGATTGGCTGCTTCATACTTATTGCGCTGTTATCCCTTCCCAAAAGTGACTCCATACCCGCTCGAACTGTCCCCAGAACGCCGTCTCATCATACCGCTGCAGCTGCCAGAACAGTCCATCCATCATACAGACCATAGCCTTCGCATAATCGAGGCTGTTTCCGCTGCGCACTTCTCCAGTCTGCATCCCTTTGTCGAAAATGACTGAGAATAAATCGCATTCCCTCTCTTCCAACTTAATCAGTTCCGCTTTCAAATTCATGTGAAATACCTCAGGCGGAAAAAGCAGCAATCGCATAAAAATCTTGATCTGCTGCTGGTCATTGATGTGGTATTCGAATATACTGCGAAGCATCTGATACAGCTGATCCTGAATCGACTGGTGATGCAACGAATTGGCGTAATATTCAGCGATATCAAAGTGTCCGCCTAATACCTCCTTATAGATCTGAACAAATACATCCTCTTTGTTTTTAAAAAATGCATATACAGCTGGTGGAGTTATTCCTACTTCATCTGCAATCAGTTTGATCGTCATACCTGCGTATCCTTTTTCAGCGAACAGTTGTGAAGCCGCTTTCACAATTGCTTGTTTCGTAGACATATCTTATCAACATCCTTTATTAATGAATATTCATTAACCTACTATTAATATAGTATTTATTGGCGAATTTTGTCAATACGGTGCTGATTTCCCTTGACACCTCAAAGGAGTTTTGCGACACAAATAAACCACCCGTGTGAACGAGTGGTTTACTCTTCGTCTATGAAACTGAACGCCTAATTTTAATACGATCACTCACATGTATAGCACTTACGGCATTTAGATTAACCCTGATTGGCGAAGTAATCGCTCAATCATTACGGCTACCTCACCGCGTGTCATATAGGCTTTAGGGGCAAGCTCTGTGGAACTTCTTCCTGATACTATGCCCATCTCTACTGCGTTAGCAACACCCTGCGCGGCCCAAGAAGATAAGTGATTCATATCGTGATACGACCGAAGTGTTTCTTCTATTGATGGAAGGGAAAGCTGATGAGTTAGCTTGGTAATCGCCATTGCATAATTAATAATAACCATGGCTTGTTCTCGTGTAATTCTCTCATTCGGACGGAACGTTCCGTCTTCGTAACCATTGATTAGATGATTGCCGTGTGCAGTTTTGACAACGTCGTTGTACCAATCTGAAGATGTAACATCGGTGAATTCAGTTGAACCCGCTTCTAGCTTCAAACCTAATCCACGAACCATGATCGCAGCAAACTCAGCGCGGGTAATCTCTCGGTCAGGACTAAACAATCCATTGCTTGTTCCGCTGATGACTAACCGTGAGCCCATGTCATTGATTACATCCATTGCCCAATGCTGCTCGACATCTGCAAATTGTACAGGATTCCATATAATAGAATACGTGCTGTTCGTCAAACTGTTAATCTTTGCAAAATACGTTCCGTCTCTTTGAATGATCCTCGTCGGTACATGTCGTAAAGTTCCATCCTCCTCCAGGACAACAGCAGTCGTGATTTGGCCTGAATCTGCACCATCTGGCAACGGAATTTCTCGCTCTACGAATGAATTGAATTTCGTTATTCGAACCCTCTGATCTGCATACTCTGCCGTGACTGTAAAATCAACTGGAGGTACAACAACAGTATAGCCCCCATTATCTGCGCTTTCTTCAAGAAGATCTGCCTTCGTATTCCCGCTCTTGGCAATATCCACATGGATTATGACGTTCTCTAAATCCGTACCTGCACCTAATTGTTCAGATAGCTGATCAATCATAACTTCGGAAGCAGGCAGCTTATATATGCCGATTGGCGTTTGAATTTCAACTGTCGCGTTTTTATTCTCGAGTACTTTGACTGCAGTGCCAGTAAATGCTGTGGATACTTCATCCGTACTTGCAGTTACAGGAATGATCACAGTTGACTGATGATCTGTTTGTTCTAACTGCTCCACTAATTGTTCCGTATTCACCGAAACGGTCAAAACAGTTCCTTCGTCTTGTACTTTTGTCGTTGCTGTTGCAATAGTTTGCACCGTCGTGTCCCCAATAGTGACGGCAAGGTCAATGACATCCAGATCTGTGCTATCAGTTTCATGGGTCTCGTCAATCTCTTCGGCTTCCTCAGAATCTGAGGTGTTGTCTGAATCGTCTGAGTTGTCCGATTTGTCCGGTTCGCCTGATTCGTCCGGGGTGTTTGGTTCATCGGTTCCGTCCGTTTCGTCGGTATCTTCCGATGGGTCTTCTCCACCTTCACCAGAGGATGATGCCGTTGCTCTTGTCACATCAATCGTATAGGTTTTGGTCGTGCCATCTTGCGCAGTCACGATGATAGAAATCAAATTATGGCCCACATGAAGAGCGATTTCGCCACTAGTCATTCCGCTATCCACAGCAATACCATTGATTGTCATCGTTGCATGGCTTTCAGCGGCATTGGCGGTTATATTCAAGCTGTTTACACTATTAGAAACACTAGCCGTATATGCTGTCGTTTTCACTGAGAAGCTTGGGTTTAATATCCCTTCAGATAAGGTCAAGTGACTTAAGTCTGCGTTATTGCTAAGCCGTTGCAGCGTTAAATTGTAATTATTCTGTGTACCGTCTTGCGCTTGCACTTGAATGTGTATGAGGGTTTCACCGACTACAAGATTGTTAGCCTCATAATGGTACACATCCCCCGTTACCGTATGATAGACTGCTCCAGTTACGGTCAAACGCTGAAACGGATTACCTTTTTTGATATAAATATCAACAGTCTTGACATCGTGCGGAACATCCAGCGTATAGTTCATTTCCGATGGAATGAAACCCAGATCTCCCTGAGTGACGGATACATCTCCAAGCAGCGCATTGCTGCTCAGCCACTGTGCATAGAGCGTGATGTCTGCTGTGATTGTCATGCTGTCTCCTGCATCATAACGTGTTCCGCTTCCATCCTCCGATGTATTCCATCCCGCGAAGGTGTAGCCTGTTTTCACCAGATTTCCAGTATTCCCCGGCATCGTTAACTCTGTATCATAATCCCCTGTTACCGCATCGGGTACAGTTCCGTCCGTACTGCCGTTTCCGTCATAACTCACGGTATAAGCATTGATCGTCCACTTGGCATACAGCGTATGATCTGATGCCGTCTGTACGATGGTTACGTCTGTCACTTTATTGCCTGTTCCACCCGCACCATCGTACCATCCTGCGAACGTGTAACCCGTTCGCGTCGGAGTCGGCAGTCCTTCCACCACTTCACCGTCCGCACCCTCCCCATAGGAGGAGCCGTATTGCTTCGTCTGTGTCACGGGATTCACATCGCCGCTTTCTGGATCGAAGGTGACTGTATAGGGGTTTGCCGTCCACTGCGCATACAGCGTGGTATCCTCCGTAATTGGCATGTTGTCGCCCACGTCGTAACGTGTTCCGCTTCCATCCTCCGATGTATTCCATCCCGCGAAGGTGTAGCCTGTTTTCACCAGATTTCCAGTATTCCCCGGCATCGTTAACTCTGTATCATAATCCCCTGTTACCGCATCGGGTACAGTTCCGTCCGTACTGCCGTTTCCGTCATAACTCACGGTATAAGCATTGATCGTCCACTTGGCATACAGCGTATGATCTGATGCCGTCTGTACGATGGTTACGTCTGTCACTTTATTGCCTGTTCCACCCGCACCATCGTACCATCCTGCAAACGTGTACCCCGTTCGCGTCGGGGTCGGCAGTCCTTCCACCGCTTCACCGTCCGCACCCTTCCCATAGGAGGAGCCGTATTGCTTCGTTTGGGTCGCGGGATTCACATCGCCGCTCTCTGGATCGAAGGTGACTGTATAGGGGTTTACCATCCACTGCGCATACAGCGTGGTATCCTCTGTAATTGGCATGTTGTCGCCCACGTCATAACGTGTTCCGCTTCCATCCTCCGATGTATTCCATCCCGCGAAGGTGTAGCCTGTTTTCACCAAATCTCCCTGTCCAGCAACATAAACAGCTTCCGTTACACTCGGATGATATGAAGTGTTGTCAAATGGCGATTCTCCTCCTGTGTTGCCATTGCCATCGTAGGTAACATAAGCCTGAATCGTTTTTAAATAAGGATAGCCATTATGATGCAGCTGATCTTTGCCTGAAACATCTATGTTCCAAATGTCCGCAAAATCCCATCCCGCGTCCACATAGGTGCTTTTCAACTGCATTTCCGAAGTGGGCAGCCCTGTACCTTTATCGACATCATTTTGACCCGTTGTATCCTGGTCATAGAAGCTGGCCGTATTATCCCCGTCATCCTTAGAGCCAACTAAGCCACCCACACGAGTACCATCCTGCAAACTGCCTATAGCGTAACTGTGGATGATCTCTCCATCCACTTGATGACCAAGCAGACCGCCTAAATAACCATCTCCCCTAACATTAACTGCACTATAACTATCACGAATACTCCCATTCGTTAGAGCACCCACCAAGCCGCCTACACCAGCTTCCCCTTCTACATGTCCCTTCGAATAGCTTTGACTGATTTCCCCATCATATTGCACCCCTAACAAACCGCCTACATATATAGCACCTACCACATTTCCTGTGCTGTAACTATGGCTGATTTCCCCTCCAAGTAGCCTGCCCACCAATGCGCCACAAAAATGGTTACATGTCACATCAACATCAATCAAACCTACATTCTTAATTTCCGCACCTGCGCTCATCGCACCAAATAATCCGACACTAGTTGAATAGGCTCGATTAATTCGTAATCCCGTAATCGTGTGACCATTTCCGTCAAATACACCTAAAAAATTAGAAATCGGTAACCAGCCAGAGCCGTAGTTATAACCACCCCCACCTTCCGCAAGATAATCTGCCAGATCAATATCTGCGATCAGTTTGAAGTGTTGATCTTCGTGATATCTGACCTCGTTGAATTGCTCTGGCGTTTCTATGAGGTAAGGATGATCTGCTGAACCCTCTCCTCCTGCAAAGGATACCCCATCCGCGTAAACGGTTGGCACTGCGCTCATCAACACCGCTCCCAACAACAGTACGAAAGCCAGAAATGCATGCAATGCTATCTTTATCTTCCTAATCATGTACTCATACCTCCCACTCTAAAAAACAGGCTTATCTGAGATGCTTGACCATCCAGTCTATTGGTCCTATGAATCTATCACACCCTACTGATCAAATTCTGAACAACTGAACAAGCACAGCAAAAAAGCGACACTATGGCCGCTTAGTCAAAGAATCGCTATTCATATCATTGAATTCACTTCAACCGAGCGTACAGCTCCTCATACAATGCTTGGGTTGACGGTCTTACCTCTATCCCTACTTCCTCCAAGTAAACCTTGTTCATATATTCAAAATGAGTGGACAATGCTGCACGGTCCTCCAATTCGGCATAACAGATCAGCAGCATATCATGACAGTCCTCTTGCAAGGAGCCCTTGGCGATCAATTCTTGTAACCGAAGCACGGCTTCCGTATACATCCCTTGTTGCATATAGTAAGCGGACATCGCCTTCATCATCTTTGTATAATACATGAATAATTGCTGCTTAAACCCTGCAGCCCAACGGTAATCATTCACTTCCAGATAATGACCCCGATATAGTGTTGCTGCCCTCTCATATAGTTGAATATTCACTTGTGTCATCTCACTAGCAGAAGAAACCGCGTGCGAAAATTCATCTATATCGCAAGATATGCCATCCATGGTCAAGTCATAACTGTCATGACTATATTCCACCGTCACACGCTGATCCAAGCCATGTTGCTTGATCGTCTTACGTATTTGATATATGCACGTATGCAGATACGTTGTGGCTCGCGCAACTCCCATCTCAGGCCACACATCCTCTACAATCTTCTCCTTGTGCACACTCTCGCCGCGATGATGCGCCAAGTAAGCAAACAATTCCTTCGCTTTGCTCGTGCGCCATTTGACTTGCTTCCACTGTTGCGGACCTACCAGCAATTGAAAAGCACCGAAACAATTCATGCGGCCTTCATTAGATGGTGTATCGAGCTGCTTCACGATATTAAACGCTGATTTCAGCTTCTCTATCGTTTTAGCCATCCGGCCAGGTCTGACCGGCTTTAACAAATAATCCATCGCATCCACCTCGAATGCTTCCACCGCATATTGGTCATATGCAGTGACAAATACGATGTGGTGCGCACAATCAAGCGCAAGAATTCTTCGTGCCATCTCAAGTCCTTGAATCCCTGGCATCTCCATGTCCAGAAATACGACATGTCGGGTTAATTCACTTAGATGTTCAAGCGCATGGTTCGGATTCATGAACGTTCCAACGACTTCAACTTGTTCAACGTTCGCTAGCACATCCTGCAGTGCATCAATCGCATTCTTCTCGTCATCAATGATGATTGCTTTTATCATGAATTGCCGTCACCTCCCTCTCCTCAGATCTTATCGTTTCCGTATCCTTCGGGATGTGAATGGTCACTTTCGTTCCGACATCCTTCCTGCTTTCGATCTGTAATCCGATGCCATACATGCGTTTCAACCTTTGATGAATATTGTACAAGCCAATACCTCTATCGGCATTTCGCTCAGCTAGCAGCATCTTTCGTTTGTCCTCAGCGATCCCGACCCCATCATCCTCCACCTGAATGACAATCCACTGCGTATCTTGTGTCACCCGAATGTGTACACGGCCTCCGTCTAATCTTTGCATCGCACCATGTCGTATCGCATTTTCTACCAATGGTTGAATACTTAATGGAGGGATGGGTAACGACACCGATGCATCCACATCATATTCAACCTTCAGTCGTTCTTCAAATCGTGCCTGCTCAATCGCAACATAGGCAGATACGAGTTCTAATTCGTTCTCCAACGACACCAATTTTTGTTTCTGATGAAAATCAAAGCTACCGCGCAAATAGTAACTAAGCTCCGTTAATAGAGAGCTGGCCTTCTTAGGATCACGCGGACATATCCCGATGATCGTATTTAAAGCATTATACAGAAAATGCGGTTTAATTTGAGCGCGTAAAAATGATAAGTCCGACTGAATCGCCATCTCCACAGATGATTTTAACTCGAGCAAAGTCTTTACCCGAGCTTTTAATTCATGGCTGTAAAAGGGCTTGACCAGAAAATCATTAGCGCCTGCAGAAAAAGCGCTGATCATGTCTTCCGGCTCATTCTTGACCGTCGCCATCAAGACCGGCAGCTCCGACAATGTATACCGCTCTCTTATGACTTTCACGACTTCGTAACCCGACAATTTAGGCATCATGACATCAACAATCGCTAGATCGACCGTTTGTTCAGCTAAGATCTCCAAAGCTTGCTCGCCATCATGCGCAATCCATACCTGATATGGCTCCTGCGCCAGCACTTGACGAATGACCTGCAAGTTAACGGGATCGTCATCTACCGCTAGAATTGTATACTTGTGCGTCCCATCGGAAATGTAGGAATGGTGTGAGGTGGGTGGGACCACTACTTCACCAGTACGATTACGATGCACATCCTCTGCGTTTATCTCATGCGCTTGCTTTGTGCTTATGGGCAGTGTAAAAGTAAACGTAGAGCCAACCCCCTGCTCCGACTGAACGCTGATCCGTCCTCCATTTAACTCCACCAGCTGTTTACTTATCGACAACCCCAGACCCGTTCCCCCGTATTCTCTGGACACCGCAGCACCGACCTGTTCAAACGATTGAAAAATCAATTCTCGCTTTGCTTCAGCAATGCCAATGCCACTATCCGAAACTCGCACTTCAACCCTATCTCCTTGCCGCTCAGCTGAAATCTTAATACTTCCCTCATCAGTAAACTTGATCGCGTTGCCTACTAGATTGTAAAGAATTTGGGACACACGATTCTCATCTGCATACACATGAGGGAGATCCTCGCTGACCTCCAGCTCCAAGCGAATAGGTTTATCCCCTATATAGTGCCGAAAAATCTCTAAATTAGCTTTGATCAGTGCCTGTAAGGACACACTTCTTCGTTCAAGCTTAATCTCATTATTCTTTAATTTAGAGAAATCCAGAATATCCTCAATTAATTTCGTCAGCCTGCGCGCCACAGAAACCACAACAGACAAATTACGTTTCTGTACTGCGTTGATGCTCCCGCTGGAGCCTTCCATCATCGACTGCGACAAGTTAATAATGCCATGCAGCGGCGTCTTTAACTCGTGTGAGGTATTGACCAGAAATTCATCCTTTAATCGGTCTAACGAAAGCAGCTGCTCCGACATATGTTCCACCGTTTGAAATGCTTTCGTAAACCTGCGGGCAAGAATGACGGCCTGCACAAAAACCAGCACAAACAAACCAAGCAAAACAATCTGCTTCTCCAAATACTGTATCGTATTGGCATGGTTCATAAGCTCCGAAATATAAAACAGATTGAAATAAATATCATGAAAAATCGTAAGCACAAACACAGTAATTCCAAAAAACTGCAGCCCGGAACCATCGCGTTTACGCCACAGCGCCAATGACACAGCGTAGATCAAATACAATCCGAGCGCGATGAAGAATAGGTGATAATAACGGATCAAATACGTATACACGCTTAGTGAAAAAACAATCGTTGTCAGGAAAAAGACACTAGACACAGCCATCACTATCATCATGGCGACCTTGGAAATCTCTTGCGGATATAACTCCTTCAAGTAGAGCGTTAAGACGGCAACGCCTCCGTAATAAGTAAAATAAATGATACCCGTGATGAGCGCAATTGACGTATTAGGAAATAAATTAAGAATAAAAATTTCATCCACCACTAATAAACGAAGCGCTCCAATAAAACAGCCTAGTGCAAAATACAGCGCGATTCTTTCCTTGGGTCGAAGGATATAAATCGCCAAATGATACAAACCCATAAAGAAAAACACACCTAGCAGCATGAGGTTCATGGACAGATTATTCTCACGCAGTTGGGTCACTTGATGTTCCGTACCCAGATCCAGCGCATACCACATGCCGCCTCGATCATACAAATAATTGGACACTTGTACAATGATGTCAAATTCATTGTTTTCAGGCTGAAAATGGACTACCTGAGGCGCATAGCGTGCGATCGACTGCTGCTGAGTATCGGCAACTTGTCCGCAAGTCGCAATCGTTTGACCCTCAATCATGATGTTACAGGAGGTTGATATATCGGGGATTTTTAATGCAAGCTTATTCGTGTCACCTTGCGTGATAACTCGCAAACGATAGGTCGCATAGCCGTGACCTGGCAACGGTTCACCCTGCTCCTCATAATTCGTCCATACATTCGGCACTTCAACCCACATCTTGTTCAAAGGTGGTGTATTCTTCGCTACCTCGTCTGCAGTTAACAACGCGCTCCAATAAAATTCCCATTCTCCTTTAAGGTTCACGATACCCTGCTGTTCAAAATTCCAATCCGTTAGATCTAGCACACCATGCACGGCAACAGGTTCAGCCGGATGGGCTTCAGCTTGACCCGTTGGTTCGCTAAGCAGAGCAAACAGAACCGCTATAAGGACAAGTCCTAGCAATACAAGTCCTATGATCTGTTTCTTGGATACGATCAAAATATCACCCACATGTGTTGGATTTGTATATTTGGTATATTCGACATAAATCTTGTTTCCCTTTATCTTTGACTTGAATTTGGCAAAAAAATAAAAAAAGAACCCTAACCGTCAGGATAAAGTTCTCTTCTATATGTTGCACGGCTTAATTACTGGGCTGTCTTATCGAACATTCAGAGTGTAGGTCAGTTAATAATGTCGCCCTTGTTTTTCGCTAATTTATCGCGCCATTCACTGCGCTCCGTAGTAGTTAGTTGCGCCCACTCTGTTACTTCACCAATAATTCTTAAAGGCTCTTGTGAGCGATATGAACGTGTTAAGTTCCCCGGGAACTTTTTGTCCGTAACATTGGGATCGTCTTCAAATTCACCTGTTGGCTCTATGATATAAACGCGGTCGCTTCCTTCTCCCTTTGCAAGTGCTGCTGCCAGGCCTGCACCGTGGACATTGGCAGTGAAATAAATGTGGTTCATCTTAAGCTCAGATTTGTAATTTGAAATTCCACCCGCTGTCAGTAAATCACCCACCTGCAAATCGGCCTTTGTCCCATGATAAAAGGGTCCTTCATCAGTAGGCACACCTTTATATGAATTGGACAATTCATAATTCCTTTTGGCACTATCAGAATCACTCAACGCCTCATAACATTGGGCAATGTTTAAATATAACGTTGGGTATGCACTCTTCACATTCTCATCATTTATATGTTGTGCACACTGCAAAGATGTTTCCATCCATTTCAATTTGTCTGCCGTACTTTTTTGTTGACGGGCTAAGTGATAAGCTGCGATGAATCGTTCATAATCGTTTGTTGCTTCGTGCCATGCTTTTTGAAACACCGTGGTTGCGCCTTCAATATCCCCGCTATCTTCCAGGTTCATTCCACTTATACAGCGTTTAATAATTTCGTTATTGGGGTCAAATTTTATATTCATCTCATCTTACCTCCATTAATGAACGTCTCATTGGTTACCGTTAGCTTCGCCATCTTTAATTCCATGTCACAAAATGGGAATTCATACTAAGTTTATACCACTGACGAGATGCTATCAACTGAGGTCTAGCTCCGAATCATCTTAATAATCCAGCAAACGTCCGTTTTCATGCACCTGATCAAGGAACTTATCTGCGTCACTATTGAATTTCCAGCACACCCCGAACTTATCTACCAACATGCCAAAGCATGAGGACCAAGGCGTTTGGGATAACGGCATGATCACATAGCCGCCGACAGACAACTCAGCAAAGTACTGTTCCAATTGTTGTTTATTCTCGTGAACTAAACTAATCCATACGTTGTTTCCCTTCACCAGTTCACCTGTTACGTTCTTCATGGAAGGCAGCAAATCCGACATCATGATCTTCCCGCCCGCAAATACGATGGAAGACTCCATGATCATATCCAACTCATTGTCTGGCAGCGGATAGTTCGGATCTTGCGGGAAATCCTTAAATTTTACTTGTTTCACTTCCGTTGCTTGTAAAGCCTCCGAATAAAATGCAATCGCTTGTTCTGCAACACCATCAAAGTTCAAATAGGCAATAGCTGACATCAATAAAACCTCCTTCTTGAGATACTTGTAGTATAATGGATAATAGGTGACATCTTGATGTCACCGTTCAGAAATTAAACTAAAAAAAGAGGTCAACCATGGACAAGATTGAGAGACTGATATCGATTATCATGATACTGCTAAAAAAAGAGATCGTGTCAACAACAGAATTCACCCAATTATTCAACGTATCCAAAAGAACGATTCTTCGCGATATGGAAACGCTGAGTTTATCCAATATCCCCATCTATGCTGTCCATGGAGTGAACGGCGGCTACGGCATTATGGAAGAATACAAGGTTGATAAACGTCTATTAAGCAACTCTGATTTAGAGAATATTCTAACCGCGTTAGGCGGATTAGAACAAATTCTCATTAGCGATGAAGTGGACATGACGATCCGAAAAATAGAAGCCATGGTTAGCCCGTTGGCACTGAATCGTTCCATTCAGCTGTCCTTTTATGATTGGGAAGGTCGATCCGAAATTCTTGAAACGTTAAAGACTTGTCAAGAATCCGCATTGAAGAGAAGGCTTGTTTCATTTAATTATATCGATACGAATGGAACAGTGACGAATAGAAGGGTGGAGCCTTATGAGCTTCATTTCAGGGAAATGAGTTGGTACTTGAGAGGATTTTGCTTGCATCGACAGGAATACCGAACGTTTAAGCTATCACGAATCGATCATCTGATAATGGAAGAAAGAACGTTTCAGACTAGGGAGGATTGGTTAGAACAACAACGCGAAGCAAGCTATCAGCCTCAACTCGTCGTGATTAAGGCATTGATAGCTCCTAGCATTAAAGATCAATTGTTTGAAAGGTACGGTCGAAAGTGTATTGAACACTATAATTCTGAATTTTTGTTAGCAACCATTAATGTCCCTCAAAACACGACGGGATTTAAATTTTTAGCGAGTTTCGGTACACATTTAAGAATCGTAGAGCCCAAAACATATGTCGAAGACTTCCGACATTATTTAGAAAAAATGGTGGAGAACTATACTTCAGAAGATCCCTTTTGATTAACATGTACAATTTGAAACTCCCATAAATACCTGATTCATGGGAGTTTTTCATATTATTCTACTTGTTCAACCAAAGTTTCTACACCATCTATAATTTCAGAGGTATGACTCATCGATGCTTCCTGAATGGAACGATAAGCCCAGTGATGAGTTGGAACATCTGGCCAAGTTGAAATTTCAACACCGTTTAACGGACCTCTGTCCAGTAACCTGTTAACGACGGTAACAGCCTCAGCTCGACTCAGCGATTGATCCGGTTTAAATGATCCATCCGGATAGCCACTCATAACGTGATCGTTGGACACGGCTGTAATTATGCTTGTCGCCCAATGATTCTCTGTATCACTAAACACCTCTGATCCATCTAGCTGTTCAAGATTCTTCCATTGTAAAGCAATTGCAGCCATTTCTGCTCTTGTCAACACTTCATCTGGCTTAAACTGTCCATTCGGGTAACCTTTCATTAACCCTGCTGCCACAACCTGCCCAATACTGTCATAAGCCCAATGTGTGCGGGTTAAATCAGAAAACTCGGTATTTCCAATTACTGTAGGTGTCAGGTTTCGAGCTAGCAGCGCAGCCATTTCTGCACGTGTTACGTCCTGGTTCGGCCTAAAGGTACCATCTGCATATCCTGCAATATAAGCTTGATGCATCATTGATTTTTCTAGCTGTGCGAAATATTGTTCAGCACCGTCCAGATGGACCATCGAAAAAGTACTAAATTTTTCGATTTCAAATTCAATATCCCACGTACTGTCAGCATACGCTATGACCTCGCTGCTTACCAGTTCCTTTGTTCCATCGCTGTGCTCAATAAAAATCACTAAATTATTGAACATCTGTTGTCTATCTTGTTCATTCGATGGCAAATCTTCTTTTCGCAAAGGCATGGTAACCCTTACGATTTGATTTTGCATATTCGTTTCAATCACGGCAGGTCTGCCGAGAATTCTAATCTCCTTATTTGCTGAAACTTCTTGAATGATTTTTTCCAGTTTGGCACGTTCTTCAACCTGCTCTTTTTCTGTTTGATCCTTAATAGGTACAATTCTAAAATAGATGTCTTCATCAAACTGAGCTAATGTAATGGCTGGGATCGAAAGCTTTGCATTCGCTGTTTTTATTTCCAGATTAATGTTTCCTTCTTTCAGTTTATTTAAGGCTGTTTTCGGGAGGGTTACATTAACCTCGCTTACTTCATCCCTAGTATCCGGAATCACGATGCTGGCTGTTGGATTTCCTTGTGCCACTAGTTTTTGAATTGTTTCACTCATACTATTTTCACTTAAGACAACTTCATCCTTTATTTGTCCATCATTATCTTTCGTTCTTTTAACAGTTATTGTTGCAACGATTGTTCCATCTTTCCCGCTTTCCACATCAACTGTGATTTCTTCTGTAGACGTTTGGTTATTTCCAGTGTTTCCATTTCTTGTTTCTGTATTATCTTCATCAACAATATCAGGTGCTGCTGCTCGATTAACAACCATCGTATAATCTTTGGTCGTTCCATCCTCAGCAGTGACTTCTACTGTAATGGTATTTTCCCCTTCAGCTAAGGTCAGAGCCGGTGTTGCACTGCCGCTGGTGACGCTGGATCCATTCACTCGAAGCGTGGCGTTGCTGTCATACACGGCTGCTGTGACGGTGATGTTACTTACGTCATAGGCTACTTCAGCGGTATAGCTCGTTGTCCCGGACGAGAAGCCGGGTGTTAACGTTCCTTCACTGAGGCTTAAGCTATTTAAATTGGCATTGGTCGATTGTTGATTCCAAACCGCATACAAGGTCACATTCTCTGTTCCCATTAAGAACGTTTCTTCTGCTGCATAGGTTGTTCCATTTCCATCCGCTGCGGTGTTCCATCCTGCAAAAGTGTAACCCGGTTTCACTAGGTTCCCTGTATTCCCTAATACCGTGACACTAGTTCCTTCTTCGTACGTTCCGTTATCTGTTGGGACCGTGCCACCTGCACTTGTGTTGCTGTTATACGTCACCGTATACGTTGGATTTTCCGTCCAAACCGCATACAAGGTCACATTCTCTGTTCCCATTAAGAACGTTGCTTCTGCTGCATAGGTCGTTCCATTTCCATCCGCTGCGGTGTTCCATCCTGCAAAAGTGTAACCCGGTTTCA
>CAYUSG010000001.1:76622-78037 GCA_964447355.1 uncultured Paenibacillaceae bacterium
TCCCTAATACCGTGACACTAGTTCCTTCTTCGTACGTTCCGTTATCTGTTGGGACGTTTCCACCGGTACTTGTGTTGCCGTTATACGTCACCATATACGTTGGGTTATCACATGTCGTATTCGTCGGAACATCTATTGTACACACATCAACGAATGTAACATCATTCTGCTGGGCAAATGTCTCGGCTGTTGAACCTAAATGTCCGACGATTTCAAAGTTTTCAGGGAAAAATGATTCCATTGTCATATCACTAAAAAATGCTTCCTCATCTATCGTCCAATCTGTACCTCCTCTTAGAAAGATGAGATTTTCTAGGGTTCCTAAGTTCATTTCAAGATCAAAAATATATGGTCCTACACTCGTAACCGTTTCCGGCACTGTTATTGATTTTATATGATAACCAGAAATACGAGGGATTTCTGTCACTTCATGGCCACTAATTTCACTTGGAATCACGACATGTTCAGGCATTTCAATAATATGACTTAATGAACCCGATATAAAATAGTAGTCTAGATGAGAAGGCAGCTCTAAATCCAATATACTCTCGAATGAATTATTTCCAAAAGCACTTCTTCCAATATTGGTTACACTATCTGGAATAACGACATTCGTTATTTTATTATATGCAAAAGTTGTATTACCTATTTCTTTCACACTATTGGGAAAAATAACGGTTGTTAATTCGTTACTATTAAATGCATTAAATCCTATCTTTTCCACGCCATCTGGGATGGTAAAGCTTCCCGTTAAACCCTTATTATTAAAAACTGGAGCAGATGACCCAATACTAAACATATCACCTATTTCTGTTACTATTAACCCACCAACCGTTCCTGGTAGCACTAAATTATGCTTCGCTGTGCCCGTATAATTCGTGATTCGGGCATTACCATCCCCTAGATCCTGCCATTCGAGATCTGATTCGGGAATAACCGTGTCGTCTGGTTGAGCGAAGACTATTCCACCCTCTCCACCTAACGGAATTAGAAACATACTAAACAACACCACAAAAACTAAAAAACCACTTAAAACATTTCTTTTCATTCTTTCCTCTCCTCGTATAGTATATTTAGAAGCTCATTTTAAGCCAATTTCCAGTTGATCCGGACAGCTGAAAGAGACTTAAGATGAATTACCAGTTTTAATGGATACGGTGTGGACATAGCCGAACCCGTACCGCAGCCCGCAGGGCGAGGAACGGAAGTCGGGGAGCGTAGCTTCGCGCGTGCTTTGCCTTATGGAACCGGACCATAAGACAAGTTGCCGTACCCAAGAGAAAGCCTTGGCTTCCTCATCCTTGCTTCACCCAGTTTCACCCCGTTTTACCCCTTCTTCGGATGGGGAGGCCGGGCAGATATTATCTCAATATGTTCAGAATCGCTCTTTCGCTATTCTGCTTCTTTGTCATGCG
>CAYUSG010000002.1:0-29305 GCA_964447355.1 uncultured Paenibacillaceae bacterium
CTGTACCCGTTTGCCCTCTGCCTTCTGGCGCAGGAAGCGCTTTACGGTCGATCTTCCCATTTGGTGTTAGCGGCATTGCATCAAGCTGCATAAAATACGTTGGAATCATATAGTTCGGCAGACTCTCGGCCAATGCACTTCGCAAAGTTTGGACAGATACGGTTTCATCTGCTACAACATAAGCACACAGCTCGTGATGTCCCTCTTGGTCTTTTTCTGCGACAACTAACGCTTCCTGGACAGCTTCCATTTGTGTAAGACAAGCTTCCACTTCACCCAATTCAATACGGAAGCCGCGAATTTTCACCTGATGGTCAATGCGGCCTAAATATTCGATGTTGCCATCGGGCAACCAGCGAGCCAGGTCACCTGTGCGGTACATCCGCTCTCCCGGTACAAATGGATTCGCTACGAATTTCTCTGAAGTCAAATCTGGCCGATTTAAATACCCCCTGGCAAGTCCTTCCCCAGCCACATACATTTCCCCAGCCACACCAACAGGCAATACATGGAGCTGGTCGTCTAGAATATAAATGCTTAAGGTTGGAATCGCTTGTCCGATATTGCTTCTGCCTTCTTCAATTTCAACTTCAGTTATTTCCTTATAGCTGACATGAACGGTCGTTTCCGTAATACCGTACATATTAATTAATTGCGTTTGAGGGTATTTGGCTTTCCATGCTTTGAGCGACTGCGGGTTTAAGGCTTCACCGCCAAAGATGACCTTTCTTATAGAAAGTGCTTTGGAATCAAGGGACACTTCCTCCTGCATTAATTGGTAGAAGTAGGTCGGTGTTTGATTCAGGATGGTCACTTGTTCTTCTTTTAAAAGCTGTAAAAACTGCTGCGGGCTTCTAGCTGTCATCTGGGGTACAATGACTGCCTTTCCCCCGTATAATAGAGCGCCGTACATTTCCCACACCGAGAAGTCAAAGCAGTAGGAATGGAACACAGACCATGTATCGGAGTCATTAAAATCAAACAGGTTTTCACTATTAAACAATAATCGAACGACATTCTTATGCTCGATCAATGTACCTTTAGGCTGACCTGTCGTTCCCGATGTGTAAATGACATAGGCTAGATTGTTCGGACGAGATACTGAAACAAGATTGGTTCGGTTCTCACTGTAAGAAGCTTTGTCATCCAACACGATTCGAGTGCAGTCATACGTCACTTGATCCTGCAAATGTCTCTGTAATAATAAAACCTTTACACCCGAATCCTCTAGCATGTAGTGAATGCGTTCCTGAGGATAACTAGGATCGATAGGTACATATGCGCCGCCAGCTTTAAGGACAGCCAAAATACTTACCATCATATCGACTGAGCGTTCACACAGAATGCCGACAAGTTGATCTGCCTCCACCCCATGTGACCGCAAGGTGTGCGCTAACTGGTTCGCACGCTCATTCAATGCCCCATAGGTGAGCCGCTGGTCTTCATACACGACAGCAACACGGTCCGGGTTACGTCTCACCTGCTGTTCGAACAACTGATGAATCGTGTGCTCTCTTGGATAGTCTGCTCGATTCCTGTTAAATTGGTTAAAAATTTCTTCTTGTTCTTGCTGTGTCGTAATGTCTAACTCTTTCACAAGGATGTCAGGAGCCTTCACAATTTGATCTATCAAATGAAATAAATGACTTTGAATCCGCTCAATACTCGATCGATCATATTTTAATGCGTTATAGGCAAAGCTAAACTGCAGCCGTTCACCCGGCGCAACAAGCAAATTAAAATCGTAGTTTGTTTGTTCCTTCATGTCTACATTGAGGATGCTAAATCCGCCAGAAGCATCCCCCCCGGACTGCTCTACCATTTCGGCGACAGGATAGTTTTCAAACACTAGAATATGGTTTATTAAATGCTGTTTCTGCACACTATGAGCTTGAATCTCGTATAACGGATGTGTCTCGTACGCATTAGAAGCTAACGCTTGCGCTTGAATCTTTCTCAACACCTCTGAGAAACGCGCATCGGCTTCACATTGTATGCGCACTGGAATGGTGTTAATAAATAACCCAATCATCGTCTCAATTCCGGGAATATTCGCTGATCTTCCAGAGACAACGCTTCCAAAGACTACGTCGTCAGACCGATTATACTTTTGAAGAAGCACGCCCCAAACGGTTTGCAGGAAGGTATTTAAGGTCACTTGGTGCTGCCGCGCAATCTGATGAATACGAAGCGTTACATCTGCATCCAGCGTACACTCAAGCTCCTGACGCTCGTACCCGCTCGCCTGCCTTATCTGAGCCGGTTCTGGCAGCATCGTTTGCTGCTCATACCCTGCCAAATAATTTATCCAGTAAGTCTGAGCAGCTTCTTTATCTTGTGCTTCCAGCCATTCAACATAACGGCTGTACGGTTCAGACTTGACCCCCTCTTCAGCGTCGAGATTACCGCCAGCTGCATACAAAGAGAATACCTCTTGATTCACTAGTGACAAACACCAGCCGTCCATCAGAATATGGTGGAAACTCCACAAGAAATGATAGGTGTCCTCTTCCGTCCTGAACACAGCTAACCTCATGAGCGTGTCTTCCGTAAAATTGAAGCCCAAGCCTCTATCTGATTGTGCATAGCGCTCCAAATAAGTTTCCGTCTCTTCTTGGTCCATTCCGCGCAAATCTTCGAAGTTCCAGGCTGTTGTCCGTTCCTTGTAGACCACTTGCAAAGGCTCCTCGCGCCAACCGTAGTACAGACTCGTCCTCATCACATCTTGGCGTTTTACGAACAGATCGAAACTTTCTTTAAAGCGATTCACATCTAAGCTGCCTTTCAGAGTAAAACTCATTTGCTCGAAATACGCTTCAGAATCAGGGTCCATTTGATGTTGAAGCCACATTCCTTTTTGCATCGGTGTCAAGCGATACACATTCTCAATCTCACCTATGTCGCGGGTTTGCCGGACCATCTGCTCCAGCTCCTCAAGGGTCATACCCTTCATAGAAAGATCACTTGGCGTTAGTTCCCGAGTCTTCTTTGAAGTGCAGTGCGCAATGATGTCCTGAAGGCTTTCCCGCAGTTTGGATGCCAGAGCTTCCATCGTTTCCTGACGGAAGGCTTTACCGTTATAGCTCAGTGTCAACGCAAGCTCTCCACCTGCAATCATGCCATTGATATCGAGCATATAAGATCGTTGCTGTCGCTCACTCATCGTTTTTCCACCGGAAAATGGTGATAATGAGAATAGGTGATGATCCATATCTTGGTCAAACTGCCCCAAATAGTTAAAACTAATCTCCGGTTCAGCCTCGTCCATCACTGTATCGTTTGATTCGCTCAAGTATTTCCAAATGCCATACCCAATCCCTTTGTGAGGTATGCTTCGCAATTGTTCTTTAATCCGCTTAATGCGGCCAGACAGATCTTGATCGTCTCCCATATCGAGAATCACAGGATACTGGGTAGTAAACCAACCCACCGTACGTGTAATATCCAAATCTGCAACAATCGACTCTCGTCCATGACCTTCTAAACTGAGCTTCACCCGCTCAAATCCAGACCAGCGGTGAATCGCAGTACCCAATGCCGTGAGCAGCAGGTCATTCATCTCCGTGCTGTAAGCGCGATGTGCTTGTTTTTGCAATTGCTCTGTTTCTTCGCGGCTCCATCTCACAGTCACAAATGCGCTGTCTTCATTCAATCCCTTTCCAGCTTCATAATCTATAGGCAATCGTTCTACAGGGATCTGTACTATTTCTGCCCAATAACGACCTTCTTGCTCCATGTCCGCACTTTGGGCGTAT
Source organism: uncultured Paenibacillaceae bacterium (assembly GCA_964447355.1). Lineage (GTDB taxonomy): Bacteria > Bacillota > Bacilli > Paenibacillales > CAYUSG01 > CAYUSG01. The sequence goes on from CAYUSG010000002.1 coordinate 3,756, forward strand.
GCATATAATTCGTTTGCCCACGATTGGAAAGAATCCGTTTTGAGAGGCAGCTGAATGTCTTGGCCGAGCTCAGCTTGCCCATAACCCGACGCAATATCTTCAAACAGAATACGCCATGAAACACCATCTATAACTAAGTGGTGAATGGCAATGAGCAGATGATCCCCATCATGACATCGGAATAATCCCAGCTTTATCAGTGGACCTGTCTCCAGATTAAAGCTGGCTTGAATTGCAGTTGCCTTAGCTTCAATGACTTGTTCTGCATCCTCTGTATGCTCCAAATGAATAACTTCAATTTCATACAACGGTCCTTCTGCTGCATCCCTAATTCGTGCTGAATATCCTTCTTCATGTCTCGTATACACCGTCCGTAAGGCGTCATGGTGTAGGGTCAACTTCTGAAGCACCTGCTCAAGCACTGAAATGTCAAACCCATTTTCTCTATACAACATCACGGTTTGGTTAAAATGGTGCGCATCATGGAAGTCACGTTCGAAAAACCATCGTTGAATAGGGGTCAATCGAGCCTCCCCCTTGATTTCTCCTTGCTCCGCTATGCGCCTAACTGGCTGTACTTGTCTGCTTAAATCGGCAATCACCGGATAATCGAAAATATCTTTGATTTCCAGTTGATATCCAAGCGGATACAGTCTCGAACACACTTGAATGGCTTTGATAGAGTCGCCTCCGAGTTCGAAGAAGTGATCATGAATACCAATTTTATCAGCACCTAATACCGACTGCCATACGGTTACAAGCGCCTGTTCCTCGTCTGTTTGAGCGGGCACATAAACGGTTCCCGACTGGCCCTCTGGATTCGGCAGCGCTTTACGATCCACTTTGCCACTTGGGGTCAGAGGTAAAGTATCTAATTGCATACAATACGACGGGATCATGTAGCTTGGCAGCGCATGCGACAATTCCTTCCTCATGTCTTGTACAGTAAGTGGGCGGTCAGCTGCCACATACGCAGCCAGCGCTTTTTGCTCGGATGAATCCTCCCAGACGACCACCACTGCTTCTTGGACGCCGCTTATGCGAAGCAAGGCGTTCTCTACCTCACCGAGTTCGATTCGATACCCGCGAATTTTAACCTGATCGTCCAGCCGTCCCATGTATTGGATCTGGCCATCAGGCAGCCATCTCGCCAAATCCCCTGTTCTGTACATCCGCTCACCCGGACGGTAGGGATTGCCTACGAATTTTTCCAAAGTCAAATCTGGCCGATTCAAATACCCCCGTGCCAAGCCTGCCCCGGAAAGACATAACTCGCCCGGAACCCCTATGGGTTGAAGCTCACCGACATCCGATAGGATCCATGCTTGAATATTGGCTAACGGCTGACCGATAGGAATGCTGATACGTTCCTCAGATGCCGCATCAACTGAATAATTTGCTGCATAAATCGTCGATTCAGTTGGTCCGTATATATTCTCCAGCTGTGCCTTAAGTGCTGAGGTATGATACTTCTCAACTAAGCCTGCAGATAACGCTTCCCCAGCCACAAAAATATATTTAAGCGACGCAAGCGAGGCTGCATCTGAAACGCTTATTGTATTCAATAAAGCTCCAAACATAGAAGGAGCAAAGTTGATATGTGTAATCTGCTCATCATGAATAATACGTGTTAACGCAATGGGATCTTTCTCATACCCTGGTGGTAATATGACCAATTTCCCTTGCCCCATAAACCAGCCGAATAACTCGGTTACAGAAACATCAAACGTAAATGCTGTTTTTAGCACATAAGCATCCGCTGACTGCAGCGGATACTTGCGTTCAAGATCACACAAAATATTGACAACGGATCGATGTTCTACCATAACCCCTTTAGGTTGACCGGTAGAACCTGATGTATATATAACATAAGCCAAATGATGCGGGGTAGTCACAGGCTCCAAATTCGATCCATCTTGCATATAGCTTTCATTATCATCCAGGTATACAACAGTCCCGGGGAAGCTTACAACATCGTTCAAATGCCTTGGCATTAACAGCGCCGCCGTCTCGGCATCCTCCAGCATGTAGTGAATGCGTTCTCCAGGATAGTTCGGATCTATAGGCACATATGCACCGCCTGCCTTCAAGACGGCAAGAATGCCAATAACCATGTCCGGAGAACGCTCGCATAATACGCCCACCCGTTGTTCTGGCTGAAGGTTGCTAGCTCTTAACGTTCGTGCCAATTGATTAGCCCGCTCATTTACGACCTTATAGGACCATTGCTGGCCTTCGAATGAGAGCGCTGTTTTTTCTGGATATTGCTCGGCCTGTTTTTCGAATAACAGGTGAATCAGGGTCTCATTCGGATAGTCTGTTGCCGTGTTGTTGAAATCGATCATCAGTTGATGTTTCTCAGACTCGGACAGCATATCCACCTTGGCAATCTCCAAATCGGGCTGAAATAATAAGATAGACATTAATGTATGTAAATGTTCAATCATTTGAACAATAAAGTCGTGGTCATAGTACTGCTCGTTGTAAATCACTTCAAGTTGAATGTCATCTAGCTTCAGGTCAAATTGAAACAACACATCGAATATAACGCTCTCTTTGAAATTCTGTTGATGCATGGGCTGAAAAGAAACCATTGTATTAACAATAGGTAAACCGCTTACATCAAAATCGAGACTTAAGTACTCTGCTATCGTTCCAAAGGGTATGTTTTGGTGTTTAATAGCTTCACTTACAGTTGTTCTAGATTGGTTAAATAAGGTTTTGAACGAATCAACTGTGCTTATAGCATTCTTTACAATTAAAGTGTCATTGACGAGGCGCCGCTGATTATTATGTTGCTTTGAAAATGTAGGTATGCCTAATAGAATCTCAGCTTCATTAGAATATTTGTACAGCAGGCATTCTACCCCTGTTAACAGGAGCGTAAATAAAATGGAATGTGATCCTTTTGCCAGTGTCATCATCTTTTCTGAAACGTCCCGCGCAAACATACTTTGATGCGTTTTAATGTTATTGTTCTGTTGCTTGACTTCTGATGATGTGGTGTACTTATTATTGCTGCGGGGCAGCGTTGTCACACTCATTTCCGAGTCGAACATATTTCTCCAGAAGCTTTCTTCCTTTTCAAATAACGACTTCATCGTGATCACCCCTTCTAGTCATGAGATTCAATAAAACCTCATTCAAGTGTGTGAATCAATTTCATAATGCACTAAAATCCTACATGCCTTGTCGTATATGGATGTACAATTCTAATTCAATCTATATTGCGATGCAATGGGTTAAAGTGCTAATTATGAAATTGATTCGTATATCTAACCTATCAGTACACACTTAAATGTTGAAGTTTATCGGGTTAAAAAATGTCATCAAACTCGAAATCGTCATCCTCGGACGATTGGGCAGTGCCTAAGTCAATATCCCGCAACCTGATCTGAGGGCTGGAATGAATTTGATTTAAAATGTCTAAAAAATCGCTTAATAAGTTCTGAATCATAGGTTCCGTAAATAATTTACTGCTATATTCAAACGATCCGTAAAGCTGATCACGATCCACACTCACATTCAAAGTCAAATCAAACTTGGCGATGGTATGATCGTGAGCATAAGGTTTGATCCTTAACGCGTTCTGCTGTAAATCTGTTTCCTCTGCATTCTGCAGCGTGAACATGACATCGAATAAGGGGTTACGGCTAAAATCCCGTTTCAGGTCAAGCTTCTCCACCACAGTGTCAAATGGCACATCTTGATGTTCATAAGCGTCCAATGTCCGCTGTTTAACCTCTTCTAAATAATGACTAAATGGCTTCTCACCCAGAGGGTAGTTACGAATCGCCAGCGTATTAACAAACATCCCTATGAGCGGTTCCAAATCTGCATGACGCCGTCCAGCAATGGGGGAGCCTATAACAATATCTTCCTGACCGCTGTGCTTGGAAAGCAGGATAGTGAACGCTGCAAGCAATACCATGTACAAGGTCGCACCGCTATTACGCGCCATCTTGTGCAATCCTGCGCTCAGCTCCTCGTTCATTGAGAACTCAATAGCTGCGCCTTCATGGCTTAAAACGGCAGGGCGTCCCGATTTAGTAGGCAGTTTCAGAATCGGTACTTCACCCTCGAATACTTCTAGCCAATAGGCTTCTTGCCGCTGAATACGCTCTTTCTCCGCTTCTGAATGCTGCCAAGCCACATAATCTTTATACTGGATAGCTAGAGGTGGCAGGGTTTCTCCTGCATATAATTTGACGAATTCTTCTACAAGGATGCTCATAGATGCGCCGTCTGAGATGATGTGGTGCATGTCAAGCATCAAGATATAGCACTCTGGACTCTGTTTAATGAGCCCCACCCTCAACAGCGGCGGTTGATCCAGCTCAAACTTGCGAACAAATTGACCAACGATGGCAGGCACTTCTTCTTCGACGGCTTCGAAAAATTCCACTTCGAAATGTGCTTCACTATGGATTCGCTGTACGGGCTCACCGCGTTCCATTCCAAACCCAGTACGTAATGTTTCATGGCGAGCGATGATTTGTTGGAAAGTGGATTCGAAACGTTCCAAATCCAATGTCCCTTCTAAAGTAACCACGGTCGGCATGTTGTAGCTCAGTGAAGTTCCTTCAATCTGATGCATCAGATACATCCGTTTCTGCGCTGAAGATACTGGATAGTACGGCTGCTCAGCGGCTTTGGATATAGCTGCAAACTGTCCCTTGTCCAGTTTGTCTATGACCGCGGCCATTTGCTCAATGGTCGGGTACTGAAACACATCCCTTAACGGCAGTTCAACATGCAGCACTTTGTAGATTCGGCTGATTAAAGTCGTCGCCCGTAAGGAGTGACCCCCTAGATCAAAGAAGTTATCATGAATGCCTACCTGATCTACTTCAAGTATACCACTCCAAATGGCTGATAATCTAATTTCTGTCGGCGTGCGAGGCGCTGTATACTCCATCCCAGTCTGAATTTTACCTTCCGGCGCAGGCAATGCCTTGCGATCAATCTTACCGCTTGGGGTCAGCGGCATGGCTTCCACTTGTACGAAGTAGGACGGAATCATGTAACTCGGCAATCTGCGGGCTAGTTTACTGCGCAGTTCATTGACCGCCATAGGATCTTCCATCACCATGTAGGCGCATAACACACTTTGCCCACTGCCGTCTTTACGGGCGAGCACCACAGCTTCCTCAACGGCTTCCAGCTGCAGCAGTGCATGCTCCACTTCCTCTAATTCAATTCGGTATCCGCGGATCTTCACCTGATCGTCAATCCGTCCCAAATACTCGATATTTCCATCCGGCAACCAGCGTGCCAGGTCTCCAGTACGGTACATCCGCTCGCCTGCACGATATGAATTGTCTACAAACTTCTCGGCGGTTAATTCAGGACGGTTCAAGTAGCCTCTGGCTAAGCCGTCGCCGCCTACACACAATTCCCCTATGACACCTATCGGCTGCAAGCGGTCAAGCGCTTGCGGGTGAACAATATACGCTGTGGAATTGTCTATCGGTTTACCAATCGGAATGCTCCTGCCATAACCGTCTTTCACGGTATACGTGGTCGAGAACGTTGTATTCTCTGTTGGACCGTATCCATTCACAATTTGTAATTGAGGATACTGCTGTCGCACGGCTTCAATATGCGGCACCGACAACACATCTCCCCCGATCAACAGGGTCTTCAATCCTTTAAATAAGTGAGGATCCTCGTTGGACAACTGATTGAACAGCGGAGAGGTCAACCACATCATCGTGATGCCCTGCGTATCAATCGTTTCCTTAAGCCGCTCAGCGTTCAATATGACTTCCTCATCGACGATATGCAGCTCGTGTCCATTGAGCAATGAACCCCATATTTCAAACGTGGAAGCGTCGAAGACAAGGGCGCCCGTTTGCAGCAGCCGCTGCTCCTCTGTAAAGTCCACATAGGTTGTCCCTTTTACTAAGCGAACCACGCTTTGATGCTCGATCATGACACCCTTCGGCTTTCCTGTCGTCCCTGAGGTATAAATCACATAAGCCAAGTCCTTCGGTCCATTGACCGTCTCCAAATTCGTATGTGCTTCCAAAGCCCATTCACTTCCGTCCAACAGCACCTGTGTCCCTGAGAAGGCAACCTTACCCCGCATATGGCTTTGCAGCAGTAGTACCCTCGCCTGAGCATCCTCCAGCATGAACTCCATCCGCTCTTCAGGATAATTCGGATCGATCGGCACATACGCACCGCCCGCTTTGAGGATAGCTAGAACGCCGATGATCATATTCAAGGATCGTTCAGCCAGAATGGCAACCGGTTGATCGGCTTGCACTCCTTTGGATCTTAACGTCCGCGCTAACTGGTTAGCCCGTTCATTCACTTCCCTGTAGGTTAGCTGTTGGTCACCATATACCAGCGCTGGTTGATCCGGTGTACGCTCCGCCTGAGCCTCGAACAGTCCATGAATAGTGCTGTCTCTCGGATAATCCACAACTGTTGCATTAAAGTGCTCTGTAAGCTGAATCTTCTCTGCTTCGCTCAGCACCTCTAATTCAGCCAGCTGCTTCTCTGGATGGGCTGTCACCGCGTCAATCCACTGAATGAAGTGCTGGACCATCCGCTCCACCGTTGGCCGTTCGAATAAGGCCACAGCATATTCCAGCTCGCATACGAGGGTGCTTCCCAGTTCTGTCACATTAAGCGTCAGATCGAACTTCGCTGTTCGATGCTCATTAGCGTACGGCTTTAACTGCAAGCCTTCGATGTCGCGCTCAGCCATCTCCATATTCTGCAGTACAAACATCACATCAAACAGTGGGTTGCGGCTCAGATCCCGCTGAATCGGCAGCTGCTCTACTAGCGCCTCAAACGGGTACGCTTGATGCGCGTAGGCGTTCAGCGTCTGCAGTTTGACCTCCTGCACGTACTGCTCGAAGGTTTTCTCTCCCGTTGGATAGCTGCGAATGGCCAGCGTGTTGACGAACATCCCGATCAGAGGCTCAATATCCGTATAGGTCCGGCCTGCAATCGGCGTGCCGACGATAATGTCTTCTTGACCGCTGTACTTATGCAGGAAGGCGGTGTAAGCTGCCAGCAGCGTCATGTACAAGGTCGCCCCGGTGTGTCTTGCTACCTGCTTTAAGCCCTCGCCCTGCTGTTCATTCATCACAAAGCTCAGCGTTGCTCCCTCATGGCTTTGTACTGCCGGCCTAGCATGATCCGTCGGCAGCTCCAATACGGGGAGATCTCCAGTAAACACATCCAGCCAGTAAGCCTCCTGCGCTTTGATCCGCTCGCTTTCGCTCTCCGACTGCTGCCATACCGCATAATCCTTGTACTGGATCGTTAAAGGCGGCAGTTGATCTTCTGCATACAGTCTTGCAAACTCATCGACCAGAATATTCATGGACACACCATCTGAGATAATGTGGTGCATATCGAACAATAGCAGGTATCGCTTCGAATCACCGACCCTGTTTATTGCCTCATGGTCGACATTATAGCCCTGCTCCTGAACAGCTTTGGAGGTGACAGTTGAATCTGTTCCACGGTCTGCCGTATGATCCATACCATTGCCCGTCTTCAAAGCCACAAGCCTTACACGCAGCAGCGGCGGTGTATCCAGTACAAACGCACGAACGAATTCATAGATTCGTTCATCCACTTCGTCCTCATTCAGCTCTAAGTATTCAATCGCAAATTCAACGTGCTCATGAATGCGCTGCACGGGCTCACCCTCTGCCATTTCAAATCCCGTACGCAACGTCTCATGACGTACTACTAGAGTGCGGAAGGCGGCCTCAAAGCGTTCAAGGTCAATGGAGCCCTCTAATTGGAATACCCCAGGCATGTTGTAGCTGGTGGAGGCCTCCTCCATCTGCTGCAAAATATACAACCGTTTCTGCGCTGATGATACCGGGTAAACCTCACGCGGCTCTGCTTGCGGTATCGACACATATGCCGCTTTGTCCATTCCTTCAATGACCTTTGCCATCGCTTCAATGGTCGGGGCTTGGAACACCTCTGCCAGCGGCAGCACGATGTCGAGTGCTTTGTGTATGCGGCTGACCAGCGTCGTCGCTCGCAAGGAGTGGCCCCCAAGCTCGAAGAAGTTGTCCTGCACTCCTGCCTGCTCTACTCCCAGCACGTCTTGCCAAATCGCAGCCAGCTCAGCTTCAAGCGGTGTGCGAGGCGCCACGTAATCGGTGCCGGCCTGTCTGCCTTCCGGCTCTGGCAACGCTCTGCGGTCCACTTTCCCGTTCGGGGTCAGCGGCATGGCATCCAATTGAACAAAATACGACGGGATCATATAGCTCGGTAACGCACGGGCTAAGTCCTGCTTCACTCCGCTGACCGCTAGATCTGCATCGGCTACAAAGTAGGCGCACAGCGCTTTCTGACCGCTGTCATCCCCACGGGCCACTACGATGGCTTCTTGGATGGCTTCCAGCTGTAAGAGCGCTGATTCTACCTCACCCAGCTCGATGCGGAAGCCGCGGATCTTCACCTGATCGTCGATCCGGCCCAAGTATTCAATAGTCCCATCGGGCAGCCAGCGAGCCAAATCGCCTGTACGGTACATTCGCTCACCCGGTACAAACGGGTTAGCCACAAACTTCTCTGCCGTAAGGTCTGGACGGTTCAAGTACCCTTGCACCAAGCCGTCCCCGCCTACACACAGCTCCCCTGCCACACCTATAGGCTGCAGCTGGTATTCCGGATTGACAATATACACGGTTGCATTGCTGATCGGGCTGCCGATCGGCACGGTAGACGCCTCTGCTTCCACCTGATCGATATCATAACATGTGGTGAAGACGGTACATTCAGTTGGGCCGTACACATGCTTTAGCTTACCTTCCCCTAAGTAGGCCAGCCCTTTTCTCACATGCTCTACTGAGACGCGTTCGCCCCCAAACAGTACATGTCTCACCCGCGCTAGACAGCCTATGTTCACATCAACGATGAGATTGAATAACGCCGTTGTTATGAACATGACGCTGATGGATTGCTGCTCAATCAGCTCGGTCAACTGCTGCATATCGAGTAAGCTCTCCTTGGAGATCAAGGTTAACCTCGCTCCATTGAGCAAGGCTCCATATATATCAAAGGTCGAACCGTCAAAGGCGTAATTGGACGCTTGCAGCACGTTGTCTTGCTCTGTCAGGTCAATATAGTTGGTGCCTAACACCAGCCGCACAATGTTGTAATGTGTCGTTAAGTTGCCTTTTGGCTTGCCTGTTGTTCCTGAGGTGTACATAACATACGCTAGATCATTCGACGTATTCACAGATTCCAGATTAGACGTCTCTTCCGGAGCCCATTCAGCGCTGTCTAGCACGACCTGCATACCGGCGAACGAGACATTCGCTTGCAGGTGGCGCTGGATCAACAGCACCTCTGCTCGGCTGTCTTCCAACATATATTGAATGCGGTCCGCAGGATATTCTGGATCAATCGGCACATAGGCGCCGCCCGCTTTCAAGATGCCCAGCATGGCCACAACCATATCCAGGGAGCGATCACATAGGATCCCTACCAACTGATTAGCTTTAACCCCCTTAGCTCTTAACGAACGGGCCAGCTGGTTGGCTCTTGCATTCAGCCCTTGGTAGGTGAGCTGTTCTGAACCAAACACCACAGCAACCTGTTCTGGCGTACGCTCCACCCGCTCCTCGAACAATTGATGGATCGTTTTATCTCTTGGATATTCAGCTGCTGTCGCATTAAATCGTTCAATCAGTTCTGTTTGCTCAGCAGCTGTCACTGCATTCAATTCGTGCACCTTGATATCAGGGCCATTCACTATCTGCTCGATGAGATGGACCAGGTGCCCCAATATACGCTCTATATGTGCCCGATCATACTTAAGCGCATTGTATTCAAACTTCAGGCGCATCGGTTTTCCTGGCATAACAATTACGTTAAAGTCGTAATTCGTCTGTTCTTCGATCTCCACATTCTTCACTTCGAAATCTGCAGCCATTTGTTGTCCCGTTTGTTCTACCTGTTCAGCCATCGGGTAATTCTCAAACACCATAATATGATCGATTAGGGACTGTTTTAGCATACTTTGTGCCTGGATCTCGTAAAGCGGATACGTTTCATAAGCTTGGGAAGCCAAAGCCTGCTCCTGAACTTGCTTAGCTACATCGGCAAAACTTGCCTTTTTATCGCATTGAATGCGGACTGGAATAGTATTAATAAACAACCCGATCATTGTTTCAATGCCCGGTATTCCTGAAGGCCGTCCTGAAACCACACTGCCAAAAACGACGTCATTGGTCCCATTGTATGTTTGCAGCAATACGCCCCAGAGAGTTTGCATTAACGTATTTAAGGTTACCTGATGCTGTTTGGCTATCTGATTCATGCCTTCAAGCAGACGATCCTCAAGTGCACAGGTCACTTTCTCTCTTATATATCCACTCGCGCTGCCTTGAACCCTCACTTGCGGCAGTACTGTCTGCTGCTCGTAACCTGCAAGGTACCTGTTCCAGTAATCCGCAGCCTCAGTCTCATCCTGCTGCTCAAGCCATTCTATATAGCGGCTGTAGGTGTTATCGACCTGTTGCTCCAGCGTTGCCGCAGCCTCAATAGACATATAGGATGAGAACACCTCTTGAATAACCAAGGATAAGCACCAGCCATCCATCAGAATATGATGGAAACTCCATTGAAAATGGTAGGACGCATCTCCCGTACGGAAAACGGCAATTCGCATTAACGAATCTTCACTTAAATCAAAGCCCCGCAGCTTATCTTCCTGCGCAAATCGCTCCAGATAGGTCTGTCTCTCTTGATCCCCCATGCCGCGCAGGTCCTTGCAGGTCCAATCCACGCTTCGATGGCGGTATACAACCTGAATAGGTTGATCACCCCACCCTTCATATAAGTTAGTCCGCATTACAGCTTGGCGTTGAACAAATCCTTCCATACTGCGTTTAAACCGCTCTGTATCGAATGCCCCCTGCAGAGTAAAGGACATATGTTCAAAATAGGCTGCCGAGCTAGGTTCAAGCTGGTTATGGAACCACATGCCTTTTTGTAAAGGCGTTAGCGGGTACACATTCTCAATCTCGCCGATATGACGCGTTTGTTCAGCTAAACGTTCCAGTTCCGCGATGGACATGCCTTTTAACGTCATATCGCTAGGTGTGAGCATGCTCGTCTCTTGGGACAAGCAGTGCATGACCACTTCTTGAAGACTTGTCTGCAGAGCCTCAGCCAATCGTTCGATGGTCTCTCTGCGGTAGGCTTGGCCGTTGTAACTAATGCCTAGCATAAGTTCACCATCTGCAATCATTCCATTGATATCAACACTGTAACGTCGTTGTTGTTTAGGGCTTATCTCTATGCCTGCAGCCAGCGAAGATACTTTAATATCATGCGCTTGTAAGACTTGGTCAAATTGTCCCAAGTAGTTAAAACTAATCTCCGGCGCCGTCATATCAGGAACGTCTGATTGGGACAGGTATTTCCAAATGCCGTACCCAATCCCTTTGTTTGGCACATTGCGCAACTGCTCTTTCACATGTCTTATGCAGTAGGACAGGCTCTCATTAGCCGTCATTGACAGCACAACTGGATATTGACTTGTAAACCATCCCACCGTCCGTGAAATATCGATATCCGGCAAAATCGCTTCCCTGCCATGACCTTCGAGGTTAATCTTGATCATATCAAGACCTGACCAGCGATAGACCGCCAGTCCAAGTGCAGTAAGCAGCAAATCATTCATTTCCGTGTTATAGGCTTTATGTGCTTGGGTTTGCAAAGCCTCTGTCGTTCCTCGGCTCCATACAACAGTTACCCGTTCACTGTCCTCAACAAGCCCATTATTTGCTTCATGGTCCTTCGGCAATGCCTGCGTCGGAATTTGGATTAAGGATTCCCAGTAGCTCCGTTCATTCTCAATTGGTCCATTGAGGGCATAAGCAGCTAAATGGTCCGCCCAAGTCTGAAATGAATCGGTTTTTAATGGCAGTGCAACGCGTTCATTTCCTTGAATAACCTGTTCATAACCTGTCATCAAATCTTCAAGCAAAATACGCCACGAAACGCCATCCACCACTAGATGGTGCAAGACAATCAACAAATGATCTCCGTCAGTGCATTGGAACAGGCCGAGCTTCATTAACGGTCCTGAATGCAGGTCAATACTGCTCTGAATCTCGTTAGCCTTTGCTTCAACAGCCTTCTCGTAGTTCATAGTACTTCGGAAATCAATAACCTCTAGGTCATAAAGCCGTCCTTCATCGAGATTCCGATTCAACGCTGTATATCCCTGATCATTTGGATGGAAAACCATACGTAATGCATCGTGATGCGTTACTAGCTGTTGCAAGACTCGTTCAAGCGCAAATACTTCGTAACGGCTTTCCCTGTACAACATGATCGACTGGTTAAAATGATGCACATCTGTTTGTTGTTCAAAAAACCACTGCTGAATCGGGGTCAATGTCACTGCTCCGGTAACTGGCTGCTGATCTGCGATACGGTGTATCGTTTCAACGTGGTGGCTTAATTCGGCAATATAAGGGTGTTTAAACACTGATTTAAGATCCAGTTGGTAGCCCCATTGGTACAACCTTGAACTCACCTGAATGGCCTTAATGGAGTCCCCTCCCAATTCGAAGAAGTGATCCCTTATGCCCACTTGGGAAACGCCCAATACGCTTTCCCACGCCGAAACCAATATACGCTCCACTTCTGTTCGCGGTGCTTCATACTTACTACCTGCTTGCAAGCCTGCCTCGGGTGCAGGTAATGCTTTACGATCAATCTTTCCGCTTGAATTCAGCGGCAATGCCTCTAACTGAACAAAGTACGATGGGATCATGTAACCTGGGAGTCTGCGAGCTAACTTGCTCCGCAGTTCATTCACCCGCAGACTTCCTTTCATAACGACGTAAGCACAAAGCGCTTTCTGGCCAGCTCGGCTCTCTCGAGCGAGCACCACGGACTCCTCAACCGAATCCAGCTGCAGCAGCGCATGCTCCACCTCGCCAAGCTCAATCCGGTACCCACGGATCTTCACCTGATCATCACCGCGGCCCAAGTATTCGATGTTCCCATCCGGCAGCCATCTGGCCAGGTCACCTGTCCGGTACATCCGCTCACCCGGGTAATACGGATGCTCCACGAACCTCTCCGCTGTTAATTCAGGACGATTCATATACCCTCGCGCCAAACCGCTTCCCGAAATATAAAGCTCACCTCTTACTCCAACCGGCTGAATCCGGCGGGTTCCGTCCAGTATCCACGCTTGAATATTGCCAAGCGGTTTCCCAATCGGTACGGCTGTTGCAGCCTCGCTGATCGCTTCTGTGGCATAACGGGTCGCATAGATCGTGGATTCAGTCGGTCCATAAATATTCTCCAGCTTCGCTTGCAAGTCTAGCTTACGGTATTCAACTGCCAATCCGGCTGGAAGCGCTTCTCCTGCTGCAAAGATATAGCGCAGGCTGCTTAATGGATGACGCTGATGCTCTTGACGTTGTTCCATAGCTTGCACCGCTTGTAACACAGCTCCTAGCATCGCTGGTGCAAAGTTTATATGCGTTATGTGCTGCTCCTCGATCGTACGCAGGATAGACATTGGATCCCTCTCGTCACCCGGCGGTAAAATGACCAGTTTACCTTGTCCCACAAACCAGCCGAACAGCTCTGTGACGGATACGTCAAAGGTAAATGCGGTCTTCAGCACATAGGCGTCCGTTTCACCAAGCGGATAGGATCGTTCCAGATCACTTAAGACGTTCACCACCGAATGGTGTTCGACCATGACCCCTTTGGGCTGTCCTGTGGTGCCTGAAGTATAGATGACATAGGCCAAGTTATTTGGACGGCTCACTGGTTCTAGGTTGGATCCGTCTGCACTGTAGCTTGCAGCGTCATCCAACATCAGGGTCATGCCGTCAAAGAAAGCCCCTGGTTGTTCTTGTTCGTATGCTCGTTCTTGTTCTTGTGTATGGTCCTCTGCTTGTTCTTCTGTCTGTCCCTGAGCATGTTGCTGAACCTTGCCCAACAGCTTACCTTGTGCCAACAGCACCTGTACCCCTGCATCCTCCAGCATATATTGCATGCGTTCAGCCGGGTACGACGGATCGATCGGCACGTACGCACCGCCTGCTTTCAGGACCGCCAGCACCCCGATGACCATTTCCAAGGAACGCTCGCACAGAAGCCCGACCCGCTGATCGGCTTGGATGCCTTTCATGCGCAGGGTGCGAGCCAGCTGATTAGCGCGTTCATTTACTTCTCGATAGCTCAGCTGCTCGGCTCCAAACACTAATGCTGTACGATCCGGCATGCGCTCTGCCTGGGCTTCGAACAGCTGGTGAATCATCGTATTTGCCGGGTAATCTACAGCCGTCGCATTAAAGTGCTCTATAATCTGCTTCGTTTCTTCCATCGTTATAAGCGCTAGTGCCGACAGTTTCGCCCCGGGCTGTGCAGTAATGGCGTTCACCCACTGCACAAAGTGCTTAACCATCCGCTCAATCGTTGATCGTTCATATAGTGCCGTGGCATATTCAAGCTCGCATACGATGGTGTTTCCCTGTTCTGTCGCATTAAGCGTCAGGTCGAACTTCGCTACCCGATGCGCATTAGCGTAAGGCTTGAACTGCAAGCCCTCGATGTTTCGCTCAGCCATCTCCATATTCTGCAGAATAAACATCGTATCAAACAGCGGATTGCGGCTCAAATCCCGCTGAATCGGCAACTGCTCTACCAGTGCCTCAAACGGGTATTCTTGATGCGCATAAGCGTTCAACGTCTGTGCCTTCACTTCCTCTACGTACCGCTCGAACGTCTTCTCTCCAGCAGGGTAGCTGCGAATCGCCAGCGTGTTGACAAACATGCCGATCAGCGGCTCGATATCCGCGTGGGTCCGACCTGCAATCGGCGTGCCCACGATGATATCTTCCTGACCGCTGTACTTGTGCAAGAAGGCGGTATAAGCCGCCAGCAATGTCATGTACAACGTCGCACCCGTCTGCCTTGCTACCTGCTTTAAGCCTTTACTCTGTTCTGTATTCAACGCAAAACCCAATACTGCCCCCTCGTGGCTCTGTACCGCTGGTCTTGCATAATCGGTCGGAAGCTCTAGTGTCGGAAGGTCTCCAGCAAATACGTCCAGCCAGTACGCTTCCTGTGCTTTGATCCGCTTGCCTTCGCTTTCCGATTGCTGCCACACGGCATAGTCCTTGTACTGAATACGAAGCGGTGCCAGCGCTTCTCCTGCATACAGACGAGCGAATTCATCCATGAGGATGTTCATCGATACACCGTCCGAGATGATGTGATGCATATCGAACAGCAGCAAATGTCGATCCATTTGGCATTCGCTGTTACTATGGACTGCCTCATGGTCGGATGTATGGCTCTGTGTTTGAATCGACTCTGAACCTGTTCCAAGGTATTCATAGCCTTTCTTCAAGGAAACAAGCCTTACGCGCAGCAGTGGCGGCTGATCCAACGCAAACGTTCGGACGAATTCATCGATCCGCTCCCTCGTTTCCACTTCGCTGGCTTCGATATATTCAACGGCTAGTTCGATGTGTTCGTGAATGCGCTGCACCGGCTCACCCTCTGCCAGTTCAAATCCAGTGCGCAGTGTCTCATGGCGCGCTACCAGACGGTTGAAGGCATCCTCCAAGCGGGCCCGGTCTATTATTCCTTCTAATTCGAACACGCCCGGCATGTTGTAGCTGATGGAGGCGCCCTCCATCTGTTGCAGAATGTACAGCCGTTTCTGTGCTGATGATACAGGGTAGACATTGCTTGGCTTTGCCTGAGGTATCGACGCATACGCCGCTTGGTCCATTCCTTCAATGATCTTAGCCATCGCTTCAATGGTCGGGGCTTGGAACACCTCTGCCAGCGGCAGCACGATGTCGAGTGCTTTGTGTATGCGGCTGACCAGCGTCGTCGCTCGCAAGGAGTGGCCCCCAAGCTCGAAGAAGTTGTCCTGCACTCCTGCCTGCTCTACTCCCAGCACGTCTTGCCAAATCGCAGCCAGCTCAGCTTCAAGCGGTGTGCGAGGCGCCACGTAATCGGTGCCGGCCTGTCTGCCTTCCGGCTCTGGCAACGCTCTGCGGTCCACTTTCCCGTTCGGGGTCAGCGGCATGGCATCCAATTGAACAAAATACGACGGGATCATATAGCTCGGTAACGCACGGGCTAAGTCCTGCTTCACTCCGCTGACCGCTAGATCTGCATCGGCTACAAAGTAGGCGCACAGCGCTTTCTGACCGCTGTCATCCCCACGGGCCACTACGATGGCTTCTTGGATGGCTTCCAGCTGTAAGAGCGCTGATTCTACCTCACCCAGCTCGATGCGGAAGCCGCGGATCTTCACCTGATCGTCGATCCGGCCCAAGTATTCAATAGTCCCATCGGGCAGCCAGCGAGCCAAATCGCCTGTACGGTACATTCGCTCACCCGGTACAAACGGGTTAGCCACAAACTTCTCTGCCGTAAGGTCTGGACGGTTCAAGTACCCTTGCACCAAGCCGTCCCCGCCTACACACAGCTCCCCTGCCACACCTATAGGCTGCAGCTGGTATTCCGGATTGACAATATACACGGTTGCATTGCTGATCGGGCTGCCGATCGGCACGGTAGACGCCTCTGCTTCCACCTGATCGATATCATAACATGTGGTGAAGACGGTACATTCAGTTGGGCCGTACACATGCTTTAGCTTACCTTCCCCTAAGTAGGCCAGCCCTTTTCTCACATGCTCTACTGAGACGCGTTCGCCCCCAAACAGTACATGTCTCACCCGCGCTAGACAGCCTATGTTCACATCAACGATGAGATTGAATAACGCCGTTGTTATGAACATGACGCTGATGGATTGCTGCTCAATCAGCTCGGTCAACTGCTGCATATCGAGTAAGCTCTCCTTGGAGATCAAGGTTAACCTCGCTCCATTGAGCAAGGCTCCATATATATCAAAGGTCGAACCGTCAAAGGCGTAATTGGACGCTTGCAGCACGTTGTCTTGCTCTGTCAGGTCAATATAGTTGGTGCCTAACACCAGCCGCACAATGTTGTAATGTGTCGTTAAGTTGCCTTTTGGCTTGCCTGTTGTTCCTGAGGTGTACATAACATACGCTAGATCATTCGACGTATTCACAGATTCCAGATTAGACGTCTCTTCCGGAGCCCATTCAGCGCTGTCTAGCACGACCTGCATACCGGCGAACGAGACATTCGCTTGCAGGTGGCGCTGGATCAACAGCACCTCTGCTCGGCTGTCTTCCAACATATATTGAATGCGGTCCGCAGGATATTCTGGATCAATCGGCACATAGGCGCCGCCCGCTTTCAAGATGCCCAGCATGGCCACAACCATATCCAGGGAGCGATCACATAGGATCCCTACCAACTGATTAGCTTTAACCCCCTTAGCTCTTAACGAACGGGCCAGCTGGTTGGCTCTTGCATTCAGCCCTTGGTAGGTGAGCTGTTCTGAACCAAACACCACAGCAACCTGTTCTGGCGTACGCTCCACCCGCTCCTCGAACAATTGATGGATCGTTTTATCTCTTGGATATTCAGCTGCTGTCGCATTAAAGTCTACAAGTAATTTTGTTTTCTCTTCGCTTGATAACAACGCTGTCTTGTCCAGCTCTTCTTCGATATCTTGAGTCATCCCATACAATATAGTTTCGCAGTAATCCGCAATTCGGTTCAGCATCGCCTGAGGCAGCTGTGAGAGCATTTGCAAATGTAATTGACCCAACGTGTTAGATAGAGTCATATCCAGTAACGTATTCGTTTTCCCGTAGGTATCCACCAACTGTGAAGATTCATCGAAATACTGAGAATCCACTTGCTCATAAACATGGAAATCAACGTAGTTTAATATCACATCAAAGAATGGATTCGCCCCATGATGGGACTCTCCAACGGCCTCAATGATCTTGGGCAGCGACAAGCGCCCATAATGCTTCATCTCTGCAAGCTTGTGATGAATATCATGAAGCAAGCCCTTCCATGTCACCCCAGAAGCAATCGTTACTTTAAAAGGAATGGTGTTCAAGAAGCAGCCGAGTATCTTATCGCCATCTTCGCGCATAGGTCTTCCATTCTCCACCAAACCAACAACAAATTCCTCTTCATGGGCGAACATATTCAACGTTATCATGAACGCCGCCAAGCATACGGTTCTGAGCGGAATATGATGACGGTGTGCCATGTCTTTGACCGCCGCTGCCAGTTCAGGGTCCAATGTTCGGTTGAAAATGCTGAACTCTTTTGTCTTAGGTACATAAAGGTCAATCGGGAAACGCTTATAGTCTTGCAATTCCTGCTGCCAAAATGCCGTGACTTCCGCTTCACGTTGGACACTCCATTGATCGACAACGTAATCTTTATAGCTGCTTTGCAGCCTTGGAGCAGGCAACTGCTGGACACCTGCCCTCATCCCGTTATAAACCTCAATAAACTCGGTCATAAAGGAAGCAACGCTCCAGCCATCTAAGATAGCATGATGACAAATCCAACCAAGAACAACTTGCTGATCAGCCACCCGGAACAGTTTCATTCTCCATCCGAATTCCTTATCCAGCCTAAACGGGCGTTTTCGATCATTGACTATATCATCCTGAATGATTTGGTTCTGCATCGTTTTGGAAAATTCACGCAAATCAACTTCCTCAATTAAGACATCTATGTCTTTATATACGATTTGGAAAGCCTCTGTCTCCAGATGAAATTGAGAACGAAGAATGTCATGCTTAGCTACCATAAATTCCAAGGCCCTATGCAGGTCCTGACTACTAAATGCAGGATCTTCAAACTGATAGAAGCATTGATCATGATAAATAGCTTCTTCTTCGTTTGCTAGGGACAGCGAGATCATCCCTTGCGCTATATCACTCATGGGATACAGATCCTCAATATTGGAATCCCCATCCAGATGGTATTTTGAAAGCACCGTTGTTTTCCAAGCTTCCAATTCTGCTCTAATAGATTCTTGAGAATCTATATCATTCACCTGTTGCCCTTGTTCCTTCACCCAATTCACCAAAGTACGAATGTTTGAATACTGATATAAATGCTGAATCTTCAATGTCCAGTTCAGTGCCTTATTGATCGAGCTGATCAGCTGGATTGCTTTAATCGAATCCCCGCCGAGATCAAAGAAGGGATCATGAATACTGATGCGGTCACGCTGCAGCACTTCTCTCCAAATTTGCGCCAACACTTCCTCTTCATGATTCGAAGGGGCCTCAAATATGGAATGGGACTCCATCTGCAGCGGCATTCCCAGCAATTCACTCCGATTCAATTTGCCATTTGACGTCAGCGGTAATGTATCCAGCTGGATGAAATACGCAGGTACCATGTAATGGGGTATATGTTTGGACAAATCCTTCTTAAGATTGGAAGGCGTTAGGGTTCCTTCCATGACCACGTAAGCACATAAGAAGGCTTGATCTTGATGGTCCTTGCGAACCAGAACAACAGCCTCTAATACTTCAGGATAGTTCAGCAGCTGCGCCTCCACTTCAGCCAGCTCAATACGATACCCCCGAATTTTGACTTGATCGTCAATCCGGCCCAAATATTCAATGTTGCCATCTGGCAGCCATCTGGCCAGATCGCCCGTGCGATACATACGTTCACCCGCTACAAAAGGGTTCTCTATAAATTTCTCAGCCGTCAACTCAGAGCGATTCAAATAGCCTCGTGCCACCCCTTCACCCGCTACATACATCTCCCCGGGTACACCGATCGGCTGCAGCTGCTGCTGGGTGTCTAGAATATACACACTTAAGGTTGGGATCGCCTGTCCGATATTACTTTTGCCCAACTCAATATCTGTATCTGTCAGTTCCTTGTAGGTCACGTGAACCGTCGTTTCCGTAATGCCGTACATATTAATCAATTGCGTTTGCGGATATTTCATCTTCCACGCTTTTAAGAGCTGCGGGTTTAAAGCTTCCCCGCCAAAAATGACCTTTCTCACCTTCAGGTCCTTGGTATCGCGGGATACCTCCTCATGTAACAACTGATAAAAGTACGTTGGCGTTTGATTCAGAATCGTAACTTGCTGCTCACTTAGAAGCTGCAAAAACTGCTGCGGGCTTTTAGCTGTCATCTGGGGTACAATGACTACTTTTCCACCATATAATAGTGCCCCATACATTTCCCACACTGAGAAATCAAAACAATACGAATGGAATAACGTCCACACATCGGATGCGTTAAAATCAAACCGATTATTGCTGTTAAAGAGCAGCCGTACAACATTGTTGTGCTCAATTAAGGTGCCTTTAGGCTTCCCAGTCGTGCCCGATGTATAGATAACATAGGCTAGATCATGGGAGTTGTTGACCGATACAAGGTTTGACCCATCCTCGCTATACACTGCCCCGTCATCCAATACGATTTGAGCGCCTGAAAAAGAAACTCGCTCTTGCACATGGGATTGCACTAACAACAGTTGAACACCCGAATCCTCAAGCATGAATGCAATACGTTCTTCGGGATACTCTGGATCTATCGGGACATAGGCACCTCCCGCCTTTAAGATAGCCAAAATGCCAACGAGCATATCCAGCGATCGATCACACATAATACCTGTCAGCTGCCCAGGTCTTAACCCCTGGGTCCTTAATGTTCTTGCCAGCTGGTTAGCCCGTACGTTCAGTTTCCGGTAGCTTAATTGCTCCCCTTCACAGAACACCGCTATATGATCCGGGGTCTGCTCCACCTGCTCTTCAAACAAGCTTTGAATGGTCTTCCCTTTCGGATAGGTCACATTAGTGATGTCTGCATTTCCGAGCAGCGTTTGTTTCTCCTCTGGAGGCATCACATCAACTTTTAGGAGAGACTTATGACTTTCCTCTACAAACCTTTGCAGCACACGTTCAAAATAATCAGTCATCTTGACGGTCAGCTCTTCCGGCAAGAAGGATACCACTTTAATAAATAACTGATCGAGCGTGGTAGATACAGTCATATTAAGCAATGTATTGGTCTTTTCATAAGACTGCAGCGTCAATTTACTTTCCGTCCCAAATAACGGCTCAGCCTGCTCATACACATGGAAATCTACAAAGTTAAACAGAATGTCAAAGAACGGATTCTGCCCATACTGCGGCTCCCCTACAGCTTCTACAATATGAGGCAGGGATAATCGCCCATAATGTTTCATTTTCAACATTTTCTGATGCGTTTCTTCGAGCAATTGATCCATTGTGATGCCAACAGGCATTCTAGTTTTGAATGGAATGGTATTTAAGAAACAACCTAGAATTTTATCTCCATCGGCACGCATCGGTCTGCCGTTCTCGACTAATCCGATGACAAATTCATCCTCGTTGGTAAACATGCGCAAGGTCATCAGATAGGCTGCAAAGCAAATCGTCTTGATGTGCATTTGATTGGAACGGGCCATTTCCTTCAGCTCAGACAACAGTTTTGCATCTAGTGTTCTGTCCAAGGTATGGAAATGCGGGTCTTTCGTTACATAATAATCCAATGGAAACCGCTTGTAGTCCTCTAATTCATTGCTCCAAAACTGGGCAACTTCCGGTTCTCTCTGCACACACCGTTGATCCACGATGTAATCTTTGTAGCTGCTGTCCAGACGCTTCGCAGGCAGTTGAATCGGCTGATCTTTGCCGCCGGCATACACCTGCATCAGTTCCGTCATGAACGATGCCACGCTCCAACCATCCATGATTGCATGATGGCAAATCCAGCATAAAACCATATGCTGATCATCTACACGGAAGATCTTCATTCTCCAGCCTGTTTCTTTATCCAACGCAAATGGACGTGCCCGATCCGCATCAATAGCGGCTTGGATGGTTTGTTCCTGCTCTATCTTCGGCATGCCGCGCAGATCCTCTTCTTCTATTGAAACAGGGACCTGCTTATACACAATTTGGTAAGCTTCGCGCTCCATATAAAACTGAGAACGCAAAATTTCATGCTTATCTACCATGTAAGACAATGCTTCTTGCATGCGATTGAAATCGTATGCTGGATCGGTAATTTCATATATACACTGGTCATGGTAGACCGCATCTTCCTCGTTCACTAATGAAATCGAGATCATCCCTTTGACAATATCACTTGTCGGGTATATATCTTCAATGTTAGCATCCGATTTCAGGCCAAACGCTGCAAGCGCCTGGTCTCTCCATTCATCAAGTTCTCCGCGAATTTTATGCTCCAGCGTGGCAACCAGTTCAGGAACCTCCTGTGCTACCATGTAGTTCGACAAAGCTTTAATTGTTGCAAACTCGTACAATTGATGAATTTTAAGATTCCAGTTCAACTCATCATTCATGAAACCTATCAAGCGAATCGCCTTGATCGAGTCCCCGCCCAGTTCAAAAAAGTTATCATTTACGCCAATGCGATCATATTCAAGCACTTGCTTCCAAAGATCAACCAGTTTGGCCTCTTGGTCGTTGCCCGGCGGTTCGTATACAGCAGTTGAATCTATCTCCAGCGCCATCTGGATTAATGTTTTCCGATCCAGCTTGCCATTGGGAGTCAGGGGAAGAGCCTCTAACCGTTTAAAATAAGCCGGCACCATATACTGCGGCAGTTGACGGGACAAATCACTTCTTAACGCCGCAACACTTATAGATGCATCCATAACCACATAAGCACATAAGGAGGACTGTCCGCTGGCATCTTCTCTCACAAGTACAACGGCTTCAGAAATATCGGGATGCTTCAATAATTGCGCTTCAATTTCAGAGAGCTCAATGCGAAAGCCGCGAATTTTTACTTGATGGTCCAAACGGACAAGATATTCAATTTTTCCATCTGGCAGCCATCTGGCGAGATCACTCGAGCGATACATGCGCTCTCCCGGAACAAAGGGGTTCTCTATGAATCGATCAGAAGTCAAATCGGGGCGGTTTAAATAGCCCCGCGCTACCCCTTCCCCAGCTACATACATTTCACCTGGTGAGCCTACGGGCTGAAGTTGGAGGTCATCGTTCATAATATAAATGCGGAGAGTCGGGATTGCTTGGCCGATATTGCTTCGACCAGCCTCAATGTCCTCATCAGTTATTTCTTTATACGTAACGTGCACAGTTGTTTCCGTAATCCCATACATATTAATCAATTGAGTTTGGGGATACCTTGCTCTCCATGCTTGTAAAGCGCTTGGATTCAGGGCTTCTCCCCCGAAAATAACCTTCCTAATGGCGAGACTGTCTGCTTCCTGTGCCAAAGCTTCTTGAATCAATTGGTAAAAATAGGTCGGTGTTTGGTTTAAGATAGTGACGTGTTCATCGCTTAAAAGCTGCAAAAATTGCTGCGGGCTTCTAGCAGTCATTTGCGGTACGATAACTAACTTACCGCCGTATAACAAGGCCCCGTACATTTCCCAGACGGAAAAATCAAAGCAATATGAATGGAATAAAGTCCATACGTCCGATGCATTAAAATCAAAGCGATTGTTGCTGTTAAAGAGCAGTCTGACTACATTTTTATGTTCAATTAAGGTCCCTTTAGGCTTACCTGTTGTTCCAGAGGTATAAATGACGTAGGCCAGATCGCCTGAATTATTAACCGTTGTTAGATTATGTTCGTTTTGATTATACGAAGTTTCATCCCCCAAGTTAACATAGGTACCCGAGAATTCCACGAGCCCCTGCAGATGTGACTGCAACAACAGCATGCTTATGCCTGAATCCTCAAGCATGTAGTGAATACGTTCCTGCGGATAGGTTGGATCGATGGGAACATAGGCCCCTCCCGCCTTTAAGACAGCTAGAATAGCGACGATCATATCCACAGAACGGTCACACAGGATCCCTACCAATTGTTCGGCTTGAACGCCTCTGTCCCTTAAGGTTCGCGCCAACTGATTGGCTCGTTGGTTTAAAGCGCTGTAGGTCAACCGCTCTGTTTCGTACACGACAGCAATATGGTCTGGAGTACGCTCTGCCTGTGCCTCGAACAGCTGATGAAGCGTTGCTGCCCGCGGATAGTCTGCATCGGTGTCATTAAAGTCAACTAATAGTTTCTTTTTTTCCGAGGCTGACAACATCTCTATCTTCGCAATCTCAAGCTCAGGCTGATGCAGCAAGGCGGAATAGAGTGTGTTTAAATGCTCTGCCAGTTGAACGACAAAGTCATGATGGTAATGATTCGCGTTATAGCTCAAATCTAATTGAATACGGTCATGCTCCACATCAAACTCGAATAGAACATCAAATCCGACTTGTTCCTGGACATTTTTCGAATGAAGCGGTCTAAATGCTACAACTGTATTAACGATAGGCATTCCGCTTGAATCATACTGCAGGTTTAAATGCCCAGCCATTTTTCTAAAGGGGATATGTTGATGCTTAATCGCATCACTAATCGATTGCTTGCACTGAAGAAACAGCGCTTTATAGTGACTTTCGCCGCTAACTTGGTCGTTTAGAAAGAGAATATCAGTATCGGACCGTCTGCCATCCGTTTGTCCTGCACGCCTTGGAATACCTACAATGATGTTCGATTCACGTGTATATTTATACAGCAAGCATTCTACGCCTGTCAGAAGTATGGTGAATAAGGCCATATTCGAACCTTTTACAAGCGAGATCATCCTCTGAGATACAGGTTCAGATATTCGATAATGGAACGTTCGGCTGTTGCTGGGCTTTTGGTGTGATGGTTCATTGCTGGAATAGGGCAAGGTTGTGACGCTCATATCAGCATCAAATCTTCCCTCCCAGAATATTTCTTCTTGCTCATATAATGATTTCACTTGTATCCCCCCCTTAAAAATGACTGTAAGCATCTATGACCTGCTTTACATTCCTCAAGTGTGCAGCGATAAGGCATACACACTTGAGCTTATACTTAATTAGAACATATCGTCGAAATCAAATTCATCTTCATCGAACACATTGCTCTTGCGAAGCGTAATGTCACTTAGCTTGATCTCAGGGTCCGAAACCATTTGCTGTAACACGCTCAACAAGTCATCTATTACATCCTGAATCGTTTGGGCTTTAAACAGCTCACGGCAATACTCTACTAATCCAGTGAGCTGATTCCCTTTAACCCCAATCGTTAACGTGAGATCAAATTTAGCAGTGCGATGCTCCTGTGCAAAAGGTTTAATCACCAGCGATTCCATCTCGATGACTTGTTCTTCCGTATTTTGCATAACGAACATGACATCAAACAAAGGCGATCGGCTCAGATCACGCTTTAGATTTAGCTGCTCAACTAACATGTCAAACGGATAATCCTGGTGCTCATAAGCCTCAATCGTGTGTTGTTTCACTTCTTGTAAATAATCCGTAAATGTTTTATTGGAGCTCGGATAGCTTCGGATAGCGAGCGTATTGACGAACATACCGATCAGCGGCTCTAAATCAGCATGCCGCCTTCCAGCAATTGGCGTTCCCACAATGACGTCGTTTTGCCCGCTGTATTGGGCCAATAAGACCGTAAATGCGGCCAGGAACACCATATACAAGGTCACATCAGAGCGATTGGCAAAGTCTTGTAACACTTCACTTAATGAAGCATCGATTGTAAAATCTACTGCCGAGCCTGCTTGACTCTTCAAGGCAGGTCGGTCATAATCCGTCGGCAGCTCCACTACTGGA
>CAYUSG010000002.1:29315-63784 GCA_964447355.1 uncultured Paenibacillaceae bacterium
AAACCTATCGAGCCAATATGCTTCCTGCTCTTTCATTGTGTTACTCATGTCTTCAGAGCATTGCCAAGCTGCATAATCCTTATATTGAAGCTTTAGCGGCACGAGCTGCTCACCAGCGTATAGACGCGTAAATTCGTCAATCAAGATATTCATGGACATGCCGTCCGAAATAATGTGATGCATATCAAACAGTAGAAGATGGCGGTTCGAACTTAATGAAACGAGTCCCACCCGCAACAATGGCGGCGTATCCAATTCGAATGTGCGTACAAAGTCTTGAATCACTCGTTCGGCTTCTCCTTCATCTGCCTCGATAGATTCAACTTCGAAATCTACATGATCATGAATGTGCTGGAACACTTCATCCCGTCTCATCACAAAGCTAGTGCGCAATGTTTCATGACGTTCAATCAGTTCACGGAACGTTCTCTCGATACGTTCTGGCTCTAGGGAACCTTCCAACGTCAGCACCGCTGGCATATTGTAGGCCAGTGCATTCACTTCAAGCTGCTGCAAAATATATAACCGTTTCTGAGCTGAAGTGACTGGGTAAAACGGCTGATCGCCCACAAGCGGGATAGCCGTATAGGTTTGCTCATCCAAGCTTTCGATCACCCTGGCCAGTTGCTCAATCGTGGGATTTTCAAATATCATACGCAACGGCAGATCATAATTCAGCGTTTTGTGTATACGGCTAATCAAAGTCGTAGCACGCAGCGAATGCCCCCCAAGGTCAAAAAAGTTATCCTGAATACCAATCTTCTCAACCCCAAGAATGTCTTGCCAAAGTGCTGCCAGGCCAATTTCAACCTCAGTCTGCGGTGCTGAATACTCTACACCGCTCTCGAGCTTGATATCTAATGCTAACAACGCTTTGCGATCTATCTTGCCATTAGGGTTAAGCGGCATCTGATCCACTTGTACGAAGTAAGATGGAATCATATAACCTGGTAAAAACTTAGTCAACGCCTTCCTTAATTCCGGCACTGAGAGTTTAGGCCCCGCCACGATATAAGCCACCAACACAAACTGACCAAAATCGTCATTTTTCGCAACAACGACGGACTCCTTGACCGCTTTTACCCTCATGAGGCCTTTCTCCACCTCACCAGTCTCTACCCTATAACCTCGAATTTTCACCTGATGATCCATGCGTCCCCAATATTCGATCTGCCCATTTGGCAGCCATCTTGCCAAATCACCGGTGCGATACATACGTTGTCCCGGTACAAAGGGGTTGGCCACGAATTTCTCTGCAGTTAATTCTGAACGGTTCAAGTAGCCTCGGGCTAAGCCTTCCCCGCCCACACACAATTCTCCAATAACCCCAAGCGGCTGCAAACAGTCACAGGCCTGCGGGTAAACGATATAGGCGGTGGAGTTATCAATTGGCTTCCCGATAGGTATACGTTGCCCGAATCCTTCCCTGACTGGGTAAGTAGTAGAGAAGGTTGTATTCTCCGTTGGACCGTATCCATTCAAGATGCGTAAATGCGGATGTTGTGTTAACACTGCCTCAATATGCGGCACAGATAACACATCTCCTCCAATTAACAACGTTTGCAGTCCTTTGAACAACTCTGGTTCTTCCTTGCTCAGTTGATTGAACAGCGGTGATGTTAACCACATGATCGTAATTTGATCGCGTATGACCGTTTCTTTCAATCGTTTCGCATTCACAATGACTTCTTCGTCCACAACATGCAATTGAAGTCCGTTTAATAATGAGCCCCAGATCTCAAAGATTGTGGCATCAAACACAATGGCCCCGGTTAACAGCAGCCTTTGTTCCCGACTGAAATCCACATAGGTTATCCCCTTCACCAGTCGCACAACACTGTGATGTTCGACCATGACCCCTTTGGGATTACCTGTTGTCCCGGATGTATAGATGACATAAGCCAAATGGTTCTGTCCGTTCATGTTGTCGAGATTGGAATGGTCCTCACTGTAGTTCGCTGGTTCTTCAATCACCAGCTGTTTGCCAGCAAAGAAGGAAACCTGATCCTGCAAATGCGCCTGCACTAAAAGCATCTTAGCATTAGAGTCTTCTAGAATGTACGCCATACGCTCTTGCGGATAGCTAGGATCGACTGGTACATAGGCTCCGCCAGCTTTTAGAATCGCCAGTATACCTACGACCATCTCTAAGGATCGGTCACACAAAATTCCAACTAATTGATCCGAATGCACACCCTCGGCCCGTAAAGTACGTGCTAACTGGTTGGCTTTATTGTTAAGTTCGTTGTATGTCAAAGACTTGCCTTCAAATACCACTGCGGTCTGGTCTGGTGTAAGCTGGACCTGCTCTTCAAACAACTGATGTATCGTCTTATCGTACGGATATGCCGTCTTCGTTTGGTTAAATTCAACAAGCAGCTGCTGCTTCTCGACTGAAGACATGATCTCCACCTTCGTATAACGCATGTCCGCATCCTTCACAATGCATCGTAAGATGCGTTCAAAATAATCCGTCAGTCTATGAATGAAGCTATCCGGCAATCCCGAACTGATGTGAATACTCAATTGATTAAGGGATGTCGATATGCTCCAGTCTAGCAGCGTGTTGGTTCTGACGTAGTAATCAAGATCCAAGGTTTCTCCAATGATCTGCTTCGCCGCGACCTGTTCTGCTACATGAAAATCGATATAGTTCAAAATGACGTCAAAGAATGGGTTTGATCCATAATAGGATTCCCCTGCGGCCTCTACTATGTTAGGCAGAGACAAGCGCCCATACGGCTTTAATTGCTTCAGTTTCTGGTCAACGCTGTCCAGCAATGCTCTAAAACCTGTTCCTAAAGGCATCTTGGTTTTAAACGGAATGGTATTCAAGAAGCAGCCTAGTATTTTGTCCCCATCCTCGAGAACCGGTCTGCCGTGCTCCACTAATCCCACTACAAATTCGTCTTCGTGTGAGAACATATGCAGTGCTGCCATGGATGCTGTTAGGCAAATGGTCTTGAGTGGCAAATGATGCACACGTGCCGTCTCTCTCAGTGCAGTAAGCAATTCAGCATCTAATGTTCGATTCACTGTACTGAATGACCCGCTACCTGTGAGATACGCCTCCAGCGGGTAGCGTTTGTAATCCTGCAATTCATCCTTCCAGAACTGCTTAATCCCCTCTGAGCGCTGCACACTCCATTGATCTATAACATAATCCTTATAACTGCTCTGCAGTCTCGATGCTGGTAATGAAGGCGAGCCTTCATTACACGTTGCGTACACCTGCATGAACTCGGATATAAATGAAGCCACGCTCCAACCATCCATGATGGCATGATGACATATCCAGACAATAGCAGTGTGCTGGTGATCCAGACGATATACCTTCATTCTCCAGCCGGGTTCTTGGCTCAACTGGAACGGATACTGACGGTCCCTAACCAAGTCGGCTTGGATGGACTGCTCTTGTTCTTCCTTCGATCGACCGCGCAAATCGAATTCCTCGATGGCGACATCGACTGTTTTATATACAACACGGTAGGCTTCGCTTTCCAAGTAATATAACGTCCGCAGAATCTCATGCTTATCTACCATGTACTCCAATGCTTGCTGCAGCTTGTTCAGATCAAAGGCTTCATCTTGGATCTGATACACATTCTGGTCATGGTACATTGCCGCATCTGCATGGGCTAATGACAAGGAAATCATGCCTTGTTCAATGTCACTGACGGGATACACATCCTCGATGTTCGTATCAGCCTCAGCGACATATTGTTCCAGCACGCGCTCCTTCCACGCCTCCAGCTCTGCTTGAACCGTTCTGCGAAGCTCCTTGTCAGCAGCTGCATCCCGGCCACCCTGCTGCTTCACGAACGCGGTCAGCTGCTTAATCGTTGCATGTTGATACAGATGCTGGATTTGCAGATCCCATCCGAGCGTCTTATTCATCAGGCCGATTAACCGGATCGCCTTGATCGAATCCCCGCCGAGGTCAAAGAAGTTATCGCTCACACCGATACGCTGCTGTCCAAGGACTTGCATCCAAATCTCTGCCAGCGCTGCTTCCTCAGCACTGCTTGGCGCTTCGTAGGACGACTGTGATGTCATATCCAGCGGCATCGCCAGCAGCTCGCGTTGGTTTAATTTCCCGTTGGACGTCACTGGCATCGCATCCAGCACGACAAAATAGCTCGGCACCATATAATGCGGCAGCTGCCGCTGCAGTGCTTCCCTCAGCTGTGCAACGCTCGTGGGTTGACCCATAACCACATACGCGCATAAGGACGATTGGCCCTCGGCATCCTTGCGGACAAGCACCGCTGCCTCGGACACATGCGGATGTTTGATCAGCTGCGCCTCTATCTCAGACAGCTCAATCCGGTAACCGCGAACCTTCACCTGTTGGTCTGCACGGCCGAGGTATTCGATGTTGCCGTCAGGCAGCCATCTGGCCAGGTCCCCTGTGCGGTACATTCGCTCACCCGGTACAAAGGGATTCGCTACGAAGCGGTCTGCTGTAAGCTCTGGACGGTTCAAGTAACCGCGCGCCAGACCTGCCCCTGCAACATACATTTCACCCGCCACACCAATCGGCTGCAGCTGTCGTTGTCCATCTAGAATGTAGATGCTTAAGGTTGGAATCGCTTGTCCTATGTTACTCTTACCTTGCTCAATTTCCGCTTCGGTGATTTCTTTATACGTCACATGAACGGTCGTTTCCGTGATGCCGTACATATTGATCAGCTGGGTTGCTGGATATTTCGCTTTCCACCCCTTTAACGCCTGAGGGTTCAAGGCTTCGCCCCCGAATATAACGTTTCGGATGCTTAACGCTGTCGCATCGCTTAACCCGTCCTCATGCATCAATTGATAGAAATACGTTGGCGTTTGGTTCAGTATCGTCACGCGCTCGTCTTGCAACAGCTTCAGGAATTGCTGCGGGCTTCTCGCGGTCATCTGTGGTACGATGACCAGCTTGCCGCCATAGAGCAACGCACCGTACATCTCCCATACGGAGAAGTCAAAGCAATATGAATGGAATAAGGTCCACACATCGCTTGCGTTAAAGTCAAAGCGCTGCTTGCTGTTAAACAGCAAACGCACGACATTCCTATGTTCGATTAAGGTCCCTTTTGGTTGCCCCGTAGTACCCGATGTATAGATGACATACGCAAGGTCGGAAGCGCGGTTTATATGGTCCAGATTCGATACCGCTTCAACGGAGTTCGCAGAGCCCTCACCCACCGCTGTGCCAGCGTCTAATAACACCCGAGTACCAGAATAGAAGGCGACTTGATCCCCCAGATGGGACTGTAGCAGTAACACCTGCGCCCCGGAGTCTTCCAGCATATATTGAATGCGGTCCTGCGGGTAACTCGGATCAATCGGTACATACGCACCGCCTGCTTTTAAGATAGCGAGAATGCCCACGATCATATCCACGGATCGATCCGTTAAAATGCCCACTAACTGATCCGCCTTCACTCCTTCAGCCCGCAGCACACGGGCCAGCTGGTTCGCCCGCTCGTTCAGCTCACGATACGTTAATTGCTGCTGTTCGTACACGACTGCCACATGGTCCGCATTAAGCTCCGCCTGCTGCTCAAACAGCTGGTGGATCGTTAAATCCTGCGGATACGATGCGCTCGTGTCATTAAACTTCACCAACAGCTGAGTCTTCTCTTCCTCGCTCAACATCTCCAGTGAGGCCAGCTTCGACTGCGGATTAGTAATAATCGCATCAATCAGTTGCACGAAATGGCTCGTCATGCGTTCAATAGTGGCCTTGCTGTACAGGGCCGTTGCATATTCCAGCTCGCATTCAATCACGGCCCCCGCTTCTCTGGCCGTCAAGGTCAAGTCAAACTTGGCAATACGGTGCTCCATCGCATACGGCTGTAGGTTTAATCCTTGAATGTTCTGCTTGGTTTGTTCCATGTTCTGAAGTACGAACATGGTGTCAAACAGCGCGTGTCTGCTCATGTCCCTTTCCAGCGGCAACTGCTCCACTAAGGCATCGAACGGGTAATCTTGATGAGCATACGCATTCAAAGTTTGTTCCCTGATGTCCTGCAAGTATTTCTGGAATGACTTATCTCCCGCTGGATAACTGCGAATCGCGAGCGTATTAAGGAACATCCCCATCAGCGGTTCCACATCTGGATGGGTCCTGCCTGCGATCGGGGTTCCTACCACAATGTCTTCCTGCCCGCTGTATTTGTGCAAGAAGGCTTTGTAAGCTGCCAGAAGCGTCATATATAACGTTGCCCCATTGTGCCTAGCCATATCTCTCAGCCCTGCGCTTCGCTCTTCATCCAGAATAAAGGTCCATTTGCTGCCTTCATAGCTGCGTACCGCTGGCCGCGGATAGTCCGCAGGCAGCTCCAGCACAGGTATCTCGCCTGCAAATACATCTAACCAATAGGCTTCCTGCGCTTTGATCCGCTGGGTCACTTCCTCCGATTGCTGCCACACCGCATAATCCTTATATTGAACTCGAAGCGGCGGCAGTGCTTCACCAGCATACAGCCTAGCGAATTCTTCTACTAAAATGTTCATGGACACACCGTCTGAAATAATGTGATGCATGTCGAACAACAACAGATGTCTCTCCGACTGGTCTTGAATGGTGTTTGATTTTAACGCTATTAATCCCACCCGCAGCAGCGGCGGCTTATCCAATTCAAACACTCGGACAAATGATCGAATCTGATCCGCTGCTGCCTCTTCACTGGCTTCCATATAGTCCACCGCAAAATCAACAGTCTCATGAATACGTTGAACGGCCTCATCATGCTGCATCTCAAAGCCCGTCCGCAGCGATTCGTGACGCTCAATCATGTGGCGGAATGCAGATTCAAACCGCTCTCGATCCAGTGTGCCTTCTATGCTCATCACACCCGGCATATTATAGCTGAGCGAAGCGCCTTCAAGCTGCTGCATAATATACAGTCGTTTCTGTGCAGAAGACATCGGGTAAACGGGACGGTGCTCAGCTAATGGAATTGGAACATGCGCCTGCGTCTCCAACTGCTCTATGAATCGTGCCTGCTGTTCAATTGTCGCATGCTGGAACACATCCTTCAGTTGCAGTGTCACGTGCACTTCTTTATTGATTCGGCTGACTAATGTGGTCGCACGTAAGGAATGACCGCCTAAATCAAAGAAATTATCCTGCACACCGACCTTATCTAGTCCAAGAATATCCTTCCAAATGGTCGCAAGCTGCTGCTCTACTGCTGTTCGCGGCGCCATATAACCCGCTTCTGTCCACAAGCTTTCTTCTGGCACAGGCAGCGCTTTACGATTGATTTTCCCATTCGGTGTCAGCGGCATTTGCTCCAGTTGCACAAGGTAGGACGGTACCATGTACCCTGGTAAGGTTTGAGACAGGGCGTGTCTTAGTTCATGGATAGGAAGCGGACGTTCTGCTGTAAAATAAGCACACAGAACATGCTGGCCTTCCTTATCCTCCCTTGTGATTACTACAGCCTCCTGGACCACATCCACTTGCGTCAAGCAAGCTTCCACCTCACCTAATTCAATTCTAAATCCGCGGATCTTCACCTGATGATCGATCCGGCCGACATATTCCAGCGTGCCATTAGGCAACCAGCGTGCCAGATCTCCCGTCCTGTACATGCGTCTGCCCGGTTGAACCGAATGCGACACAAACTTATCAGCCGTTAGATCCGGTCGATTCCAATACCCCCGGCCGACACTGTCACCTGCAATGAACAATTCCCCTATGGTCCCAATCGGTTGCTGCTGACCATCTGCATTCAGAATGTGAATTTCAGTGTTTGCGATCGGGCGCCCAATAGGAGGCAGTTCGGTCAACGCATGATATTCTGGACCCATAGTATACGTTGTGACGACATGCGTTTCAGATGGACCATAGTGGTTATGCAGACAAATGCCATAACGCCTCAACATATGTTGCATGCGCTCATTCATAACCAGCTGTTCCCCTGCTGTCACAATATGTTTCACACAACGCGGAAAGGCCTCTGCGTATTCCAGCTGACCGAATACGAATTTCAGCAAAGCAACGGGCCAGTATAATACATCGATTTGATTCGCCTCAATAAACGAGAACATGTTCTCTGGACTTTTTCTCGTCTCCTCGCGCATTAAATACAACCGACCTCCACTAAGCAAAGCCGAGAAAATCTCCTGACAGCTGACATCAAAGCTCAATGTGGTATATTGCAAAATGTTTGCCTTATGCGGAAGATTCGTTGCTTGGAATTGATAGGTTAATAGATTCACGATATTACGATGCTCGATCATGACCCCTTTCGGCTGACCTGTCGTTCCCGAAGTGTAAATTACATAGAGCAAATCGGATGATTCGTTCACAGGTCCCACATTATGAGTCTGATCACTATAAACGGCTGGATCATACAGGTTGAGTACTTCTACTGCCGTTGTATCAGGGATATTCGTTATCCGTTCGGGCGATGCCAGCACCGTTGAGCACCCGCTGTCCTCTAACATATAACGGATACGTTCTTGAGGATATTCAGGATCCATCGGCACATAAGCGCCACCCGATTTTAATACGCCTAGGATACCAATGATCATTTCTAAAGAACGATCCACCATCATCCCCACCAGCTGACCCGCCTGTACGCCTTTTGCTCTTAAGGTATGCGCCAACTGATTGGCACGTTCGTTTAATTCCCGATAGGTCAACGATTGCTGCTCGAACACAACCGCGATATGTTCCGGTGTTCGCTCTGCCTGGGCTTCAAACAGCTGATGCAGGGTTGCGTTGTTCGGGTAGTCCACAGCTGTGCGATTAAATTCTAGCAGTAGCCGCTTGTCATCAGGAGACATAAACTCAGACTTGTTATATCGAGTCTCCAAGCTGCCGATCATCGCTTGTATGATGCGTTCGAAGGTAGCCGCCAGCTTGTTCATAAATGCCTTAGGCAGCACCGATGACATATGAATACTTAATTGATCCATTGTAGTTGAGATCGAAATATCGAGTAATGTATTCGTTCTTATATAGGATTCATCGGTGAGATAGCTCACTGCCATATCCGCATCCACATGTTCAAACACATGGAAATCAACATAGTTGATAAAAACGTCAAAGAATGGGTTCCCGCCATAATGCGATTCGCCTACAACTTCAACAATGTTAGGCAGGGATAATCGTCCATACTGCTTCATTTGATTTAATTTGTGATCCGCTTCAGTTAACAAGCTTCTCAACGTTGAACCTTCGGCCACATTTGCTTTGTATGGAATAGTATTCAAGAAACAACCTAGCATTTTTTCTCCGTCTTCAATAAAAGGCCTACCATTCTCAACCAAGCCGACCACAAATTCATTGTCAATCGCGAATTGATGCAGCGCGAGCATAGAAGCCGTGAAACAGAACGTTTTTAGCGGAATATGACACTGCTGCGCCAAATTCTTAAGTGCACTTAACTCCTCGCTAGCCAAGGTCTTCGTCAGTGAACTGAACGAATGGTCTTCCGTTACATACATATCTAACGGGAAGCGCTTGAAGTCCTCTAATTCAGCCTTCCAGAACTGCCTAGTCTCCTCTGAGCGCTGTACGCTCCATTGATCCACAATGTAGTCTTGATAGCTGCTTTGCAGACGCTCTGCTGGCAGTTGAACTGGAGCTTCCTTGCTTGCTCTATAGACTTGGATGAGCTCCGTCATGAATGAAGCCAAGCTCCACCCATCCAAGATGGCATGGTGGAAAATCCAACCGATGGCGATGTGATCATCTTCCAATCGATAAAGCTTCATCCGCCAGCCCGGTTCCTTATCCAAACGGAATAGTCGCTGGCGATCCTTAACCAAGTCAGCTTGGATGGACTGCTCTTGTTCTTCCTTCGATCGACCGCGCAAATCGAATTCCTCGATGGCGACATCGACTGTTTTATATACAACACGGTAGGCTTCGCTTTCCAAGTAATATAACGTCCGCAGAATCTCATGCTTATCTACCATGTACTCCAATGCTTGCTGCAGCTTGTTCAGATCAAAGGCTTCATCTTGGATCTGATACACATTCTGGTCATGGTACATTGCCGCATCTGCATGGGCTAATGACAAGGAAATCATGCCTTGTTCAATGTCACTGACGGGATACACATCCTCGATGTTCGTATCAGCCTCAGCGACATATTGTTCCAGCACGCGCTCCTTCCACGCCTCCAGCTCTGCTTGAACCGTTCTGCGAAGCTCCTTGTCAGCAGCTGCATCCCGGCCACCCTGCTGCTTCACGAACGCGGTCAGCTGCTTAATCGTTGCATGTTGATACAGATGCTGGATTTGCAGATCCC
This sequence comes from uncultured Paenibacillaceae bacterium, assembly GCA_964447355.1. GTDB lineage: Bacteria > Bacillota > Bacilli > Paenibacillales > CAYUSG01 > CAYUSG01. The sequence continues at coordinate 39,578 of CAYUSG010000002.1, forward strand.
ATCCGAGCGTCTTATTCATCAGGCCGATTAACCGGATCGCCTTGATCGAATCCCCGCCGAGGTCAAAGAAGTTATCGCTCACACCGATACGCTGCTGTCCAAGGACTTGCATCCAAATCTCTGCCAGCGCTGCTTCCTCAGCACTGCTTGGCGCTTCGTAGGACGACTGTGATGTCATATCCAGCGGCATCGCCAGCAGCTCGCGTTGGTTTAATTTCCCGTTGGACGTCACTGGCATCGCATCCAGCACGACAAAATAGCTCGGCACCATATAATGCGGCAGCTGCCGCTGCAGTGCTTCCCTCAGCTGTGCAACGCTCGTGGGTTGACCCATAACCACATACGCGCATAAGGACGATTGGCCCTCGGCATCCTTGCGGACAAGCACCGCTGCCTCGGACACATGCGGATGTTTGATCAGCTGCGCCTCTATCTCAGACAGCTCAATCCGGTAACCGCGAACCTTCACCTGTTGGTCTGCACGGCCGAGGTATTCGATGTTGCCGTCAGGCAGCCATCTGGCCAGGTCCCCTGTGCGGTACATTCGCTCACCCGGTACAAAGGGATTCGCTACGAAGCGGTCTGCTGTAAGCTCTGGACGGTTCAAGTAACCGCGCGCCAGACCTGCCCCTGCAACATACATTTCACCCGCCACACCAATCGGCTGCAGCTGTCGTTGTCCATCTAGAATGTAGATGCTTAAGGTTGGAATCGCTTGTCCTATGTTACTCTTACCTTGCTCAATTTCCGCTTCGGTGATTTCTTTATACGTCACATGAACGGTCGTTTCCGTGATGCCGTACATATTGATCAGCTGGGTTGCTGGATATTTCGCTTTCCACCCCTTTAACGCCTGAGGGTTCAAGGCTTCGCCCCCGAATATAACGTTTCGGATGCTTAACGCTGTCGCATCGCTTAACCCGTCCTCATGCATCAATTGATAGAAATACGTTGGCGTTTGGTTCAGTATCGTCACGCGCTCGTCTTGCAACAGCTTCAGGAATTGCTGCGGGCTTCTCGCGGTCATCTGTGGTACGATGACCAGCTTGCCGCCATAGAGCAACGCACCGTACATCTCCCATACGGAGAAGTCAAAGCAATATGAATGGAATAAGGTCCACACATCGCTTGCGTTAAAGTCAAAGCGCTGCTTGCTGTTAAACAGCAAACGCACGACATTCCTATGTTCGATTAAGGTCCCTTTTGGTTGCCCCGTAGTACCCGATGTATAGATGACATACGCAAGGTCGGAAGCGCGGTTTATATGGTCCAGATTCGATACCGCTTCAACGGAGTTCGCAGAGCCCTCACCCACCGCTGTGCCAGCGTCTAATAACACCCGAGTACCAGAATAGAAGGCGACTTGATCCCCCAGATGGGACTGTAGCAGTAACACCTGCGCCCCGGAGTCTTCCAGCATATATTGAATGCGGTCCTGCGGGTAACTCGGATCAATCGGTACATACGCACCGCCTGCTTTTAAGATAGCGAGAATGCCCACGATCATATCCACGGATCGATCCGTTAAAATGCCCACTAACTGATCCGCCTTCACTCCTTCAGCTCGCAGCACACGGGCCAGCTGATTCGCCCGCTCGTTCAGCTCACGATACGTTAATTGCTGTTGCTCGTACACGACTGCCACATGGTCCGCATTAAGCTCCGCCTGCTGCTCAAACAACTGGTGGATCGTTTGATCCGCTGGGTACTCTGCAGCCTCAGGATTAAACTGTGTCAAGATATGTTGCTTTTCCTGCTGAGTAATCAGTTCTATGTCCTGCACTTTCATTGTCGGCTGTTCAATCATTTGGTTTAGCACATGGTTAAAATGCTGCGTAAGCCTTGCCACCATTTCATGATCATAAACCAAACTGTTGTACTCAAACCTAATCCGCAGCACATCCCCCGGCACAATTACCAGATTCAAATCATAATGGGATTGCTCCAGTCCCTCGATATTTCGCAAGTTAAACGGCAGATCAAAACTTTCACTGAAATGTTCCAGCGCTTGATTAATCGGGTAATTTTCAAACACCATAATATGATTGATTAAATCCTGCTTCAGCTCCGTCTCAGCCTGAATATCGTACAACGGATAATAATCGTATGGCGCAGCATCCAAGGCATTGGATTGAATCGCCCGGATACAGTCTTCAATGGATTGATTCGGTTTACAGGTAATCCGAACTGGAATCGTATTAATAAACAATCCGATCATCTGTTCAACCCCATGAATTTCCGAAGGTCTTCCCGAAACAACACTACCAAACACAACGTCATCCATGCCGGTATATTTCTGAAGCAGGATGCCCCAAGCGGCCTGAAATAAAGTATTTAAGGTCACTTGATAGTGTGAGGTCATTTGCTTTAGACGCTGCAGTCGTCTTTCCTCAACCTCTACAATCACACGGGTAAAGTCATATCCTTCCTCGATCCCGGTCATCTTCTGAGGCAGTTCAATTCGTTGTTCATATCCGTACAGGTAGTCGCTCCAGAAAGTGGCCGCAGCGTTTTTATCCTGTTTCTCCAGCCATTCAATGTAGTGAACATAAGGCGTGACTTCTGGCAGAGTAGGTTGGACATGATTCTGTAATTGTCCGTACAGGCTGAACAGTTCCTTGATCATTAATGATACGCACCAGCCATCCATCAAGATATGATGGAAATCCCATACGATATGAAAAGCATCTGCAGCTGTTTGCAGCACACTCACGCGCATCATAGGTCCTTGCGTAAAATCAAATTTAAGCGCCCGCTTCTCCTGCTTGTACTTACGGATGCGGTCCTGCTGCTCTTCCCTATCCAAACCCGTCATATCTTCATATTGCACGGTTATAGGCCGCTCTTGCAGCACGACTTGTAACGGTTGTTCGTTAACCGACAGCGTAAACACGGTTCGCAGCGCCTCATGTCGTTCAATGACACGATTTAAACTGCGCTCAAACCCTTCCACCTCAAACTGTCCTTGAATATCGAATGAATATTGTTGAAAATACGAAATTGCATCAGGGTCTGCAAGACCGTGGAATAACATTCCTTTTTGCATCGAGCTCAGCGGGTATACATTTTCGATCGTGCCAACTGGCTCAATCTGATTCTGAATTTCAGTAAACTGCTCTAAGCTAAGCTGGCTGAACGTCAGGTCAGACGGTGTCATTTCCGATAACTGCTTTTCAGCACAGTGGTTAATGATGTCCCGTAAATGCTGTTTGAACCGTGACCCTAAACGTTCCATCGTGTCCTTCTTAAATGCCTTTGTACTGTAATCCAACGTCATTCGAAGTCTCTTATTGGACACTAAGCCTACAATATTCAATGCGTATGCCAGCTGATTCTGAGGTCCAAAATAAGGGCCTGAAGCATACGGAGAAAACCGCATTCCGTGGGCTGCAAGATCCTCATCAAATTGACCTAAATAGTTAAAGCTAATTTCAGGTGAAGGATATACCGCTTGATACTCTCCCTCCGGGGTCATATATCTTAATAAGCCATACCCTATGCCTTTGGATGGGATGCGGTGCACCTGTTCTTTTACACGTTTAATTTGCATAGACAAGCTTTCCGATCTAACATCTAACACGACCGGATATAAGGACGTGAACCATCCCATCGTTCGACTGATATCCAGATCGTCTGCGATCGCTTCTCTGCCGTGTCCTTCTACGTGGACAGCCACCTTATCCAGCCCCGACCACTCTGATATCGTTAAGCCGAGTGCTGTAAATAACAAGTCATTAATCTCAGTGTGATAGGCCTTGCCAGCCTCTTGCAGTAACCTCTGAGTCTCCTCTTCCGACAATTCGATTACGACCTGTTCGCTGTCTTGAATAAGCGAAGGGTGCGTTTCATCGAAATCCTTTGGCAATGATGCCATTCCAATTTCTTCTTCCACTGCATTCCAATAGTGCCGCTCTTGCTGTGCATGCTCACTCTGTGCATACTGCTGTAATTGCTTGGACCATTCAACAAATGAATCGGTTTTCTGTGGGAACACAATAGCTTCTCCACGTAAGGCCTGCTCGTATCCTGTCGCAATATCTTCAAACAAGATACGCATCGATATCCCATCCATAATCAAATGGTGCACAGCAATTAACAAATGATCTGCATCTTCTGTTCGGAACAGTCCCAGCTTCATCAAGGGACCATCCTCCAGATTCAGTGATCCCTGAATGGTAATAGCCGTTGCTTCAATATAAGCTTTGACGTCATAAGGACTTGCCACTCCCTTAACTTCCTCAGTAACATCAAATACGTCTAACGTAAACAGAAGGCCTTCGTCCAAACCGCGATTCCATGCTTTATATCCCACTTCCTGCTTTCTAAAGACCATGCGAAGCACATCATGGTGCCGCACAATCGCTTGCATGACCTGTTCAAGCCGTGTCTCGTCCAGTTTCCGTTCAGCTTGAACCATGGCGGTCTGATTCCAATAATGCTGATCAGCCCATTGCTGTTCAAAAAACCAGCTCTGAATAGGCGTTAATAACGCCTCACCTGTAACGAGACCTTGTTCGATGCTGCGACGAACTCGTTTCACATGCTTGCTTAGATCCGCAATTGTAGGATATTGGAACAAGTCTCTGATCTCTATTTTGTATCCGGACTGACTCAACCTCGACATCATCTGGATCCCTTTGATTGAATCGCCGCCCAGATCAAAAAACTGATCATGAATACCGATTTGATCTGCACCTAAAACATCTTCCCATATGCTGACGAGAACTTGCTCGACATCGTTACGAGGAGCGGCATAAGGGGATTCAGAATGCAGTGATTGTTCTGGCGCTGGCAGTGCCTTGCGATCAATCTTCCCATTCGGGGTCAGCGGTATGTCATTAACTTGTATAAGGTATGAAGGGACCATGTAAGCAGGAAGCTTCTGAGCCAGTGATTCCCGTAACTCGCTTACAGGCAGTGACGTCTTCGCCACAATATAAGCACAAAGGGACTTGCGGATCTCCTCTTCCCCATACACTATGACGATGGCTCGCTCCACTTGTTCATGCTGCATCAATTGATGCTCAATCTCACCCAACTCAATCCGATGTCCGCGAATTTTAACTTGGCTGTCTTTACGCCCCAAGAAGGTCATAACGCCCGACTTTTCCAGACGCGCATAATCACCTGTTCTATACAGCCTGCCGTAATGCGAGGTTTCGATAAAAGCCGCTTCCGTCTTGGATTTATCATGCCAATAACCCGCACCTACACCTCGCCCGCCAATATACAATTCACCCTGAACGCCTACTGGACAAGGCTGAAGCTCCGTATTCAGCACTAGCAGCGTCTGGTTAGCAAGCGGACGGCCATAAGGAATACTAGTCCACTGCTCGTCCACTGCTTCAATCGGATAATAGACCGACCAGATTGAGCATTCGGTCGCCCCTCCTAAGCTGATCACATCTGCATTAGGCGCCCGCATTTTCAATGCATTCGGCAGGTCTAGCGGTATCCAATCCCCGCTGAGCAAGAACAACCGCAAGCTGCGATCTTGATGGTGCTGTTCTGATGCAAGGACATACATCTGTGCAATGGCCGGTACAGAGTTCCATACCGTAATGCCAGCCTTATGGATCAGTTGGATGATCGTTTCCATGTCTCTCTGATCCTCTGCAATGACTAAAGAAGCACCCGCAGCAAGCGTACCAAATACGTCATATACCGATAAATCAAAGCTGAACGAAGATAAACCGATGAACCTATCGCTTGATTTCAAATGAAACTTCTGGTTCATATCTATAATGGTATTGGTTACCTGTTCATGACGAATAACAACCCCTTTAGGGGTCCCTGTACTACCTGAAGTATAGATTACATATGCTATATCCTCAGGATGTATCTTTATTTCAGGAGCATCTACTGCAAAGTTAGAAACCCCGCAACTGTCGTACGTTTCACCCGAAATCGTCAGTTTACATCCTGAATGGGACATGATGTGGTCTATTCGATGCTTAGGATAGTTTGGATCAATCGGGACATAAGCCGCTCCCGCCTTCAATACAGCAAGTATATTCACAATCGTGTCTACTGATCGTTCACCCATGACACCGACAAAGTCCTGCTTTTGAACGCCCTGTTCCAGCAAATAATGCGCCATTTGACTCGATCTTAGGTCTAATGTGTGATACGTCATTCGCTGCTTTGCGTCTTCAACTGCCACTTGATCACCACAAGCCGCGACGTTTTCTTGAATCAGCGCAAGCAAGGTTGTCCGCTGTATCGGTTCTTCGGTTGCATTCAACGCTTCGATTAACTGCTGATCTGTTGCAGGGATGGTGACTTCCAATGCATCCGATTCATTTAGAATATTGTGAATAAGGGCCATATACTGGTCAAACATGGTTTGGACCCTGTCGGAATCTAACCACTGCTCAGCATAATCCCATGACAGCAACACCTCATGCCCTAATTTCAAAACCTGATGGTCGAGCAGCACTTGCGGCGTTTGACTAATGCCATAACGAAGTTCACCCAGCTGTCCAATGGGGTTCAACTCATCATCAAACAGCATGCTGGTGAAGACAATCGGCATCACAGGGCGCATTCCCATATTCCGATGTTTGGCCAGCTCTCTCATAAATTCAACACCGTCATAATGGCGGTGATCTAACGCTTGAAGCAAGGTGTTCTGCAATGCAATGGCACGCTCCCAGAACGTCTTCTGCCTGTCAATATGCGCTTCAAGAAATACTAGTGAAGTGAAATCACCCACCATTTGATTCACTTGCGGATGAAACGCATGTCGCTGAGATACCGTCACGTTAAGCGCTACACTTTGTTGGTTCCCCCAATACGCCATCACGTGTGCAAAGGCAGTACACAACAACGAGGATGGCGATATTCTATGATCGCGGGCCACTTTCTGCAACTGATCCCATTGCGCTTTATCAAGGCGTTTTGACACCCTTTTAAACGTTGGCTTTGCCTGAGAATCTCTATGCTCTATCACGGGCAAGGCAGGAGCCTCTGGGAAATCGTCCATTTTATTCAACCAGTAATTTCGATCGCGCTCATATCGATCGGATTGTTTAAACGATTGCAGATCTTGAATGTAGTCACTAAAGCTATAATCTAATGGCGGCAGACTTTGGCGGGATCCGTTATAGAACGTTACCCAATCCTCCAGCATGAGATGAATACTCTGACTATCGATGATGAGCAGGTCAATACCCATAACCAGGATAGATGTTTCCGCATCCAATTTGAACGCTTTAAAATAAAACATCGGCCACACATGGGGATCAAAAACGACATGTGACATACGATCGCGCTCTTTCAACACTTCTAACTCCTGTGCTTCGGCATCCAAATCGGATAGATCCACAATGTCCATTTCATAATGACAATCGTCCGCTTTAAGAATAAACTGCTCGCCGCTTTCAAGCACAATCGCTCTCAGCATGGCATGATAACTTATGAGGTCGTTTAGGCTTCGAGCTAGTTGTTCTGGATTCAATTTCGTTTCAACCTCAATATAGGCATAGCTGGCAACTTGACCAAGTTCGATTTCACTGCCCCTGCCTATGAAATAGGCCATCTGCACATCGGTTAGCTTAAACGGTTTTTCTTCATATATCCGCGGCGTCAGAACTGGGGTTATCTCTGTCTTTTCTTCAGCCGATTCCTGCGGCTTCACTGTTTTGAGCTGCTTCATAATGTAAGCCGTTAACTCTGCAATGGTGCTAAACTCTCGAATATCCTCGAGCTGCATTTCAATCAAGAATTCGGATTCAATCTCCTGAACCAATCGTGCCACACGCAACGAGGTTCCACCCAAATCATAAAAATCATCATAAATGTCGATATGCTCTCTATTAAATATTCGTTGCCATATGTCTACTAATTTCGTTTGAATCTCTTTACCTGTCGGCACTATACGGACCGTCTCGGTGGTTTTCTTGCGCAGTGCGCGAAGGGAAGACAAAACTTCGTCAAACTCACCATTATAGAAAGCCTCAACAAACTTATAACGCTGAACTTTTCCGCTTGTGGTTTTGGGAATGCTTCGAACAGGAATCACTTCATGAATCTCAATTCCCGCTTTATGCATCACGTATTTTTTCAATGTCGATGCGAGTTCGGTAAATGAAGGCAGGTCCTTGCGATACACCACGAATAGAAATACTTGGTCCATGTGAGTTTCTTTATTCAATACACCGCAAGCGACAGCCTTGTTCGTCGCAACACCTTCTACTTCGCCGGCCAACCTCTCAAGATCATGCGCGTAAAAGTTTTGTCCATTTAGAAAGATGATATCCTTGGATCTTCCTGTAATTACCAAGCGATCATCCCGCATAAAGCCTAGATCCCCTGTATTCACCCAACCATCTGGTGTGATAAGCCTCTTTGTGGCATCAGGGTCATTGTAGTAACCGCTAGTGACATTTCTCCCCTTAATCTGAATATAACCAATCACCCGGTCGCCAACGACTTGGTGATGGTCATCGCATACTCTGACCATGCAATCATCTATAGGCGTACCTACCTCAACAAAGGTTACGGTATCATCCGATGGTTCCACTACCTCCTCAACAGGCTCACCTATATTTAAGCGCTGCCTTCTAAGATGAACAGGAACAAACTCTTCATATAGTGGCGGGAAACATACACCCACGCAAGCCTCAGCCATACCATAGACTGTATACATGGCGCTCCGCTTTAATCCGTAGGGAGATAGTTCATCTAGAAAACGATTACACAAATCCGTATTAATGGGTTCTGCGCCATTAGTGATAACACGGATATGTGATAGATCCCAATGAGCGGCTTTCTCCGGATCAAAGGCTGAAAGAAAATGTTCATAACCAAAATTAGGCGAACCAATAACGGTTGCACCATGCTGGTTGGCTTTCTCTATCCACATTTCGGGTCTACGAACGAACAACGATGATGGCATGAAGCATTGATTAAAGTCATAACACAAAGGTAACAAATGATACCCAATTAGCCCCATATCATGAGTCAGCGGCATCCAACACAACATTGTATCTGCACCATTTAATTGCATGCGATTCCTAATAGCTCTTACATTTGTCAACAAATTATCATGCGTCAAAATAACTCCCTTCGGATCGCCTGTTGAGCCTGAGGAGAATTGAATAAAAGCGGTGTCCGAAGACTTGGGCAAATAGACACTCCCACGATGCGAAGCAGTTAGTATTTTTTCAATAGATAAAGCCCTGTCTGCGAAAGCTGTTAGATCCACTGTTCCATCATTGAATGAGCGCTGCCCAAATTGCTCTAAACTTGCAATGAGGCTAGGATCTGCAACTAAGTAGGGGTCGGATAAGCGCTTCCATATTTTGAATAATTTTAATCGGTATTCGTCATTATGTGCAGGTGTTACTGGAACTGGAATGATGCCCCCTAACAAACACGCCCAGAACACATACATAAACGTTTCATTATCGTCGATCTGAAGCACTAACTCTTGCCCGGGCTTTAAACCCTGGGATTGTAAAAAATAAAGCACATTAAGTGCCTTCTCGTATAAATCGTTATAAGACAGAAACTTTTCCTCACGCTGAGCTATGAAAGTGATTCCATTATTACTATTAGTCTTATGGAGATTCTGTAAATGTTCAACCAATGTTAGCATGGCCTGCACACTCCTTTTAACGATAAGTCACTTCAATTTATGAAAGCGTTTTCCTAAAAACGGGTAGTAAAAGCAAATTTTTTACTTTTATTGAAAAGTGTTCTATTATACACAGAAATTCATGATGAGTCAATGGTAAAACGCTTTTATATGGCATTCAACGAAAAGTTATTTCATTTATGTCTACTGCATTGTTGCCAAGATTTGTCGAAACCCTAAAATACATACCTTTCATTTTCGACAAAAAATCCCCACATTCCTGCTCTATGGCCTGTGAGGATTTCTCATTATGATTAGATGTCTTTGCCGCAGTAGGGGCAATAGTCAAATTTGCGCTCTACTTTTTTGCCGCAAAAAGGACAAAAGTCCCCTTCGTAACGCCTAGTAGTTGACAAGCCTTCTACGTCGGACATGCTATTACGACCTGCTTCAGTGAAAGATGGGGATGCGGTAGTTTGATACCCTTGCCGACGCATCCGGTCTAACGGGTCGGGTTCTTCATGTCCTTCGACAATGTCTACAATAGACATTCGGTGCTTGCCCGTAGCGTTTTTATAATGATACACCGCTTGGATGATGCCCATGACCACGAATAAAATTCCGAACAACGGAAATATCACATTTATGGGAAACGGCGCATCTTTCGTTAGTACAATCGTGAAAAGGGTCCAAAACAGACCAAAGACAATTCCCACTACACTGCCAGCTGCTCCCATAGCTGAAGGGCCTCTTCCCGGCTTTATACTTTTCATGCCTAACTCCCTTTCCCGTATGCATTTATTATATACCATACGAGGGGAATACCCGAAAAGTTTCACAGCCTGAATCAATTTCATAATAAGCCATACAGCACTTTATGAAAATTGAGCCAGCCTTCATAATAATGAAATGCAAAAACTGCCGAGACTTCAAAACGTCCCGGCAGTTTCCTTCCCTTATCGAACTGACTTATTGCAACTCTTCGATTTCTTCTTCCATTTCAACATCTATATAAATCCAATACGTCTTAGTTACGCCGTCAAGACCGGTAACAATTAAGCAATCTCCGTCCTCTACAACACCTGTCTTTACGGTCGTTCCATCCGCTTCAAAGAGTTCAAAAGTAACACCTTGTTCCGACGTGAGTCCCGCTTTAAAATCAGTCGCGCTTGTTCCCGGCTCCACACCATAGATCATCTGCTCTTCCTCGTTCACATTAAACTCAGAAGAGTATACACGATCAAGAAAATCGAGTGCGATACTATACACGCGATCCATTCCCTCGTCCCCTACATCTGCCACTAACACGTCATCTTCAGCTAATGGTCCTGTTCTTGGTGTTGTAAGGTCGTAAGAACTATAAACTTGCAGTGTTACACTGTCTGGAGCCGTAACCCCTTGGAGAAAATCGTTAACTGTTGTACCGTATACTACACCGGTGATTGTTCCGGCGTTTTGTCCATGATTCTCGACTTCATAGATTGTGGAGTATATCGTATTTTGCACATAAGCTTCTACGCTGTAAGTTCTGCTGTAGTATCCATCTGCAGAGGTTGCGATGATCAGGTCCCCTGTCTCCATGGTGCCTGTCTGCCTACTTATGTCAAAGATTCATATAAAAAAGCCCAATCACCTAACAACAGCTAGGTTATGGGCTATATGGGTTTAGAATATAAGATGGGCCATTAAAACGATGATAGGCAGCGAAATCAATGTTCGCAGCAGAAAGATAATCACCAAATCCTTCATACTAATCGGCAGCTTAGAACCCAGCAGCAGACCGCCTACTTCTGACATATATATTAGCTGTGTTACTGATAAACAGCCGATGATAAAACGGGTCAATTCACTCTCAATCCCGCTGCCTAGAATCGCCGGTAAGAACATGTCTGCGAAACCAACCAGAATAGTCTGAGAGGCAGCTGCCGCTTCTGGAACCTGCAAGAAGGACAATACGGGGACAAACGGCGTTCCAAGCCAGCTAAAGAGCGGTGTGTATTCCGCAATCATTAAAGCAATAGTACCAATGGCCATCACAATGGGCAGCACACCCATCCACATATCCAGCACATTCTGCACACCGCCTTTGATAAAGGCTGTGACATCCTTGCCCTGCTGAGCTTTCGCTACTGCTTTCTGTAATCCCCATCTGAAGCTTGTTGTACCCGATGGAATAACCGTTTCTTCACGATCTGGAATGTCTTTATAATAGACTTCACGTTTTCTTGATAAGGGTGGAATTCTCGGCATCACGATTGCCAGCACAAGGCCTGTAAGCACAATCGTACCATAATAAGGCAATAGCATATGCTCTAACCCCAGCTCCGCCAACACGACAATACTGAATGTAATGGATACAACTGAGAAGGTGGTACCAATAACTGATGCCTCACGTTCCGTATAATAACCATCTTCATACTGCTTATTCGTCAGCAGGACACCGATGGTGCCATCGCCAACCCAGGAAGCCAAACAATCGATTGAGGAGCGCCCCGGCAGCTTAAATACCGGTCTCATCACCTTCGTGAACAGTGCGCCGCACAGCTCAAGCAGGCCAAAATCAAGAAGTAAGGGCAAGCATAACCCCGCAAATAAGAACACTGTAAACAATAAGGGAATTAAACCAGACAAGAGCATACCACCGGTATTCTCGGACCACATATATACGGGTCCCCACTGCAGCATCGTTACTACCGCAAACCCAAAGCCGAGCAACCTTCCTATAACAAGCAGCCAGCCCACATCAAACAATCTAATCGCAAATGGTGACCGATGTAACCCTGTCGACTTGGTTAGTTTTGCCCACAGCGTTCCGATAACTGTAACCCCCATGACGATTGAAGCGATCAAGGGCAGAGTTTCTGCTAGTGTGGATTCTACTAACTTCGCAAACCAAGCTACAGGAATGGTCACACTGTCTTGATAAGGCAAAGGTACAATAAATAATAATATCCCGATGAGAGAAGGAATGAGAAATAAGAGCATTCCACTTAAGGTGACCGGACGTTGGAGTTTGTGATCTGTACCCTGCATTGGCGTTCCACCTTCGCGATAAAATTTTCATAGCATATACTATACCACGGTGCCGATCGTCCAGGCTATGACGAGAATGGCTCCAATTTTACCCAGTGTTATTATCTTATGCACGATCCAGCTTCTTAACCTAATTATTCTGAAAAAAGGTTGCTCTTTAATCCCAACATACCTGGTCATTTGTCCAGATTCATTTATTCCTAATGCTATCATAAATACGATCATAAGCCCGTGCCGCTTGCAAATCGAGCTCCGTTAGTCCTCCTGCGTGCCAGGAAGTCAATCGCAGCGTAACCAACCTATAATCAATAGCGATCATTGGATGGTGATTCATCGCTTCGGACATATCCGCCACTTGATTCACAAAGCCCACCCCTTCCATGAAGCTGGCAAAACGATACCCCTTGGATATCCATTTCTCATCTTGCCTAACCCAGCCATCCAGTGCCGTCAATCCCGCCGCAACTTGCTCCTCAGTAAGCTTCATATCCATCCCACTATCCTTTCTTCAATGAACTTTAAACTCCAAATCCCCCAATGGAACGCGAAGTTTCCAATTGGGGGATTCTAGTCAGAACGAATCAGGCACGTATTCAATTTTAGACGAAGCGACAATCGTTAACGTGCTTGTCTCTGTATCATATTCCACTGGCCCCTCATTCACATAAAACCAGTGCTTACGCGTAGGTGTTTCTTCAAACACTTGAAAGATAAAGACGTTTAATTCTTCCTTCCAATTCAGAATTTCCTCAACAACGGCACTCCATGGAATCTCAACAGTAAAAATATAGCCTTCTCCCTGCTGCTCGACATGATAGTGTAACGGTGTTTTATCTGTATCGATAAAGGTTCTGCCGCCTACCGCATGCTTCACCAAAAAGGTTTCCTTCATCTAATACGCACCTCCTTTAAGGTAAATCTATTAACATGAAGAAAGCATCTTCACTCGCTTCCATAACTAATGATTGCGTATGCATAATGCGTGCGGTGTCTCTGCGCTCTAATACTCGGTCATTCGCTTGCAAGCTTCCTTCGAGGAGGAATAAATACATACTGCGTCCGGCCCGCTGTTCAAAGCTGAGGCTTCGACCTGTTTCCAGTTTGCTTAAGTAGATCGTCATATCCTGATGAATCTTTGCCGTATGGGCCGATCCCTCGGGAGTAACTACCGCAAGCAAACTGTTATTCAAAGCTTCTATAGAATAGGTTATCGTCTCAAACGAGGGTTCCAAGCCGCGAACCCTCGGCATAAACCAGAGCTGAAGGGACCGCAGCGGCTCCGTGTCAGACCCGTTGTACTCTGCATGAACGATACCTGTTCCTGCCGACATCCGCTGCACTCCGCCTGCTGCGGTGATGACGTCATTGCCTAGATGGTCAACATGCCTGATTTGACCTTCAAGCACAATGGTTACGACCTCCATATCACTATGAGGATGGGGGCCGAAGCCGCGTCCTGCGCTAATTTCATCATCGTTGCACACCCGCATCACACTGAATGCCGTATTGTCGGGATCATAATAAGCTCCGAATGAAAAGCTTGCGCTGCTCTTCACCCAACCCATATCTACCGTATGCCGCTCATGTGCAGGATACAGCTTGAACATCACCGCCACACCCCTTTCCACTTTTTGTAAGCCATTAATTTGGTTCTGCTTTCTCACTTTGCTATAATATTAAAAGCTTATCATGCAACCAGGCAACTGCGCTATATGTTTAGATGAATTCACTTAGGAGGATGTAGCATGATTCCATTTGGTCATTTTAACCCCACTCATTTAATTTTCGGCCGAGGCTCTCTAGCCCAGCTGACCAAGCAGCTGCCCAAATACCGCGCTAAAAATGTACTGTTCGTATACGGCGGCGGCAGCATTAAAGAAAACGGCATTTACGAGTTAACAAGGGCGATCCTCAAATCACTAAAGATTAAAATCGTTGAGCTTCGCGGCGTGGAGCCTAACCCTAAATTGAGTTCGGTTAAGAAAGGCATCAAGCTTTGTAAAATAGAACGCATCGACTTCATCCTTGCCGTAGGCGGCGGCAGCGTCATCGACTGCGCAAAGGCAATTGCGGCAGGTGCTAAATACGACGGAGATGTTTGGGATATCATTAGCCACAAAGCGGAAGCGACAGGAGCATTGCCGCTAGGCACTGTCTTAACCCTTGCAGCAACAGGCTCCGAAATGAATTCAAACTCTGTCATCACGAACTGGGATACGAACGAGAAGTACGGCTGGAGCAGCCCTTGGGTACACCCTAGATTCTCCATACTCGATCCTGAATTTACATATTCTGTACCAAAAGATCAAACCGTCTATGGCGTAGTAGACATTATGTCCCATGTGTTCGAACAATATTTCAATCACACCTCGAACACGCCTCTTCAAGACGGTTTTAGCGAAACTATACTGCGTACCGTCATTGATACCGCGCCGAAACTGCTGGAGGATCTTGAGAGTTACGAGCTTCGTGAAACCATTCTTTATAGCGGGACTATGGCTCTAAATGGAACCTTATCGATGGGAATTGTCGGAGATTGGGCGACTCACAATATTGAGCACGCTGTTAGTGCCGTCCACGACATTCCGCATGGAGGCGGTCTGGCGATCTTATTCCCTAACTGGATGGAGCATGTCCTTGATGAAGGCGTTGACCGCTTCAAACAATTTGCAATCCAAGTATTCAACGTCAATCCAACAGGCAAAAGTGATAGAGAGGTTGCCCTTGAAGGCATTCAGGCTTTGCGCAGCTTCTGGAATTCGATCGGTGCGCCTAGCCGCTTAGCAGATTATGACATTGACGAAAGCAGCATTGAAGAGATGGCTGATAAGGCTATGGCCAACGGTCCGTTCGGACACTTCAAACAGCTTGAGCGAGAAGATGTACTGGCCATCTACAAGAAAAGTTTATAACGACTTATTACGAATTAGAAGACTGTGGTGTGGCATCCGCAGTCTTCTTTTCTATAGTATCATGAAATGATGTTAGCACAAAAAAAAGGATAAGACCCCGTGGAGTCTTACCCTTCATTCCCAATATTAAGCACGCAGGCGGCGAATTCGCTCATCCAAGTCAGGATGCGTTGAGAAGATGTTGCCTTTTTTACCGCTGATTTTCAAAGTAGAAATTGCTGTTTGCTCATCGCCCCGAATGCGGTTCGTATAGGATTTGAGTGATTCTAAGGCGTGAACCATTTTATCCTTCCCAGCTAAATGCGCCCCTCCACTGTCTGCATGGAATTCACGATAACGGGAGTAAGCCATTACCACCAAGCTGCCTAGAATGGAGAAGGCAATTTGGAAGACAATCACCGCAATGAAATGAACGATCGGCGCAAGATCCTCTTTCACGAAACGGGATACCGCCCATGCGGCTATGCGGGATAAGAAGACGACGAATGTATTCACAATCCCTTGAAGCAATGTCATTGTTACCATGTCACCGTTCGCGATATGTGCAACCTCATGGGCAATTACGCCCTCAATCGCATCACGATCCATTTCCTGCAGCAAGCCTGTAGATACCGCTACTAACGAGCGTTTCTTGGACGGACCTGTTGCAAAGGCATTCACCTCAGGTGATTGGTAAATCCCAACCTCCGGCATATGAGTCAGGCCCGCCGCACGAGACATGCGATGAACCATATCCACAATGTCTCTCTCACCTGGAGATAGGTTACCGTTAGGATTAAGCACCTGGACACCCATCATCATCTTAGCCATCCAACGAGAAATCGCTAAGGACACGAACGCGCCCGTAAAACCAACGATTGCACTAAAGACAAGGAGAACACCAAGGTCCAATGTACCGTCTGAGTTAATATAGTTACCCACGTTAAAAACAGATAAGACGATACCAATCGTTACGAGTACCAGAACATTAGTTAAAATAAATAAGAAAATACGTTTTGCCATGATTGTACCTCTACCCCTTTATTTTGATAAATTTAATCTCACCACAGCATGAATCAAGTGAACTGACACTATTCTATCACAATCCCCTTCACTTGTTTACATTCTTTAAAGCGAAATAAAAGTTTCAATTAACCTCCAACACATACTACGTTCCATGCAAGTTACCCGTTTCATTTATATTCGAAAAAACTCCTTCTAAGTTCATACTCCAACCCTAGCATCAATATGCCAGTAAACTTAGCCCATCTGAATACAAAACTAAATCGTGGAAAACCTAAAAAAATGAACCATAGACATCTCAATCTGAATGCGGGAGGAAAATCAATGTTTTTTCACGTAAAAGAGCTTCAATACAACGCAAAGCCAGATCGTCCAGATCCAGTATATGCTAAGAAACTTCAGGAAATTCTAGGTGGTCAATTCGGAGAAATGACGGTCATGATGCAGTACTTGTTTCAGGGCTTTAACTGCCGCGCTGATCGGAAGTACCGCGATATGCTGCTAGATATAGGGACAGAGGAAATCGCTCATGTCGAAATGATTAGCACCATGATTGCTCACTTGTTAGAGGGCGCACCTGTGGATCAACTAGAGCAAGCAGCCAAAGATCCACTCATCGGTGCTGTACTTGGCGGCATGAATCCCCAGCATGTCATTGTATCAGGGTTGGGCGCAGCGCCTACAGACAGTGTGGGTTACCCGTGGAACGCCAGATATATGATAGCCAGCGGCAATCTGCTCGCGGATTTCCGGGCCAACTTAAATGCAGAATCCCAAGGCCGTCTACAAGTCGTTCGCTTATATGAACAAACAACAGATCCTGGCATTAGAGATATGCTTTCCTTCCTCATCGCACGTGATACGATGCATCAGAATCAATGGATGGCCGCCATCGAAGAGCTTGAACAAAGCCAAAAAGCCATCGTCCCATCCTCATTCCCGCAGGATCTGGAGTATCAAGAGGTATCCTACCAATTCATGAATTTTTCGAAAGGTGAGGAAAGCCGACAAGGCCGTTGGGCAAACGGGCCTTCCTATGATGGACAAGGCCAATTCGAATATATCGCTGAACCGATCGCTAGAGGCCAAGTGCCTAACTTAGGACCAGCCCCAGCATTCGTGCATTCCACTCCTGGTATGGAGCCGATGGTAACCAACGCATAACAATGACTTGAAGGGCGACCCAATCTTACACGAGAATTGGGCCGCCCTTTCTTGCAGCATGCCGACCAATCCAACTAGTCAATCCAGCTCTGGATACATAAGATATAAGAAATTGTTACAGAGAGGTGAGATGCCTTATGGTTATCATTGATCGGTATACCTTGGCCCCAAGCCCCCTAATTTCCTTAGCCGGCCGAGATCAAGAAACAGCGAATCTCCAACTGCAAACTTCACCCGTTACAGAAGTCGGTGTTGTAACGGGGCAAGTGGTTCGACCGGATGGAACGATTGTAAATGCAGCTACCGTTATGCTCTTCACCTCCGATGGCCAACCCTTCGAGCATACGAATGCAAATCCCGCCGGACTTTACTCTTTCACACGTATACCTATTGGCTCCTATTTCATTACTGCGTCGGAACCGGGATTGCTTACTCCCCTGAGAATACCTTTGACCGTTAGCCGCAATGGCAACACCATCGTTAATATTACGATGCAAGTTGATCCTGCCGCTTCACAGAATGCCATCTATGGGGTAGTGACCGACTCCATCACAGGTGAGCCTGTTGCAGCGGCGACTGTTGAGGTTACACTGAACACAGGCACTGCTTCTGAGACCATCGGTATTGTTGAAACCAATACATCGGGTCAATATCTAATTGCCAATCTAGATGACAGCACCTACACCGTTACGGCAAGCAAACTCGGTTTTTTGCCATCTCAAAGTGCAGCCGTACAATTGTCTAACGGAGAATTTAATCCCTTAAATATCCTATTAGCAGTCGACCCAAATGCCAATACTTCCACCGTTAGCGGTTTAATATCTGACAATACTACCTCACAGCCTATTCCGAATGCATTAGTGGCGCTCTTCACTGTGAGTAATGGTACTGAGACAATGGTAGGCCTAACTAAGTCGAATGCTTCGGGGTTCTATATGTTCGGAGATCTAGCGGCTGGAACCTACCGAATCAAATCTACTGTTCAAGTGCAGGATACCAGTCTATGACTACCTCAGCCACTCAACTATCAGGCAGCAGCGATACCTTTGAATTATCTGAGCAAGAGGATGCTACCATTGACCTTAGCTTAGAACCAGTATCCTCCACAGCTTGCCGCCGTAAGAAAAGCAGGTTTAGTCAACAAGCTCGAAGCAAGCGAAAAAGCAGTTGTAAATACAAGTCACGGCGAACATTAAGAGCAGAATGCACCGCTGTGATTAAAGTTAAAATCGCAGTACAATGCCGAGCTTCTAAACGTCTCAAACACGTAAAATTCAAACTCCCGTGTTCCACCCCTCATAAGAAAAACAAGGCCTGTACTCACCGTTGTAGGCAGCAGGTTAAGATAAACACCACAATAATAATCGAGCCGCAACGACAAACTAAATGCACTAAGAAAAACCGCTCCAAAACATGAATGTACTAATTTGTGTGTGCGACCCAAATTCACGTGAGCACCTCAATGTAGCGCACATCCAATTGTAAACCTTAGATAAAAAAACAGGTTGACACTTATCCTGTTTTATACGATACTTTATGTCGATCACGTAAATTGGGGTGCTCTTTGGACATGCTCTTTCAATACAAGCCCGGCCTCTCATGGTTTCACAAGCTCGACCCAATCACCAAGTTCATATGGGTCATATGTATATCCATCCTTTCGCTTTATTATGACACAACCATCTCACAACTCGGCCTGCTGATCTTAGTCGTTGTGTTCGGTATAGCTGGTGCGGGATTAACTCCCTTTGAAATGTGGAAAGGGTTACGCATACCCCTGTGGTTTACGTTGCCGTATTTCGCACTTCAACTTCTATTCCTTCCCGGAGAGAACGTGCTGGTCGCCATCGGCAGCTTCGCTGTCACCGTCGAAGCGCTAGACTACGCTGCGGCAATCACGCTGCGGCTATTGATTTTAATACTGGCCTCCATGCTGTTCATCCACTCAACCAATCCCCGGGATGTGGTGCTGGCTGCAGCACAGAAACTGCGAGTCCCTTATCGTTTTGCCTTTGCATTATCTATAGCCCTTCGTTTCTTACCTATACTCGAAGCGGAAGCTATAACGATTAAAGCCGCACAACGCTTAAGGGGACTAGATCGACCGCAAGGATTGAGACCATGGATGGCGATGCAGCAAAGATACATATTCGCTGTGTTCCTTAGTGCTGTCAGACGTGTCCATCATATCGCGGAAGCCATGGAGCTTAAAGGATTCGGTGCTTACGAGGATCGGACCTATCGTCATACGATTACCATCCCTTTCAGCGGCAAGCTGCTGATGGGACTTAGTGGTGTGTCTACTATTCTTGGTTTGATTTTATTATGAATTTGAAAAGAGGAATGATCATGAAATTAAAAGCATTTACCACGTTTGACATCGTACTCATGGCTTTATTAGCCGTCATCAACGGAGTTATGACCACCTACACTTCTTACTTGAACAAAGCATTAACAGCTATTGGGGGACCCATTCTAACTTCCACTATCGTTGGCATCTATATGATCTATGGACTTCTGGCTATCTATATCATTCGTAAGCCTGGAGCGGCACTCATTACTTATCTCATCGGCGGTACAGTCCAGATTCTTATGGGCGTGGCCTATGGACCGTCATCGGCATATGTCGCCGCAATTTGTTACGCAGTAGCCATTGAGCTTGTCTTTGCACTATTCCGCTATAAACACTGGGGGTATTCAAGTGTTATACTTGCCAGCTTATGTGCTGTTCCGCTATGGTTTGTGTTTGCAGCTTACATGTTCGGGTATTTGAGTTGGGGGACACCTGTCTTACTTATATCCCTTGCTGTGCGTTGTGTCAGCGGGATCATCTTATGCGGCATCGTAACCAAATGGATTGGGGATGGATTAACCAGAACAGGGCTGCTCAAGTTCTATGCTGCTGGGGCTAACCAGACCGTTATCGGAAAATGAACACCCCTACACCTCTCATTCAGCTGCAACACATTCATTACACCTATACGGGCAGTGATACACCCGCACTCAATGAGGTGAACTTGAACATACATAAGGGGGAATGGATCAGTCTTATTGGTCCCAATGGGTCGGGCAAATCTACATTCTCCCGTTTGCTTTGCGGCATGCTTCATCGCTGGACAGGAGGCGTGCTTCAGGGTGTATATCAGTTTCAAGGAACGCCGGTGTCATCAACATCCATTAGAGACTTAACGGGAAAATTCGGTGCCGTGTTCAAAGACCCCGAAACGGCATTGATCCATAATCTAGTCGAGGATGAACTAGCTTTCGGTCCGGAGAATCTCAATGTTCCTGCAGATGAGATCTCTCTTCGCATCCAAAATGCACTTAGAGCCGTTGACTTGATCGAGGTTTTGAATAGGGACACCCGCTCTCTCTCCGGAGGACAGCAGCAGCGCATTGCCATTGCAGCTTTGCTCACGATGGAACCCTCCTTACTAATCCTAGATGATGCTGTTTCTTATTTGGACGAGCCTGCAAAAGAACGACTAGAAGCTACGCTCATCGACCTGCATCAAAAAGGGCATACCGTAATTACTACATCCAGCCGTTTAACTGGATGCCCTGTTCCTCAGCAGCGCATTATCTGTATGGCGGAGGGCTCCATACGATTAGATCGTTCCGCAGATGCGCTAAATGAGGCGGATATTAACGTGTTGTCTTATCTTGGTTGTTACGAAATGGATGCATTCAAACCTCCAGTTAAACAGCCTTTCATCAGTTCAGAAGGGAACCTGCAACCCTCCACTCCACATTCTGTCATGTTAAAAGCAGTTAACCTGCATTACAGCTATACCGATAACAGCAGCGAGGCTGAACCTGGCTTGAATACTTTTAATACCGAAGTTTACAGCGGGCAATGTACTGCGGTCCTCGGTCCTAATGGCGTAGGTAAAACCACCTTAGGTAAATTGGCTGCCGGACTGCTCCCAGCACCTAAAGGCTCTCTTTGGCTCTATGGACAAGACATCACAGAGATCCCTTTAAAACAGTTAGCCTCCACCGTCGGGTATGTTCATCAGCACCCTGACCATCAATTTGTAGCTCAAACGGTATTCGAAGAGTGCGCGTTTGGGCTTTATTCGGATTCGTCTCGGGGATGGTGGCGTTCGATAAAGCGAGAGCTTAGTCCCTCCAACGAACAACGCGTGGTCGAGCTGCTCAAATTGTTTGACTTGTTCGAATATCAAGATCGCAGCCCTTTTGAGCTTGGGGATACGCAGAAGCGCCTGCTCAATCTCGCTTCCACACTTACGCTTGATCCAAACTTGATTATATTGGATGAACCTACCGCTGGCATGGACTACCGCCAAACGGATCATTTCATGGCACACTGCCGCCAACTGGCTAACCAAGGCAAAGCCATCTTAATGATTAGCCATGATACTTATGCCGTGCGTAAATGGGCAGATGCATCTATCGAAATGAAAGAATCAATTTCATAATGCGCTAAAAGTAACACCTCTACAATATATTGAATATTTATTCATCAATATATCGTGATGAAATGTGCTGTATTGCTAGCACTCCTTCGAACCATTGATCGATTGGGTGAATATCCTGATTTAAGGATACCGATAGGAGTGTTGTAATATGCCGATCGTTGAAGGAAGTCATTTTGTGTATACTGTCCGTCCTGGAGATACCTTATTTAGCATTTCCAAACTATTCGGAAGTGCCGTGCAATTAATAGAACAAACTAATGCCCTTTATCCCCCGTTCAGCCCTGAGGGTATGATTTATCCCGGTCAGGTGCTAATTGTGTCTGAGGCTGGCTTTAATCAACGTGATCAAGTGACCCATATCGTCTCACCGCAGGATACATTATATAAGCTTGCATTACGATATAGTGCTTCCGTGGATATGCTTGCGGGGATCAATCCACAGCTCACTAATCCGAATGTATTACACATAAACCAGCAGCTGTTAGCTCCCGCCTTTATTTATGAGGTTGAGGAAGGAGACAGCCTGCTTGCTATTGCCCGGCGTTTCGGTTTGCCGCTGCGCGATTTAATTGAAGCCAATCGTACTCGCCCAAGTTTATCACCTGACGTTATTTATCCAGGTTACCGATTAATCATGCCGTTACCTTCATCCGTAAACATTGTTGTCTTCCGTCCACTGCCAGGGACATTGCTTCAGCCCGGCCAGTCTATTGAAGGATATGCCCGAGCCTTTGAAGGATCAGCCCTTTATCGGGTATTGGATGATGACGGGCGAACAGTCACGCAGGAGAAGCCGTTTCAAATTCTCGAAGGAGCGCCTGCTTTTGGCTACTTCTCAACCACTGTCCGATTCGATCGGCAGCCCGCTGCCGCGACAGGGGAGCTCTGGGTGTACACCCGAAGCGCCCGAGACGGCAGTATACAGGACCTTGTCCAAATTAGAGTGTTCTTCTCGACTTAAGCTCAAACCAATGCACAAAAAGACGATCCCTCTTCATGGCCTAAAGAGCGGATCGTCTTTCATTTACCCAAATGGCGTAATTAGGCTGTTTAAGCTCTTGAAGGTGTAACCCTGTCTTCGGGCTTCATCGATGATACGCCCCATAGCCTCGGCGTTATCTCGAGAAACGGAGTGAAGCAAAATGATCGCACCCGGATGAAATTGCTGGGTAACCTTATTGAACGCATAATCTGCGCCCTTCTGCTGATCTGTCAGCCAATCCATATAGGCCACCGACCAGAAGACATTATAATAATGCTCCTCTCGTGATATGGAAAGCGTGCGATCGCTAAAAATTCCCCGTGGGGGACGCAGGAAGAACATATCCTTCTGACCTGTTATGTCGCCCACCGCTTGTTTGACCTTCTGGAGTTCTTCCCTGATCTGGGCATCAGAAATGGTCGTCATATCTGGATGGCTCCATGAATGGTTGCCTATAATATGTCCCTCGTTGACCATTCGTTTGAGTAGTTCAGGCTCCTGTTTAATGTATTGTCCGGTAACGAAAAAAGCAGCCGGCACTTGCTTATCCCTTAGCACATCCAATATTTGAGCGGTATAGCCATTCTCATAACCATTATCAAATGTCAAATACAGGTGCTTGCCAGAGTCATCCCCAATAAAGAAAGCGTCGTTCTTCTCCAATAGAGCTTTGAAACCTTCCTGATCGATAGAAGCCGGCTGTCCTTGCTTACTCTTTTTAAAACCAAAATGAAAAGGTTGATCTGCGGCCTCAGCCGCTTGAGGAAGGTATCCTGCACAAACTAACAGAGCAAGAAGAAAAGCGGCAGCAATCACTCTGATCTTAGCAATACAATCTGGCTTCATGTTATTCATCCTTCTGGGTTACGTATTCATTAGGCACCTGTTCGCCATACGGATGATGATTCTTAAACTGGCTCAATCTGCCGTTAGCTAGTTCCCCGCCGACTACGCTCGATGTACTCTGTCCATTATTATCGCTGCCACCTTGGCGATTGCGGTTTTTGTTCGTATTGGTTGTCATTGGAACAATCCTCCTTTGCTATGTTTTTCATACGGGTCCTTCACTCCCATAGTGTTTGGCATTAAAAA
>CAYUSG010000003.1:0-17683 GCA_964447355.1 uncultured Paenibacillaceae bacterium
CGCCGATGGTACTTGAACCGCAGGGTTCTGGGAGAGTAGGACGTTGCCAAGCAATGATAGAAATAGCCCTTTCTGTTTTCGTAACAGAAGGGGCTATTTTCTTCTTACAACATCAGAAAGCATAAGTTTGGAACGAAGCTCAACTTTTCTGAGGTTGTAAGCTACTTTATAATCACGAAGATTCATCTTGGATAGGATTTCGTAAAAAGCTTATAATACGCTTTAAATGTATTGGGGGCCACAATGTGGCTCCCTTACTGCATTGTAAGCCCAACATGGGCGACGACATCTCTAGGTTGAATGCCCTAGAACGGGTTAAGGTGAACACCTACCGTTATCCAGGAGCAAGGGTACTCCATCGGCAAATAATCTCATTTCAGCAACACAGCACAGCCAAAGTTTTACCTATTCACTGTGGATCAACAAAACACATTGACTTATGACGTTATCCCAAAGCTAACTTACTGAGTGTAAAGACTGCTGTCTTTCGGATTAATTTTGATGAAGCCAGCCTTATTATGACCATACAGAATAACCAAAATGCAAAGGCGCGGCAGCATGAACCAACCATGAAGGATCAGTAAGCTGAATACGAAGGTAAATGATGCCCAAGGCACGATGCAGAGGATGAGCGCCGTTCCAATCGCCGCGATTTGCCAGTGAAGGGAATGAAGGTGGCGGACACCGATCTGTTGTTTCGGAATCAGCCCGAACCATATAGATTGAACTGCTATACCCCACTGCGGGGCTCTCCAGCGTCCTTGGGTGGTGCAGATGAATAAAATAAGCAATGCGTAGACTCCCTGCAGCAGCACAGCTCCAATGCCCATATAAATCAATTGAAGGATATCCGTCAAGATCCCCAAGATAATGATGTAGACCAGCAAAAAGCTGAAATAGATCGATAACAACGCTGGGGGATAGGTAATTCTCTTAACTAGTTTATACTGATAAAATGTAGATTCTTTGGATAGTTTGTTCTTCGTCTCGTTCATAGTTCCTCCATGAGTTAAGCCATCATATGCTACCATTATATCATCGCTTGTCTACCCCGTATTATATATTTTTGGGTCGTGGCAGGCACCAAGAGGTCGTTTTTAACATAACGTAGAATTAAATGTTTGATCCATAGAAGGTTTGTTATCCATTAAGAGTTTAAGAGAAAAGGTATTGGGACATACTGGTAACAAACTTAAACAAAGGTGGGAACGTGGATGATGGAACAAGCGAATCGAACCTGCATCATTTGTGACCGTCCGAAAGCAGAGGGAATCATGATCTATACTCAATTTATTTGTTTGGCTTGTGAGCACGAGATGGTGCAGACCGATGTATTCGATGACAATTATCCGATGTATGTGTCAAGAATGCGTAAAGCTTGGTTTAAGAAAGACGCCTAATACTTAGCCTAGCCTTCTTCGTGGGAACAGTGCTCATGAAAGGAGGCTTTTGTTTTTCCCGAATCCATTAAAAAGGATGTAATATAACTATACTTCGCTATAATAAGACTAGGAAAATATGAACCTGAATTCACTGTATATAGAAATAGAGGGAGCGCAATGGATCAAACAGAGATGCCTTTAGTAAAGGCTTTACTTGATCACTTCAATCGTGGTGCGCGCAGCTATCATGTGCCGGGACATAAATCAGGAGCCATATCAGATGAAGCTTGGGTGTGGAACAATAAAGTGCCGGATGTGATGAACCGTCTGAAGGAAACTTTAGCGATAGACGTTACCGAAATTTCAGGATTGGATGATTTGCATCAACCTTCTGGTCCTATTGCTGAGGCTCAGCGGCTTGCGGCGGATTGTTTTGGTTCTGAGCATACGTTCTTTCTAGTCAATGGATCAACGACTGGGAATATGGCGCTTATTCTAGCCGTATGTGAACCGGGAGACTTGGTGATTTTACCCCGAAATGTACATAAATCGATCATTCATGGGCTCGTACTAGCCGGGGCTCAGGCGGTTTTTCTGCCAGTATCGGTTGAAGCTTCGACCGGATTACACCACCACATCAATCTAGAGCAGCTGCAAGAGGTCTTAGAGCAGTATCCACAGGCTAAGGCCGTGTTTCTAACTAATCCTAATTATTACGGCGCCTCTATAGATCTCGAACCAATCGTGAAGCTGGTGCACGCCTACCACAAACCTATTTTTATTGATGAAGCGCATGGCGCTCATTTTGGCTTGCATCCTAAGCTGCCGCAATCTGCGCTTGCCTGCGGAGCTGACGCAGTGGTTCAGTCTACTCACAAAATGCTGACAGCCATGACGATGGGCTCGATGCTTCATATTCAAGGGCATCGCATAGATCGCGCACGCATTCAACAGCGGCTGTCGATGCTGCAATCTTCCAGCCCCTCCTACCCTATCATGGCTTCATTAGATGCTGCGAGATACATAGCAGCCAATGAAGCGCATCAATGGATTGAGAGGCTTCTAAAGCCCATAGAAGAGTTCAAGCAATGGATCAAGGAGCATACGGTCTACGGCATTTTTGAGCTTGCTAGTGAAGCGTACCAAGATCCCTTCAAAATTACGCTGTTCGACCAGACGGGCATGTTAAACGGCTATACATTACAACGGGAACTTGAGGCCAGAGGGTGCTTCATAGAACTAGCAGATCCGCTGAATGTGCTGATTGTATTGAGTTTGGGATCAACCCGCGAAGATCTGACTGTTTTAAGGCGTGTTTTGGAGGAAATTGAATGTGTCTTTGCATTAAAAGAGAAGGAACTAGAAGCACATTTCACGAATACGTTTAGTACACTAGAGCATATAAAGCAAGTTGCCGCTAGTAGACCTATTCATTTTCAGTTAAGTGAGTGGAACAAATATAACGATCAGCAACATGCAGCGTTAATGGAGATAGAGGCTGCCGTTGGAAAACAGTCGGCAGAAATGGTCATTCCTTACCCGCCGGGTATTCCGGTGCTATTTCCCGGCGAATGGATAACTGAAGACATTGCTAGCTATTTGCAGCAATGTGCAGCGCTGGGGGCTAGATTCCAAGGGGCGAGTGATCCAAATATGCGAAAATTATTGATTTACAAATCTTGATATACTAAGTGGAGGCATATCGTGAAAGGCATGTTTATTACCTTTGAAGGACCGGATGGTGCCGGGAAGACAACCCAAATCCAGAAGCTTGCAGCCTATTTGCAGCAGGCGGGTCATGATGTATTAATGACAAGAGAACCAGGGGGCACAAGAATTAGTGACCACATTCGTTCCATTCTGCTGAACCCTGAGCACGTCGAAATGGTAGATCAGGCGGAAGTGCTACTATACGCTGCATCTAGAGCTCAGCACATTCATGAGAAGATTATTCCTGCATTAGAGATAGGGAAAATTGTGTTGTGTGATCGATTCATCGATGCCAGTATGGCATACCAAGCTTATGGATTAGGAATCGCTGCAGAGCAGGTGAGAGCGATTAACGCTTTTGCCAGTTCAGGGTTGCAGCCTGTCAGGACCTATATGGTGGATATTACACCAGAAGAAAGCCGCAAGCGTTTGAATCAGCGGGCATCAGCGGGGGGTTCCCAAGGTGAATCGCTCGATCGCATTGAACAAAAGCAATTGGACTATCATGCTAAGGTTAGAGAAGGCTTTCTAAATATAGCGGCCGAAGAACCCGAGAGAGTACTACTCGTTAATGGAGCTCGTGAAGCGGAGGCTGTGTTCGACGATATCGTAAAGGATTGTGAACGTCTGATCCAACAATTTTGAACGAGATGGTGTATAATGTAAGGAGGGGTTATTAATGAAACTAGTTATTGCGGTAGTGCAGGATAAGGACAGCAACCGTTTATCCAATGCATTAATCAAAGAGGGCTTTAGAGCGACCAAGCTCGCAAGCACAGGCGGTTTTCTGAAATCAGGCAATACAACCTTTATGATCGGGATAGAGGATGATCGCATTGATCAGGTTCTGGATGTGATTAAGTCTAACTGTAAAGTCCGCGAACAATTAGTTACCCCCGTGTCTCCAATGGGAGGTACAACGGATTCGTATATTCCGTTTCCTGTTGAGGTTCAGGTCGGCGGAGCAGCTGTGTTCGTTATGCCGGTTGAACGTTTCGAGCATTTTTAAGAGTAAAGGCAGGTTATTCGGATGAAGATCAATCCGGGTTTTCGCCCCGTTGGCAAAGATGTTAATCGTCCCGACACCAGCGGTCCCCAGCAGGTACCGCAGAAATCGTTCTCTGATATGATGCAGCAGCAGGACGAGCGCAGCTCTCAGGAGCAGCTTAAGCGGATGATTGAGGACATTCAAAACCAAGGGGCCCGTTTATCGAAATCGATGACGGTTAGGGAATTAAGAACCTACAAGCAAATGGTTAAACGATTTTTAGAGGAAACGGTGCGCCGAGGGGTTATTCTAAAGGAAACCCGAGGCTGGGATCGGCGCGGTCGAGGCAAACGATATAAAATTTTGGAAGATATAGACAAGGCCCTGCTCGAGATGGCAGAGGAGCTCTTAGCAGACGAGCAGGGGAAAATTCAGATCCTGAATAATGTCTGAGAAATTCGCGGGATGCGGATTAATTTAGCTTTTTAAAGAATGAGGGATGGCAGCATGTCACTTGCACAATGGACTGGACAAGAGCAGGCCGGACGGATGCTGCTCTCGGCTCTGAGAACAGGAAGAAGCTCGCATGCTTATATTTTCGCGGGACCTGCAGGGACAGGCAAACGTCAGGCTGCGAAACGATTTGCTCAGGCCTTATTATGCAGCGTTCAAGGAGAGGATAGCTGCGGTGAATGTTTAAATTGCCGCAAGGTCGAGCATGGTAATCATCCGAATTTAATAGCGATAGAACCGGAAGGGACATCCGTTAAGATTGACCAAATTCGTGAGTTGCAGCGTCAATTTGCTTATCGAACAGATACGAATCATCGTCAAATATATATCATTCACCAGGCTGATCGAATGACCACTCAAGCGGCGAACAGCCTCCTGAAATTTCTGGAAGAACCTCAGGCAGGCATCACGGCCATTCTTGTCACTGATAGTGGACAAGCGATTCTGCCTACGATTCGTTCTCGGGCCCAATGGATTACGTTCCATGCGCTGTCTCCAGACGACATGGCCAAGACGCTCATTGCAGAGGGTCTTCCGCCAGCATTAGTACTCAGCGCAGTGCATTTAACGTCGGGTATTGAGGCGGCAAGAGCTATGATTCAAGTAAATGGGTTTGCAGAAATCCGAAATGGAATGATACAATTAGCTAAGGAATGCTTGACCCGCAATTCATCGATTTTGGTTGCAGCGCATCAGCATTTAGTGAAAGCGGGTTTGTTAGAGCATGCAGATATGATGCTTCAGTTATTTGTATTGTGGTTTAGGGATTTGATCCAGCTGCAATTTCAATATAAGGATCGGGTCGTATTTATCGATCAATTAGACCTGTTAACGAATCAGGCTTTTTCTAAGGATCAGGCCTTTTGGGTGTTATGTATGGAGCGGGCAATAGAGACGCGTAAGCGACTTCGCTTTAATGCCAATCCCCAACTGGCTATGGAGCAATTTTTGTTAAACGTTCAGGGGGGATAATATGTATTCGGTTGTAGGTGTGCGCTTCAAAAAAGCGGGCAAAATCTACTACTTCGATCCCCTTCATCTGCCGGTGGATCAAGATCATCATGTGATCGTGGAAACGGCACGCGGGATAGAGTATGGCAAAGTGGTCATCGGGAAGAAAACCGTCGGTGAGAACGATGTCGTACTGCCCTTAAAAAAAGTAATACGCGTCGCGGATGAAGCGGATGCCAAAGTGGTAGAAGAGAATAAATCGGCGGCCAAAGAAGCCTTTTCCATCTGTCTTGAGAAAATTAAAGGACATCAGTTGGAAATGAAGTTAGTGGACGTTGAATATACATTTGATCGCAATAAAATTATTTTTTATTTTACGGCTGAAGGTCGTGTGGATTTTCGTGAGCTTGTGAAGGATTTAGCCAGCGTATTCCGTACTCGGATTGAGCTTAGACAAATTGGGGTTCGTGACGAAGCGAAGATGCTAGGCGGCATTGGCCCTTGCGGCAGAACGCTTTGTTGTTCCACTTGGCTCGGTGACTTTGAACCGGTGTCCATCAAGATGGCTAAGGATCAGAATTTATCCTTGAATCCAACGAAGATATCAGGGCTTTGCGGACGATTAATGTGCTGCTTGAAATTCGAGCAAGACAATTATGAAAGTGCCAAAGAAGAGATGCCGGATGTGGGCAGTCGAGTGATGACTTCCTTAGGTGAAGGAAAGGTTGTTTCCATTAATGCTAAGGAACGCAAAGTTAGAGTGCATTTATTTGAAACGAATAAAGTAGATGTATTGCCAGGGGAAGATGTTGTCCTTATTCAATAAAAGTGAAAGTAGAAACTATAAAGGCTAGGCATGCTTTGCTAGAGGTGGGATTGTGGATAAAAAAGAGATATACGAGCAAATTCATGATATCGAAGAGCAGATGGGTAAGCTGTTTGAAGATATCACAGGCCTTAAAAAGAAGTTAATCCTTGTCTTAGAAGAAAACAAACGCTTAAGTATAGAAAACGGACAGCTGCGCAAAATATTAAAACGTACTGACGGTCAACCGATTGAAGCAGATGAGGCATCAGAAGGTGAACCTGATTCAGCTGAAGGTCCAGAAGAGTCGCCTATCATAGGGGAAGGTCATGATAATTTGGCTCGATTATATGTGGAAGGCTTTCATATTTGCAATGTTTATTATGGTCATCTTAGAACAGAAGGGGATTGCTTATTCTGTCTCTCCTTTTTGAACAAATAATGTACACCGTAGGGGATTATCCCTGCGGTGTTTTCCGCTTTTGGCCTGTTTCTGCATTCAAAATGAAGGGAATTATGTGAATGTCGAATTGTATGTTAAAGCCATCTGAGAGATGGGACGATTTATTAACCCAAGATCTAAAGATTATTCAAAGTGATGAAGTATTCAGCTTCTCAATGGATGCTGTATTGCTGGCCCGATTCTGCCATTTGCCGATGCGAGGGAAGATTCTTGATCTATGCACGGGCAACGGGGTGATCCCCTTATTAATGTCAACGCGTACAAAGGCGCATATCACGGCAGTAGAAATTCAAGAACGGCTATATGATATGGCGGTAAGGAATGTTCAATATAACCAACTGGAAGATCAAATCCATTGCATCCATACAGATCTTAAAGAACTCCATCGTCAACTAGGATATGGCAAGTTTGATGCTGTAACTGTGAATCCGCCATACATGCCAGCAGGTTCAGGGGATCAAAACGCGAATGAATATGTGGCTATTGCTCGACATGAAATACATTGTACGTTAGCGGATGTCATCGATTGCTGCACGAAGATGGTCCGAACAGGGGGGAAGGTGGCCATGGTACACCGTCCTTCACGTCTAGGAGAGATCATCAGTCTGATGCGAGACAAACGTTTAGAGCCTAAACGTATTCGTTTTGTGCACCCGCATCTTCAGGATGAAGCTAATATGGTACTAATTGAAGCCATCAGAGATGGGAAACCTGATCTCAGGCTGTTGCCGCCTTTAATTGTATATACCGATGAAGGACAATATTGTCCTGAATTGATGGAGGTTTATTACGGATCAGCGGAGGTAAACACATGAACCTGCAGAAAAGCTTTGGACCACCAGATGGAAAAGGAACTTTATACTTGGTAGGTACGCCAATTGGGAACTTAGAGGATATGACGTTTAGAGCGATTAGGACCTTGAAAGAAGTCGATTGGATTGCAGCTGAAGATACCAGGCAAACACGTAAGCTGCTTAATCATTTTGACATTTCCACCAGATTAGTAAGCTACCATGAACATAACAAGGAAGCGAGTGGACAGGAACTGCTTCGCAAGCTGCTTGAAGGCGAATCGGTTGCAATTGTAAGTGATGCGGGATTACCGGCTATTTCAGATCCGGGCTACGAATTTGTGCAAGATGCGGTAAAATCAGACATCAGGGTCGTTCCTATCCCCGGGGCCAACGCGGCGCTTTCCGCTTTAATCGTATCGGGTATAGCCACCGACCGGTTTACGTTTATAGGTTTCTTGCCAAGAGAACAAGGTAAATTAAAAACGGCACTTGAGGCACTGAAACCGCTGCAGCAAACCTTAATATTCTACGAATCGCCTTATCGAGTAGAGAAAACTTTGCAAGCTATGTTGGATGTTTGGGGTAATAGACAGGCTGCTTTAGTTAGAGAGTTGACGAAAAAGTTTGAAGAAGTGCTGCGGGGGACCCTAGAGGAATGCTTACAATGGCTTAACGATCATGCGGCCCAAGGAGAGTACTGTATCGTTGTTGAAGGCGGGAGTGCAGCGGACGCTAAGACGGAGCAAGACTGGTGGGAGAAGCTTTCGATCCATAGCCATTACGAAACATATCTAGCGCAAGGGCGGGATCGTAAGGCAGCGATGAAGCAAGTAGCTCAAGATCGTGGCGTACCTAAGCGGGATATTTATAACGCCTTAATTTGATTCAGTTAGTCAACATAAACAACATAAAAAAAGATCCTTGGCCGAAACGGCCAAGGATTACAAAGGAGATATGAAAAGGTTAGAATTAACAATTTGATTACTATTATTATATACTATATTTGTTAATTTGTCATGGATTTATATATATCAATTAATTCGGGAATGCACTGTTTGCTGATCATTTTACCTTTGAAGTAGACAAGGTCTTCTGCGTTGCCTGTGAAGATGCAAGCTGGCTCATATTTTTTCAACATGATGCGTTCGCCATCCACATAAATCTCAAGTGCGTCTTTCTCACCGATACCCAAGGTGCGGCGAAGCTCAATGGGAATAACCACACGACCTAACTCGTCAACTTTACGTACAATACCTGTAGATTTCATCATTATATAATACCCCTCTCAATACGCATAATTAATCGTCATTATTCGACATAATTCTTATAATCATGATACCAACCATTCCCAAAACAGTCAATACATATTCATTACATAATCGGTGGGAAGATTGCAAAATTGAATGTAAAAAGTTGCAAGATTTTCATGCAACATGTTGATTATAAAGGTTTTTTATCAGAAGAGACACATGTAATTTCCTGAAAATACCTTAATATTTTCAATTGAAGTCGAGTTTCTATTGGAAATAGGATGTCGAATAAAAAGCGTGAAAACAAAGGGTGAAAGTCGATAAATGTCGAATGTCGGAATAGGAAGTGGTTTGTATGTCGAAAGTATGGACTGAAGAAAAAGTGTTCAAGGATCCCGTTCATAAATATATTTATGTGCAGGACGAGGTGATCTGGAATCTGATTAATACAAAGGAGTTTCAGCGTTTAAGACGTATTCGTCAATTGGGGACTTCGTATGTTACGTTTCATGGCGCCGAACACAGCCGATTTTCTCATTCCCTTGGTGTTTATGAAATTGTTAGACGTATTATTTCGCAATTCGAGCGCAATGCATATGCCGACTGGCCAAAAAGTGAGCGTCTATTGTGTTTATGCGCCGCATTACTTCACGATATTGGTCATGGTCCTTTCTCCCATTCGATCGAAAAGGCTGTGGGCTGCTTTCATGAGGACTGGTCCTGCGCGATTGTTCTAGGGCATACTGAGGTGAATGAGGTGTTAAGATCGATTGATCCTTCTTTTCCAGAGAAGGTTGCCTCAGTGATTAGGAAAACCTATGATCAAGAGATTGTGGTGAGTTTAATCTCCAGCCAACTGGATGCAGATCGAATGGATTATTTGTTAAGGGATGCATATTTCACAGGTGTGAACTACGGTACGTTTGATATGGACCGTATCCTGCGTGTGTTAAGGCCATATAAGGGGAGGCTGGTAGTGAAAGAAAGCGGCATGCATGCTGTCGAAGACTATTTGATGTCACGCTATCAAATGTATTGGCAGGTGTATTATCATCCTGTGACAAGAAGCTCCGAGGCCATCCTGCGGAAAATATTCCAAAGGGCGAAGCGGTTGTTAGACGAAGGGTATGCATTCTCATTTATGCTGGAGCCGCTCGAAAGGCTGCTTAGCAACCGCTGCTCTATTGAGGATTATCTATGGCTGGATGAGGCATTTATGCAGATGGCGATGATGCAGTGGACACAGGAGAAGGATGCCATTTTGTCTGATCTTTGTGAACGGTTTATGCACCGAAAATTGTTTAAATATGTGATGCTGGACTCAGTGGATTCCCCTGAAATTGAAGGAATACGGGAGATGCTCCTCCAGATAGGATGTGATCCTGAATATTATATGGACATTGATGTGTCCTCCAATCAACCTTACGATATTTACCGTCCTGGAGAAACCGAGGATAAGCTGCCGATTTTATTGCTTAGTGAAAAAGATAAATTGATTGAATTCTCCCAGCGATCGGACATTGTAAGATCCATCAGCACGATGAGACAAGGCACCCATTACTTGTATTTGCCTTTAGAAGTATTAAAGCAGCACGAGCATCAGCTTTCTGTTGAGCTGAGGACCTTTTTAGGACTAAAACGATAGAGGAATCGAAAGGAGCACTTATGTTAATTGATACACACGCCCACTTAAATACTGAAGCATTTGACAACGATCGCGAAGAAGTCATTCAACGCGCACAAGATGTCGGTGTTAGTCGGATTGTGAACATTGGATTTAATCGAGAAACGATACCGTCTTCCGTTGAGCTTGCCGAAACCTATGATTTTATTTATACAGCGGTAGGTTGGCATCCACAGGATGCGAAGGATATGAGGGAAGCGGATCTGCAGTGGATAGAGCAGTTATGCTCTCACCCGAAGGTTGTGGCCATTGGGGAGATTGGTCTGGATTATTACTGGGATACGTCACCCAAGGATGTTCAGCAGCAAGTGTTCCGGGAACAAATTCGCTTAGCTCGCAAATTGAAGAAGCCTATTATTATCCATAATCGTGATGCCCATCAGGACGTGGTACAGATTCTGAAAGAAGAGAAGGCTGCTGAAGTGGGAGGTATTATGCATTGTTACTCTGGCAGCTGGGAAACGGCCAAGCTTTGTCTGGATATGAATTTTCATATTTCGTTCGGAGGACCGGTGACCTTTAAGAATGCCAAACAGCCCAAAGAGGTATTGGCTCAGGTACCGCTGGATCGATTATTAATCGAAACAGATGCACCTTACTTAACGCCCCATCCTTTTCGAGGGAAGCGAAATGAGTCCAGTTATGTGAAATTTGTAGCTGAGGCGGCAGCCCAAATTAAAGGCCTCGAATTTGAAGAGTTAGCGGAAATAACTAGTACGAATGCCAAAAGTCTCCTAAATATAGATTGATAAATAGTGAAAAAAGTATGAAATGAACAGCAGAGCGGAGGAAAACAACGATAAATGGTTTTTCTTTGCTCTTTTTACCGCTTACCTTCCATAATATTCCGAGTTATTAAGCTTTCTTGACCTTTACACTTCACATGAATTACACGTAATATCACTATATAACTGAATATTACCAAGTTTCATTTTTCCATATTCGCTGAATTTCGGTAGTTTAGAAAGCGGGGGAACCAGATGCGATGCTCAAATTAGAGCGCGCGTGGAAGTCCACAAGGGGTGAATTTTGAACGTATTCAAATAGGGCGTACATTAGCCCGAACCCGACAGCTAACCTCGTAAGCGAAGAAGAGAGAACCTCGTGCTAATATAAAATTTAAATCTGCCAAAGCCGCCAGGAGTTCACTCTGTAGCAGGCTTTTTTTGTTGCCAAAAATCGTGGAAGAATGCACTTGAGGAATTAATCCGCCAGGTTGGACATACACATAGGACTTAGAGAAGTGTCCAAGATGGAGTGATTCCGATGTGAACATCAGTTAAGTAGAATACCAGCGTTCATAAGACATGAACGCCGATTCGTCGCACATCAGACAGCCAGAGAACACATAACAGCGGCGGGACTTAGTAAGGAGGAACGATAGAAGTGGGGACAAACCCGAATCGGCAGACCCATGTAAAGCGATTATCCAGCTTGACTAACGCAATGAGTTGGAGACCTGAGCATCTGCGAAAATACGTCATAGGTGCCATGTTTGCATTAGCTATTACATTGTTGTTTGTACTGCTGCACTATGGAACATCTGAGAAAACCGTTGTTATTTCCATAGACGGTAAGGAGCAGGAAGTACAGACACGTCACTGGTCTGTAGATAAAGTGCTGAAAGAGCATCAGATTGTGCTGGGTCAGCATGATGAGATTTCCGTGCCTTTGAATGGCACCGTCAAGCGTGGTGAAACGATCACCATTGTGACTGCTAAGCCAGTAAGCTTGACCGTGGATGGCGAAACGAAAACCATTCATTCAACACACGAAACTGTAGGGGAGTTTTTAGAAGCACAGCGCATTGCTTTAGGCGCTGAAGATCGAGTGATACCATCGCTTTCAGAGCCTATCACCAAACAAACAGAGATAACGGTGGTCAAAGTGGTCAAAGTAGTGGAAGAGCTTGAAGAAACGATACCGTATGAAACGGTTGAGAAGAAGGATGCTAAGCTGCTGCGGGGAAAAGAAGAGACGATTCAAGATGGACAAGATGGGGTGTTAACCAAAACCGTTGAGAAGATTTATGAGGACGGTCAACTGGTTTCACAGAAAATCATTGCAGAATCTATCCACAAAGAGAGTGTGGATGAAATTGTTGTGGTCGGCACGCAAGAGCCCGTAATGGTACTTTCCGCATCTTCGCCAGTAATTGATGAAATTACGAAGAACGGCATTACATTTGGCATTAAGCGCAAGCTTGAAGGCGTTAAATTAACAGCCTATGATGCCGGGTTCAATTCAACAGGTAAGACACCGGAGCATCCTGAATACGGCATTACTTATTCGGGCACGAGGGTGGCAGCGGGACGAACGGTAGCCGTTGATCCGAAGATTATTCCGCTGGGCTGGTGGATTTATATCGAAGGCTATGGCTTCCGCAAAGCAGAGGATATTGGCAGCGGGGTAAAAGGAAAGCATGTCGATATTTATGTTGAGGATGAGGATGAAGCCAATAAGTTTGGTTTAAAGAAAGGGAATACCGTTTATATTATTGGTCCTAACAATCCGCAGTTGAATTAATTGGCCGTTTTTGGGACAAACGAATAGTAACCTATGATAAAGAAGAGGGCTTCCCTCTTCTTTATCCGTTTTCTGGTATAATATTAAGCATTATGCCGATCATGCTATGAAGGCTGTTATAGAAAGAGGGAACTCATGATTAAAGAAATAATAGTCGTGGAAGGAAAGGATGACACAACATCCATCAGACGAGCGCTTGAGGCGGATACGATTGAAACGGGCGGCTCTGCCATCAATGCAGAGACCCTTAAACGCATAGCGCTAGCCCAAGCGAAGCGGGGTGTCATTATCTTTACCGACCCCGACCATGCAGGGGAGCGAATACGCAAAATCGTAGCTTCAGCTGTTCCGGGCTGCAAACACGCGTTTATCACCCGAGAGGATGCTGAATACAAAGGGGATATTGGCGTGGAGAACGCCTCTCCGGAAGTCATTAGGCGGGCGCTGGCTGAACTAAAGACCGATTATGTGGACTTGCCGTCTCAAATTAGCTGGGAGGATCTGATCGATGCCGGACTCATCGTCCATCCGCAAGCAGCCGCCAGACGCAGAGAGATGGGCAAACTGCTCGGAATTGGATATTGTAACGGCAAGCAGTTTTATAAACGCTGTAAAGCCTTCCAGATTACCATGGAGGAGTTTGTTGCAGCATTAAGCCAAATGGAAGATGAGGGTGAATCATGAATACGGACCAACGAAAAGTCGAAGATATTGCCAATCCGCGCAGAACCAAGGATATCATGCAGAAATATGGAATCCAACTGAAGAAGAGCCTCGGACAAAACTTCTTGATTGACCAGAATATTTTGCGCAAGATTGTGGATGCTGCTCATCTCGATGTAACGAAAGGGGCACTGGAAATCGGTCCGGGTATCGGCGCATTAACCCAGAGACTGGCGGAAACCGCCGGACGGGTAGTAGCTGTCGAAATTGATCAGCGCCTTATTCCCGTTCTTCAAGAGAATTTCAAGCCTTACGACAATGTGACTTTTGTCAATCACGACGTTTTGAAGGTGGACCTGCGCGACGTATTCAATACGCATTTTCAGGATGTTGCAGGGGTGAGTGTGGTTGCCAACTTGCCATACTACGTTACGACGCCTATTATTATGAAGCTGCTGGAGGACAAGCTGCCGCTGGAGCATATTGTCGTTATGATTCAGAAGGAGGTAGCTGAGCGTATGACGGCCGCACCGGGCAGTAAGGACTATGGCAGTCTGAGTATTGCTGTGCAGTATTACTGTGAAGCGGAACTAGTGACCATCGTGCCGCATACGGTATTCATCCCTCAACCGCAAGTCGATTCAGCGGTTATCCGCTTAACGATGCGCAAGGCACCGCCAGTGGACATTGAGGACGAGGATGCTTTTTTTAAAGTGGTCCGTGCCTCTTTCACACAGCGCCGTAAGACGATTTATAATAACCTTGCTTCGGCCTTTATTCAGAAGGATCAGAAGGAAGCGCTTAAGGCACTGCTTGAGCAGTGTGGCATAGATCCAAGCCGTCGCGGAGAGACGCTAACGATGGAGGAATATGCGAAGCTGAGCGCAGCACTTAAAGCTAAGCAATGGATTTAAACACGGTTCCCTATCCCCTGCTCGTGTATCACCAAATGCCCAACCGGGTCATAAGATACACGGGGAGGGGATTTGTTTATGTTAAGGGAAGGCGATTATGTCCGTAGAAAATCTTATGGCGGAGACGTCATATTTAAAGTTGTAACGACAGACAGTTATAAAGCAGTGTTAAGAGGGATCGATTATCGGTTATTAGCGGATGCGCCGCTGCATGATCTGGAGCTTGTGGAGGAACAAGCGATATACGGTGATACTCACCTGAGGCAAAGCTTAGACCGCTCCATTGAGCATTTGCATCAGTTTACACAATCACATCGGTCGGCCATAGCGAATCGATCGGGAATCGGCCAAGATGAAGCGAAGACGGTAACCCGCTTTTTCGAAGTGCCTGGGAAGGTGCTGCATTTGGACGGAGATCCCTCATACTTAAGGAAGAGCATGAATGTTTACGGGGAACTGCGGGTGCCTGCTGAAGGCTTTTATGTCGCGGAGAAGGATATGAAGCAAGCGCTGTATCGTCTGCTGCCGCAGGTAAAGCCAGATATAGTGGTGATAACAGGGCATGACGGGATGCTGAAGAATCGGAAGGATGATCACAGTCTAACCAGCTACAAAAACTCCTATCATTTCGTGAATGCCGTGAAAGTAGCCCGTGAGTATGAGCGTAACCGAGATGGCCTAACGATCATAGCCGGAGCCTGCCAGTCCCATTTTGAGGCGTTACTGCAGGCAGGGGCTAATTTTGCAAGCTCACCAGCCCGTATCTTAATTCATGCTTTAGATCCCGTGCACATAGCCTCAAAGGTGTCGTTTACTTCGATTAAAGATACAGTAAATATGGTCGATGTGATTAGTCATACGATCAGTGGAATCAAGGGTTTGGGCGGCATTGAGTCGCGAGGAAGCTACCGCATGGGCTTGCCGCGCGTAAACTAATTAGGGAAAAAGTGCCTAAAAAAGGCACTTTTTTTCTAGATTTTCCGTTGACAACAACTTTGGGTCGTTGTTATAATAATAGACTGAATTTGACAACCTTCCTCATTTTGTGTATACTTTTATGAGGAAAGAGGTGGTAGCTAATCATGGCCAAAAATTCGCTATCTGAGATCAAGCGCAGTTTGGAAGCCCACGTTGGGCGTAAGATTATGCTAAAAGCAAACGGTGGTCGTCGAAAGACCATCGAGAGAACTGGAGTTTTGGAAGAGACCTACCCAGCCGTGTTTATTGTCAAATTAGACCAAGAACAACACTCTTTCAAAAGGGTTTCGTATAGTTATGCTGATATCCTTACCGAATCGGTTGAGGTTACGGTATGTAACGATGACGACGGACAAGTCCGTATTACGTACATCGAACAGTAAGACTAGATATAACCCTGAATGGCCTGTTCAGGCTGCTTCTAAATTGAATGCAATTCGAATGACAGCAGAGCCCAGCTTTGCTGTCTTCTTTGTGTATGAGCCGATTGACGCCTTCACATACTATAA
The DNA here is from genome assembly GCA_964447355.1 of uncultured Paenibacillaceae bacterium. Classification (GTDB taxonomy): domain Bacteria; phylum Bacillota; class Bacilli; order Paenibacillales; family CAYUSG01; genus CAYUSG01. The sequence goes on from CAYUSG010000003.1 coordinate 16,131, forward strand.
CCATTCCTAAGAAAAGGAGGGGTGTATATGGGGCGTCGGAGACGGGGCGTGATGAGCGAACAGTTTAAGTATGAGCTTGCCAAGGATTTGGGATTTTACGAAACGGTTGAACAAGAAGGCTGGGGCTCGATTAGGACTAAGGATGCGGGGAATATGGTCAAGCGAGCGATTCAAATTGCTGAGCAAACGGTAAGCGGTCCACGGAGATAAACCATAATAGCATTAAGCCTTCTTATATTTGATTATGACTGAAAGCTAGAGCGCTTGCTTTAGCTTTTGTTTTTTTCTATGGCATAATATGCTAAGCTATTTTTAATTGTGCGAGTTAGGAATCCATAAAGTGCTGTTTTGTTAATTGTGAAATGGATTCATTAGGACAAAAGAAGGTGAATTATGAAAATTTACGAAAAAGCGCCGGCCAAAATCAATTTATCTTTAGATGTTCTTCATAAGCGGCCCGATGGTTATCATGAGGTTGAGATGGTCATGACCATGGTGGATTTAGCGGATCGCTTGGAGATGGAGCGCTTAGATCGCGACACCATCATTATATCCAGCCAAGCCGGGTACATTCCATTGGATGAGAAGAACCTAGCCTTTCAAGCAGCGAGGCTCATGAAGGATACATATCAGGTGAAACAAGGGGTTTATATTCATTTGGACAAGAAAATTCCAGTAGCTGCAGGTCTTGCAGGGGGAAGCAGCGATGCGGCTGCCGCTTTGAGGGGGCTGAATAAGCTTTGGAATTTGAACCGTCCTGAATCGGAGTTAATGAAGCTGGGCGAGCAGCTTGGATCGGATATCCCTTTCTGTGTGAGAGGCGGAACCGTTGTAGCAAGAGGACGCGGCGAGCAGCTCGAACCGATTGACGCACCGCCGCAGTGTTGGGTTGTGCTGGCAAAGCCGCCAATTCATGTGTCCACTGCTTCTGTATATAGTCGCTTCAATGCCATGCGGAGAACACAGAAACCCGCCACGAATCGGGTAGTACAAGCTGTTCGGCAAAAAGACTTTCATGCGCTTTGCGCAAGTTTAGGCAACATGCTTGAAGAGGTAACGCTGCAGCTGCATCCAGAAGTGACACAAATCAAGCAGGTGATGAAGAAACTGGGTGCTGAAGGGGTACTGATGTCTGGCAGCGGCCCGACCGTATTCGGTCTGGTGGACAAGGAATCCAAGCTGAATCGAATTTATAATGGTCTGCGCGGCTTCTGCAAGGATGTTTATGTCGTACGCCTTTTGGGCTAAATGTTCGGGTTTTCTTGCTATATTACGGCTGATGGTGTTATATTCTTATATAATATTCGGATTTAGCCATGCTAGGGGGATACCCACTTGAAGAAGTTAAAGCGCAGCGCGCGTTTAGTTGAAATGACACAATATTTATTGTTTAGACCCCATACCTTAATACCATTAACCCAATTTGCCGAGCGATACGGTTCTGCCAAATCTTCCATTAGTGAAGACTTGGCCATTATTAAGGAAGTATTTGAATCAGAAGGCATAGGTGAGCTGCATACGATTGCAGGTGCCGCAGGCGGTGTTAAGTTTAT
>CAYUSG010000003.1:17693-58732 GCA_964447355.1 uncultured Paenibacillaceae bacterium
CGCTGGCAACGATGGAAGGCATATGTAAGGTGCTGGCTCAGCCTGAGCGCATCTTGGCCGGGGGTTATCTGTATATGTCGGATATACTCGGACAGCCTTCCATGCTGAATGAAATAGGCAAAATGTTTGCGTCGGCCTTCTCACACCTGCAAATTGATGTTGTGATGACGGTTGAGACGAAAGGGATTCCGCTGGCTTACGCAACAGCCGCTGCGTTGAATCTGCCCATCGTGGTAGTTAGAAGAGACAATAAAGTGACTGAGGGCTCCGCCGTAAGCATCAACTATGTTTCGGGCTCCGCCAAACGCATCCAGACGATGTCCTTGGCACGCAGGGCGCTCAAAGAGGAATCCAGGGTGCTGATCATTGATGATTTCATGCGTATGGGCGGTACGATCCAAGGGATGATGGAGCTGCTCAATGAATTTAACGCTATTGTAGCGGGTGTAGGTGTTTTTGTGGAATCCGGCGAAATTGCCTCCGAGGAACATCTGATCGATGAATATATATCGCTGGCTAAGCTTACAAGTGTGGATGCTAAGAGCCGTACGATTAAGGTAGAGCCAGGGAACTATTTCCAAAGTTAAGATAAGGAGATGAATGTCATGCGTATCACAACGATTTCTACAGAACAAGCTCCAGCAGCTATTGGGCCTTATTCCCAAGCTGTAAAAGCAGGTCCATTCGTATATACATCGGGGCAAATCCCGCTCAAGCCAGATGGTTCGCTTGTCACAGGCGGCGTTGAAGAACAAACGCATCAAGTGTTCGAGAACTTAAAGGCTGTATTAGCGGCTGAAGGTTTAACGTTTCAAGATGTGGTGAAGGCTACTGTTTTCATTAAAGATATGAATGAATTTGGTGCTGTAAACGACATTTATGCGCAATATTTTGGCGAACATAAACCTGCGCGTTCAACGGTTGAGGTGGCAAGATTGCCTAAAGATGTACGTATTGAAATCGAATTGATTGCTTTTTCAGGTTAAACGTAAGAATTTTTCAAAAAAAACCAATTAATTTACAAAAAAAAGAAGGAATTTGCATTTGTGTGTGGAATTATACACCCAAGTCTCAGATGGAAAAAGGTGGTGAAACACAAGTGCAAATTACCGATGTAAGACTCCGCCGAGTAAACTCCGAGGGAAGAATGAAAGCAATTGCTTCCATTACAATCGACAACGAATTCGTTGTTCATGATATTCGTGTGATCGATGGCAATAACGGCATGTTCGTTGCTATGCCTAGCAAACGTACGCCAGACGGAGAATTCCGTGACATCGCTCATCCGATTTCTTCCGCTACTCGTGAGAAAATTCAAGTTGCGGTATTAGCAGAGTACGATCGCGCTGCAACGGAGGAAGAAGAAGTTATCGAAGAAGGAGCCTAATAATGGGGTTATGAGAAGAGAGCCGCCTCGCGGCTCTCTTTTCTTTTCAGATCAAGTAAGATATGATCAATAATGGATGTATTTATACATATGAGCATAAATTGCATGCAGATTTCGTTCCAAAGCATATGATGAATGAATTCCGAAACATGCATAGGGAATTATAGGAGGTAGTTAGATTGAATACATTTGGCATCGTATTGGCAGCAGGCCAAGGTAAACGAATGAAATCAAAATTATATAAAGTGCTGCACCCGGTTTGCGGCAAACCTATGGTGGGGCATGTTGTGGACACCTTGGAACACATCCATACCCAGCGTACGGTGGTTATAACAGGTCATGGAGCGGAAGCAGTGGAAGCTTATCTTCAGGGTCGTGCAGAATTTGCACTACAAGCTCAGCAGCTAGGCACTGGACATGCTGTCATGCAAGCTAAGGCCTTGTTAGGCAAGGAAGAAGGGGCGACCATTGTCATTTGTGGAGATACGCCGCTAGTAACAGCTGATTCTCTGCAAGCGATGCTAGATTTGCACCATCAATCTGGGGCGGCTGCAACTGTAATGACGGCAAAGCTAGATCAACCGCATGGATATGGCAGAATCGTAAGGGATGAAAGCGGTGCAGTTATCAAAATCGTAGAGCAGAAGGATTGCACCCCAGAAGAAGCGCAAATTCAAGAAATCAATGCAGGAACCTATTGCTTTGACAATCAGCTGTTGTTCCAGTCGTTGAAGCAAGTGACCAACCATAATGCACAGAACGAATATTATTTGCCAGATGTCATCGATATTCTGAAATCAGGTCAACATGTTATTGAGGCTTATTGTGCTGCTGATCCGAATGAGACAGTTGGCGTAAATGATAGAGTAGCACTTGCTGAGGCGGAGCGTTTAATGCGGCTGCGCATTAATGAGATGCATATGCGTAACGGGGTTACATTGATTGATCCAGCACAAACTTACATTGGTCCGGATGTTGAGATTGGTGCGGATACTGTAATATATCCAGGAACCCATTTGCTCGGCAAGACGGTGATCGGAGAGCAATGTGAGATTGGACCAAACGCACAGCTGCAGGATATGATCGTGGGGAATGAGACGAAAATTGTTCAATCGGTTCTGGACAGCTCCAAGGTTGGAGATCATACAGCCATCGGTCCGTTTGCTTACATTCGTCCGGGCTCAAGTATTGGTTCTGAGGTGAAGATTGGTGATTTTGTGGAAATTAAAAATGCCTCTCTTGATGATGGCACGAAAGTATCCCATCTAAGCTACGTTGGTGATGCTAAGGTAGGCAAGCACGTGAATATAGGCTGCGGGGCCATTACAGTTAATTATGACGGCTTCAACAAGCATTTAACCGAGATTGAGGATGACGCGTTCATTGGCAGCAATGTAAACCTGGTAGCCCCAGTCAAAGTAGGCAAGGGTGCTTATGTAGTTGCTGGTTCCACGATTACACAGCAAGTGCCGGATGAAAGCATGGCGATTGCAAGACAGCGTCAAACGACCAAAGAGGGTTATGCGGCAAAGCTGAAAGACCGAATTAAGAATACAAAAAAATAATCCTTGAATCGCATTTTTCTTGCGTTATGGAGCAACATCAACCACTATATATTGAAGATCATATCTATGGTGAATGTATAGACTGCGATCATGTGTGCTGTTTTTGCTAATGATGAAATGGATTCGTTTGTAATGGAACCTCCTATAAATGGGTAAAGTAAGGTTAGATGCTATGGAAAACCCCACTGACTTTATCTTATATAGGAGGTTTAATGCTTTATGGTGTTAAACGTAAAGGTAGAAACCAGAGAAAGCTCAACGAGAGCACAATTAAAGGAACTAAGAACGGAAGGGAAAATTCCGGCTGTCGTGTATGGCAGGAAGATCGGCAGCGAACTGATTAGCATAGATGAGAAGCAGCTGTTAAGTCTGCTGAGAGACCATCCCAATGCAATCATTGATATGGAGATCCCGGCGGTTGGGGTGGAGAAAGTCATGATTGAAGCTGTTCAGCGTGATTCGCTGCATCGTGGCTTGCTTCACGTCGATTTTCGCCAAATTAATATGGATCAGCAGGTTCGTGCATCGGTGCGGCTGGAATTTGCAGGCACGGCGGCTGGTGTGCGCGCAGGCGGTATATTGCAAATTCAGAAGAACGAGCTGGAGGTTCGCTGTTTGCCAACCCAAATTCCAGAATCGATCACCGTGGACATTACAACACTCGAACAGGGAGATGTGATGACCGTTTCCGAGATTCGTATGCCGGAAGGGATTCAAGTATCTGATCATATGGATGAGGTTGTCGTCAGTATATTGACACCGAGAATTGCTGTGGAAGTTTCTGCTGAAGGTGAACAAGCTGTAACAGTTGGGTCTGCTGAAGAAGTAACGGCGGGGAAGGAATAAGCAAGCGTTGAATCGTATAATCCCACAACAGAAGGGCTGCCATTCTAGCAGCCCTTCTGTTGTGGCTATCTCCTAACTTAATAGCCGGGTCGAGATACAAACGTGTATAATTGCCTTGAATAAAAGGTGTTATTTACTTTTACGTAATGATATGAGACCTTTTCTACAAAACCAATATCCCGGTGGCGTGCGTTATGATAAATTTGTATAGGTATATGATCCTTAACATGATCGAGAAATTGGTCGTTGCTGGAAATGGATTGACCATTCGTATACATTAGCTCTCCCCCTATCATATATTCTTAAGAATCCGTAGTGACTAATGACGATGGTTGCAACGGTAATGCAATATAGTGTAATAAGTGCATATAATTGCAATATACTAGAAAAGAAAGGAAATTGCAAATGAAATGTTTTATAGGTTTAGGTAACCCTGGCAAAAAATATGAACTAACTCGACATAATATTGGTTTCTGGGCCATTGATGCGTTTGCGCAGCGGTTTCAGATCCCTATGAATGGTCAGAAATTTAAAGCGATTATAGGGGAGGGTCACGTAAACGGCGAAAAGGTCATGTTGATCAAACCGCAAACTTACATGAATTTATCGGGAGAATCTGTAAGAGCTTATCTCGATTTCTATAAAGCTGAGCTTGAAGATATGGTTGTGATCTATGATGATTTGGATACGGCTGTAGGGCATATGCGTTTGCGTTACAAAGGGAGCGCGGGCGGACATAATGGGATCAAATCTATTATTCAGCATACAGGCACCCAGCAGTTTAATAGAATCCGGTTAGGGATTTCGAGGCCGGCACCGGGCTATGATATTGCTGACTATGTGCTATCCGTCTTTCCGCGTGAAGATCAGAAACGAATACAAGAATTGATGCCCAGTCTGTGTGATGCCATGGAGATGTCCCTAAAGGAACCTTTCGAAAAGGTGATGGGACTGTTTAATAAATAGCGGACGGATGAAGTCGATGCATCGTGTACTGGGCGTATTGCTGGCGATGAAATGAATTCGGGGGCTTAATATTTTCTAAAGTGGTCATACTATGTATAGGATCATTTTAGGAGGCATATATATGTCAGTACATTACATCTGCCGACACTGCAGAATGCAGATAGGCACTATTGAACACATTGTTGGAGAATCTCAGTTGGGGCTCACTTCCTTGACCCCGGAAGAACGCGAAGATATAATTACGTATGATCAGAATGGGGACATAACGTTGAAAGTAGTATGCGATTATTGCAAAGAAGCTTTGGAACACAACCCAGAATTAACTTTATGCACAAGCCCCCTGCAGTAACTCTGCGGGGTTGTTTTGCGTGCTTTTAATGTGATTACTTAGTCTTGGCGGGCAGCGTCAAGACTTTCTTCTATATAAGATTCATTCTGAATCGTTCTTGGGAAGAGGTGTACGAACAAATGAAGGATATCATGCAATCGATGTCACGGGATGCCGACTTCCAATCTGTCCTTTCCGGGCTTCGCTCCGGGATGAAAGAACAGTTAATTTCTGGGCTGGTCGGTTCCTCCAGGCAAGTAATGATATCAGCACTTGCTGACGAAATGCAATCACCGCTGCTTGTGGTGACACATAATATGTTCTCTGCACAGAAAATTGCAGAGGATCTTGTAGAATGCTTATCCGAGGAACAGGTTCTGCTTTTTCCTGCGAATGAGCTGTCGCTGGCTGAAGCGATCTACTCCAGTCCAGAGATGACTGCGGGCCGTATTGATGCCTTGAGTAAGCTGGCAAGCGGATTCCGCGGCATCGTCGTTACGCCGTTTGCTGGAATTCGGAAGCTGCTTCCCGACCCTGAAGCCTTCAGAGGCTTTAAGGTTCAACTTACGGTTGGGGAAACGCTGCAGATTAATGCCTTTCTTGAGCGGATGCAAACACTGGGATATGAAAGAGTCGAGCAGGTAGAAGCCAAAGGCGAACTGAGTGTTCGCGGCGGCATTATAGACCTGTTCCCATTGACGGAGGATCAAGCCTACCGCATCGAATTATTCGACGATGAAATTGATTCCATTCGAACGTTTGATGTGAATGATCAGCGATCCATTGATAAGCTGGAGACCGTCACGCTGCTGCCGTGTAAAGAGATCATTGCAGAATCTAGAAGATTCCAAAACGCAGGTCAGCATGCTTATGAGCTGCTTCAAGCGCAGCTTGAGAAAATGTCGGATCGCTCATCAAAGGAAAAGCTGCTGGAAACGATAGGCCGAGATATAGAAATGCTGCGGGAAGAAATTCAGTTTGAGGGGCTCTATAAATATATTTCATTATTGTATCCTGAACGGAAAACCTTGATGGATTATGTGCCTAGTGATTCTATCTTAATTATAGATGAGCCGATCAGATTACTAGAAACAGCCAAGCAAATGGAGCGGGACGAAACCGAATCCCAAGCGGTAATGCTGCAGGATGGAAAATCGCTGCCTTCTTTTGTCATGTCCAAAACATATGATTCACTTCTACACACGCGCCCGTTTCCAACCTTATACCTGACCTTGTTCTTACGGCAGGTTCCACAAACGCAGCCGCAGAACATTGTTAATTTTGTGTGCCGTGCGATGCAGAACTTCCATGGACAAATGAATGTGTTAAAAGCCGAAATGGAGCGTTGGAAGAAAGCCGGCATTCGAGTGATGCTTTTAGCCAGCGGAGAGGAACGTATTGCGCGGGTTAAACGCATATTAGAGGATTACCACATTGAAGAGCCTGTGATTGTGGATGGCAACCTGCAGACCGGATTCGAATTCCCTTCGATCTCCCTCGCCGTCATTACCGAAGGAGAGATGTTTAGTCAGAAGCAGCGTAAAGTCCGCAAAGTAGGGCGGAAAATGGACAACGCTGAACGCATTAAGAGTTATACCGAGTTAAAAGTAGGCGACTTTGTTGTTCACATCAATCATGGGATAGGGAAGTATGTTGGCATCGGTACGCTGGAAATCAACGGCATTCATAAAGACTACATGCATATCATTTACGCTGGCGGGGATAAGCTGTCGGTACCGATTGATCAGATCGATATGGTTCAGAAATACGTCGGTTCGGAGGAAAAGGAGCCGAAGCTGTATAAGCTGGGCGGGGCGGAATGGAATCGCGTCAAGAGCAAGGCCAGATCGTCAGTGCAGGATATAGCTGATGATTTGATCAAATTGTATGCTGAGCGACAAGCTATTCAGGGGTTCGCATTCTCGTCGGATACGCCGTATCAGAAAGAATTTGAAACGATGTTCCCCTATGATGAAACGATCGATCAGCTGAGAGCGATTGAGGAAATCAAGAAGGACATGCAGAAGTCGCAGCCTATGGACCGCTTGCTCTGCGGAGATGTAGGCTATGGCAAAACGGAAGTAGCCATTCGTGCGGCCTTTAAGGCTGCAATCGAAGGGAAGCAGGTGGCGGTATTAGTGCCGACAACGATTCTGGCGCAGCAGCACTATGAAACCTTCAAGGAACGGTTCTCGGGTTATCCGTTCCAGATTGAAGTATTAAGCCGCTTCAGAAGCCGCAAGGAACAGAATGAGACCATGAAAGGGATCAAGAAGGGCACCGTGGATATTGTCATCGGCACACATCGATTATTGTCTGCGGATGTACAGTTTAAGGACATTGGACTTCTGATTGTAGATGAGGAACAGCGCTTTGGGGTTTCTCATAAGGAGAAGCTCAAGAAATTTAGAACCAATGTGGATGTGCTGACTTTAACGGCAACCCCGATTCCGAGAACGCTGCATATGTCGATGCTGGGTGTAAGGGATCTCTCTGTCATCGAGACACCGCCCGAGAATCGGTTCCCTGTTCAAACGTACGTGCTGGAGCACAATTTTTCGTTAGTTAGAGAAGCGATTGAACGGGAGTTGTCTAGAAATGGACAGGTCTATTACTTATTTAATAAGGTGCAGGGGATTTACCAAATGGCCGACCACATTTCCAACTTGGTACCGGATGCCAGGGTAGCTGTGAGTCACGGGCAGATGTCCGAGCAGGAACTTGAGAAGGTTATTCTCGACTTTCTTGACGGCGAGTATGATGTGCTGGTCAGTACGAGTATTATCGAAACGGGTGTTGATATTCCTAACGTGAATACGCTTATTGTGCATGATGCGGATAAGATGGGACTATCTCAGTTGTATCAGCTTCGCGGCCGTGTAGGGCGATCCAATCGTATTGCCTATGCGTACTTTACATATCAACGGGATAAAGTGCTTACCGAGGTCGCGGAGAAACGTCTGCAAGCCATAAAGGAGTTTACTGAACTGGGTTCAGGCTTTAAGATTGCCATGCGTGACCTTGCCATACGTGGTGCAGGGAATCTGTTAGGGGCGGAACAGCATGGTTTCATCGCATCGGTGGGCTTTGATCTCTACTCGCAAATGCTGGCTGAAGAAGTGCAGAAGCGAAAATCGGCGGTACAAGGTGAAGCGGCGGTGGAGGAGCCTAAGGATATTCAGACGACGATTGATTTGACTATTGATGCTTATTTGCCTTCTGATTATATTTACGACAGCATCCAGAAGATCGAGATATATAATAAGGTAGCTAATGTCCGCAGTATAGCAGAGTCAGAGGAACTGCATGAGGAGTTAGTGGACCGGTTCGGTGATTTGCCACAAGCGGTAGAGAATTTGCTGACGGTATCCAAGTTGAAGGTATTTGGTCGGCAGTATGCGATTGAAAGTATCGTTCAAAAAGGCGATCAGGTTACTTTAAAAATTCATGACAGTCAAAATGACCAGATTAATGGGCAGAAGCTGTTTGAACTGGGATCTCAATTTGACCGCAGGGTTAAGCTCAGTGCAGGGTCTCAGATCGAGATTGTATTTAACATCAAAGGAATAGCGCCAGAAGAAACGATAGGCATGTTAGAGACGTTTTTGATACAATACAAGGAAGTGGTTAAATCAAAGGAGGATTTACAACATGCGAAATCGTAGCACTGTGCCGCACTCTTCGCAGCTTAAGCGCAAATGGATGGGAATCTGTTTCCTATGCATGCTGCTTTTGCTTCTTAGTGCTTGTGGAGACAACACCAATGAAACGGCTGGAGAACAGCAAGATAACACGGCAGCTGAGCAAGGCAAGGATTCAGAATCGTCCAAAGCAGATCCTGATGCAGTAGTGGCAAGCTATGAAGGCGGGCAGGTTACCAGAGGAGAACTGGACGGATTTCTAGGTGTGAACCTTTTCTTTAATGGCACTAACCCTTACTTCCTGCAGTACATGCAATTGAATCCCAATTATGAGAAAGAGATGCTGGATCAATTCATTGGTTTAAGACTGCTAGCTGAAGACGCAACGGATCAAATGCGTGAGGACGCTTTGCAATTTAGAGAAACGCAATTAGGCAGTTTGGATAACGCGACAGCAGAACAAAAGAAGCAATTGGAAGATCAGTTGAAGCAGCTGGATATCACGCTGGACGACATAGGTAATTACTATGAGATGCGTCAGCTTGCATTTGATGTGCTGGATGAACAGGTGAATGATCAATCCATTGAAGATGAATACAACCGTTTATTGGAAGCGGACGAGTATGCTTTTACGATGGCAACGGTCAGTCATATCTTAATAAAGACTGACGATCCAACAACAGGAGAATCCACACGAACCAAAGAAGAAGCGTTAGCTCGTGCAAACGAAGTGAAACAGAAACTGGATGCAGGTGAGGACTTCGCAGCACTTGTCAGTGAGTATTCTGAAGATGAAGGCTCCAAGCAAACAGGCGGAACCTATGAGGATGCGCCCGTATCCGGTTGGGTTGAAGGCTTTAAAGAAGCGGCGGCCACCTTACCGCTGAATGAAATCAGCGAGCCGGTCGAAACAGCGTACGGCTACCATATTATCAAGGTGCTTGAGAGAACTACACAGAAGCTGGAAGATGTAAAGGAACAACTGCGTGCGCAAGTGACAGGCAACTTGTTTGCAGAGTTTGTGGAGAAGGAAGTGCCGGAGCGTACAGACACGGTGAATCTTCCTGATGCTTCCAAGCAGGGATAAAGCTTAATTTACAGGGAACCAGGCTGCAATTAGCAGTCTGGTTTTTTTCATGAAAAACTGGACATAATGTTAAAACGTAGTCGGGATAGCCGCTATGTTAAGATTGGCAGTTAAAGTGCCTGGTGCCTAAGTCCAATAAGGATTCTGACAACGTGTATAAGATATTGTAAACAGATGAATACTATGGACAAATCACATAAGGACAATAATTGTAATGAACCAGTTATTTAATATCTTCAGGGAAAGGGAGGCAACAAGAATGAAAGCAACTGGTATCGTTCGCCGTATTGACGATTTAGGCAGAGTTGTTATTCCTAAGGAAATTCGCCGTACCTTAAGAATTAGGGAGGGCGACCCGTTAGAAATCTTCGTCGATCGTGACGGAGAAGTGATATTAAAGAAGTATTCTCCGATTGGAGAACTTGGAGATTTTGCAAAAGAATATGCTGAATCTTTATATGAGAGTACGAATCACATTACAATGATTTCAGATCGTGATACGATAATTGCAGTTTCGGGTGCTTCTAAGAAAGAATTTATGGAGAAGCAAATAGGCTCAGTGGTTGAGACGAGTATGGAGAATCGCAAAACAACCATTGAAACGAATACCGGAGAATACGACATATGTAAAGATATGAATGAGACATACAGCTCCTTTGTCATCGCCCCTATTGTAGCTGGAGGCGATCCGATTGGAACGGTCGTCATGGTGAGTAAAGATGAAAGTGTGAAGATGAGCCAGCTGGAAGTGAAGATGGCGGAAACTGCAGCGGGTTTCCTGGCTAAGCAAATGGAACAATAGCCTAAGAATCAAGATCAAAGACAGGCAATAGATTAAAAGCTTCCTCTAGAAGATGGTTTCTTCTTGGCTGGAAGCTTTTTCTATGTTGCTTTATAATGGGGCTATCTCGAAGATTGGGGAAGAAGGTTTACAAGCATGGGACAAGGAAACGGACAAACAGCTGCAACGGCGGGCAAGCTGCTGAAGGGCGCAGCCATCTTGGGGGCAGCGGCCGTTATATCTAAGCTGCTGGGCACCTTGCAGAAGATTCCACTGCAGAACATCGCGGGAGACAGTACATTCGGCATTTATAATGCGGTGTATCCGCTTTATATTTTAATATTATTTTTAGCAACAGCAGGCTTTCCCATCGCTGTATCCAAGTTTGTTTCGGAAAAGGTAGTCGTAGGTGATATGGCGGGTGCGAGAAGAATTCTGCACGTGGCTTTAATCACCTTGGCGATCACAGGTGTCGCGGGCTTTGTCCTCTTGTATGCGGGTGCGGACTGGATAGCAGCGATGATGGGGAATTCACATACTGCGCTTTCGATTCGATCCGTTTCTTTCGCGCTGCTATTTGTTCCCGTGATGAGTGCGCTAAGAGGGTATTTTCAAGGATTTCAGAATATGACCCCGACTGCGATTTCACAGGTGACAGAGCAACTGATTCGTGTCGTCGTTATGCTGGTGTTACTGTTGTATCTAGTTTATCATCAATACGCAGAGGATTGGATAGCAGCGGGTGCAACATTCGGTTCAGCAGCAGGCGCGGCAGCAGGCTTGATCGTGATGCTCTATTATTGGAACAAGGAAAAGCGGGAGAAGCTGGCCATTATGGGAGCGAATCATTCACGCCATCAGATCGAAGACTATAGGGCTATTGCAAGAAAGCTAATTGGTTTTGCGATCCCTGTATGTCTAGGATCTATCGTTGTACCGCTTCTCAACATTGTGGATGCATTTACGCTCCTTAGGCTGTTAAAGCTTCAAGGATTTACTGAAATTCAAGCAACAAGCTTATATGGAATATATAACAGGGGGCTGCCTTTAGTTCAGCTTGTGGCCATGCTGTTTAGTTCTGTATCCGTAGCTATTGTACCAGCCATTGCTGAGGCTAAGGCCAAGGGGAATCAGCTCTCTGTCAAGGGAAGGGCTGAGCTGGCGATGCGCACGACGTGGTTGATTGGATTAGCATCTTCCTTCGGACTGGCTATCTTGGCTAAGCCTTTAAACATAATGTTCTTTACGGATGTGCAAGGGTCGGAATTAATGGCAGTGCTTGCTTTTACTGCGGTTTTCAGTGTGATCAACATTATCACGGGGAGTATATTGCAGGGTCTAGGCTATGTCATGATCCCCGCAAGGCATCTGCTGATAGCAGCCTTACTTAAAGTGATATGTAATATTCTGCTGGTTCCGACCTGGGGACTGATGGGTGCTGCCATATCGGCCGTGATTGCCTTTGGTGCAGCAAGTGTGTTAAACGTGGTGTACGTATTGAAATACACAGGCATTAAACTAGCTTTACGGACGTATATATATCAACCTGCGCTGGCTTTGCTGGCTATGGCTATCAGTTTATACATAGTGATGTATGGGTTGCATGCGATGTTATCGCAGCTGGACATCTTATGGCCAGAACGCATCGATGCCTTATGTATCTCACTGCTGTCTATTGCAGTGGGGGCTTTCTTGTATATAGCAGTGTTGTTTCGCACAGGCGCTTTTGCGGAACACGAGCTGTTGTACATACCGAAATTTAATGAACGTTGGCGCGGGGTATTACAGCGGCTGCGCATATTAAAATAATGATGGACTTGAATAGGAGGATACCGCAATATGGGACATGCCATAACGGTTGTAGGATTAGGAACAGGAACGGAGGATCAGCTTACTTTAGGGATATGGAAAAGGCTGCAGCGTGCACATCGGCTTTACCTGCGTACGGCGCACCATCCTGTCGTTGAATTTTTAGAAGCGGAGCAGTTACAGTATCACACTTTCGATGCGCTGTACGAACAACATTCAAGCTTCGGTGAAGTGTATGAATCCATCGCGGGTCAGTTGATTCAACTCGCTTTAGAATCGCAGGAACCGATCGTTTATGCTGTACCGGGTCATCCGATGGTGGCAGAGTATACGGTTGTACTATTAAAGGAGCAATGTGCGCTGCATCAGATAGAGCTTGAAATTTTAGGAGGCGAAAGTTTCCTGGATCAGGTGTTTCTGTCCTTTGGCTTTGATCCGATTGAAGGCTTTCAGCTTCTAGATGCTACCAGTTGTACGACCAGAGACATTAAACCTGGTCAACATCTCATCATTGCTCAGGTGTTCGACACGCTGGGCGCCTCAGAAGTGAAACTGAATCTAATGCATTGGTACCCCGATGACTTTGAGGTTGTCGTTGGCCATGCTTTGGGAGTCCCGGGGCAAGAAGCATTCATCCAGGTACCGCTTTATGCACTGGACCGAGTAGAGGGTTTCGGGAATCTGTCGTTGATTTGGGTGCCGGCTACAAACTTAGATGCGGTTAAGAACAGTACATTTGAACGGCTGCACGAAATTGTTGAGATCCTTAGAAGTCCTGAGGGCTGCCCTTGGGATCGTCAACAAACGCATGCTTCCATTCGCAATAACCTCATTGAAGAAACATACGAGGTGCTGGAAACGATTGATGATGATGATCCGTTTGGCATGTGTGAAGAGTTAGGTGACTTAATGCTGCAGGTGATGCTGCACGCTCAGATAGAGGATGAAGCGGGCGCTTTTACTGTATTTGATGTTATTGAGGAATTAAATGAGAAGCTGATTCGCAGGCATCCGCACGTGTTTGGCACAGAAGGTGCCGAAGATGCAGAAGCGGCGTTGCAGAACTGGGAAGCTATTAAACGGGAAGAGAAGCTTCGCAAAGGTTTAAATCCAGATAAACAGTCTATCCTAGATGGTATACCTCGAGATTTACCTGCGGTGATGAAGGCCTTTAAGCTTCAGAAGAAAGCGGCCAAAGTGGGATTTGATTGGGAGCGAATTGAAGAGGTGCTGGCCAAGGTAGAGGAAGAGATTCGAGAATTGAAAGAGGCGGTTGGTTCGGGACATGAAGAAGCGGTAAGAAACGAACTGGGTGATGTGCTGTTTTCTGCCGTCAATATCGCTAGATTCCTGCGTGTTGATCCTGAAGAGGCGCTAACTCTAACCAATCGTAAGTTTCGCAAGCGGTTTGAATATATCGAGGACAAGCTTCGTGACAGCGGCAAGACTTTCGAGACAACGAACCTTGATGAAATGGAATCGTGGTGGCAGGAAGCCAAGCGTATCTAGCATGTAAGCGATGTCGAAAAAAGGGCTTTTTCAAAAAAAATTATGGAGATCAGCAGGAATTTCCTTCTTTAGGAAGAATAATTAACTCGGTGATGAATTAAAAATTCAAGAAAACGAACTTTCATCGGGAGGCTCTCGTTCTCTCAGAAAGCTGTTTTAAAAACCATTAGGAGGGCATGGATACATGAATAAGACAGATCTTATCAACAACATCGCAACAAAAAGCGGATTAACTAAAAAGGATGTAGAAGCGGTTTTAAACGGTTTCTTAGGTGAAGTAACAGATGCGTTATCCGCAGGTGATAAAGTGCAATTGATCGGTTTTGGTACGTTTGAAACGCGTAAGCGTTCCAGCCGTGTAGGACGCAATCCTCAAACAGGTAAAGAAATTCAAATTCCAGAATCTAAGGTTCCTGCATTTAAAGCAGGCAACAAGCTTAAAGAAGCTGTAAAATAATGCGTCTGGATAAATTTCTGAAAATCTCCCGTTTGATCAAACGCCGCACTGTAGCTAAAGACGTATCAGAACAGGGCAGGGTATGGGTGAACGGCAGAGAAGCCAAGGCGAGCACAGCTGTGAAAGCTGGCGATCAAATTACTGTGCAGTTTGGCCAGAAGAAAGTGACCGTACAGGTGAATCACTTGGTGGACCACGTTCGCAAGGAAGAAGCCGATCAGATGTACACTGTCATCCATGAGGAGAAGCTTCCGCGGGACGATATTTTTTCATAAGTGAATTCATTTCAATGAAATGGAGTGTGGAGAGCTGTCAAAGCTTATGTTTTGGTGGCTCTCTTTTTCTATGCAAACTTTCTTGTTCTAAAAGTGGATGCTCGGCCATATTGTTAGGGTAGAAGGAGGGTACATGCCATGATAGAACAAGGGAGAAATAAACGCCAAGAAGTTAAAATGCTTAATCGCAAGCTGCTCGAAATAACCGGTGTGTTGAATGTAGAAAGCTTCGATAGCGAGGAGTTCTTGCTAGAGACCGAATGCGGGTTTATTGCGATTAATGGCAAGAATCTGCATATCAAAAACCTGAATCTAGAGCAGGGATTAGTAGCGATCGAAGGGTATGTAGATGCAATGGCTTACTTGGATTCCAAGGCGCAAGATAAGTCAAAGAGCTTTCTAGGTAAATTATTCAAGTGAGCTTACAGGTTCAATTCATAACCTTAGGCGTGATGATCGTCTGCGGATTGGGCCTTGGCGTCCTATATGACGTTTATCGGGTCTTGTATCATACATTTCAACCGCCCAAATGGCTAACTGCAGCATGTGATTTAATCTATTGGCTCGTGGCCACCCTTTTTGTATTCCGCACTTTGTTTTGGAGCAACCAAGGAGAGGTTAGAGTCTTTATTTTCTTGGGACTGATTGTGGGCGTGTGGACATATTTTGTCTGGTTCAGTCCGTCCGTAATTCGTTGTATACGTTTTGTAATTGCATTAATCAAGAAGTTTATTAATATTTCGATTAAGTTGTTCCAGTTACTAGTGATTAAGCCTATCCTTTTTCTATATCGATGTGTTGTAATTTTTCTTGGTTTTTTATTAACAGCCTCTATGTTCCTATGTAAAATTATGCTACAATTATTGTATCCTGTGTGGATTCTCTTAAGGTGGTTGACTAAACCCATTTGGACAAGAGTAAAACTTCCGTCCTTTGCCATTATCCGTAAAGGCATCAAGTGGATCAAATCAGGCTGGTCGCAACTTTTTAAATGAGAGAAAGGATAGAGGGGCAATGTATTCTAACTATGTTAGTAACACAATCGAACCTAAGAAGAATAAAGCATCGCGCCGCCGCCTTCGTTTGTTGCTCTTAATCGTCCTTTGTTATTTTGCGTGGGCTGGTGTGATCTTCTCGGAACAGATGGATAAAATTGAGGATAAGGCTTCCAAGCTGGCAGTATTAGAAACCAAACTGAAGGAAGTACAGGATAAGAATGCAGGCTATCACCAAGAGGTGGATCGATTACACGATCCTGAGTACATAGAACAAAAGCTGCGCAAGGATTATCAAATGATCAAAGAAAGTGAAACATTATTTATACATACCGAATAGGATAATAATGAGAATGGATGTAAGCGTCAATATTGACCGAATACCTTCCATCCGTTATAATCTCCATAGCCATTCTTTTTCATGGGTGACAGGTTAGATCGTTCGTCCAAGGGACTGGCGATATTAGTTTTTTTCAATCATAAGGAGGAACGTTTAACTGTATGGCAATTGAGGTGGGCACCAAGCTTGAAGGAAAAGTGACGGGCATAACAAATTTCGGAGCATTCATCGAGTTACCTGGTGGTGTGACGGGTCTGGTTCACATTTCCGAAATCGCGGATAACTACGTAAAAGATGTAAAAGATCATTTAAAGATGGATGACGTGGTCACGGTCAAAGTTATTAATGTGGACAAAGATGGGAAAATTGGATTATCGATTAAACAAGCCGTGGACAAACCAGTCAGTGCTGCGCCCACTCGCAGCGAGAGACCATCTGGCGGTAGACGCGACGGTGATCGGGGAGGATATCAAGGAGGAGACCGTGGTGGCAACCGATTCAATAAGCCGGGCGGATTTAACAAGACAGTTACCTTCGAAGATAAAGTGTCTCGTTTCTTGAAAGACAGCGAAGAACGTATTTCATCCTTGAAGAAAAATACAGAATCCAAGCGTGGCGGAAGAGGAGCCAAGCGTTTCTAGTTGTATCTTTGTTATAGATTAAGCCGTATCGACGGGCTGATTAGCCCTTTGATACGGTTTTTGTATGTTTATTGGATGTATTACGGAGCACGTAATATGCATAGCTAACAAAAGTATGCCTATTTTTTTGTGAATCATGGGTGTGCTTTACGGGATACGACATCATTTTCGTACAAGAATTGAATGGAGAGGGCATTTCTTTGTCAGTCGCGGTAATGGAACGAGTGTTCTATTTGGGAAGTTAAATCTGTGCGTGAATAAAGATTGTAAGGCAATTAGGGTCATGCGAAGCTTGACGTATTCGGTTTGGACGGCTTTACTTTTTGTCGGAAATTTCTTTGGCTTCGCCAACTCATTGTGACAAACTTTCTAATCTATCATTCATATAATAGAGACACACGAATCGATTTAGAAAGCGCGGCCAGTGATGAAATTGATTCTATTAAGACAAATTTAGGTGGTGTCTCAAATTGATAGTTAAAGGAAATGGTTTAAGAAATATGAGTGACGGATGGAAGCTGAAATGGAAGCGGGCGCAAGATACGCTGCTCAACAGTATAGTGGAGAATCGCTTAGTTCAAACCTTTGTCACTAAGAAAAGCGGTCTTTTATTAATGATCATGGGATTTTTACTTGGTAGGGCGATGATTCTCGATGAATTAACACCGTTTGCCTTAGCGTATTTTGCCTGTATCTATTTTCTGCGCGGTGAAGTATTGAGATGGGTGGGGTTGTCCGTGCTTGCTGGAAGCCTGTTCTCTATTCATCAGAATGTGGGTCTAATCGCGGCTCAAATGTTAGTATTCTTGGGAATTCAGAAGGCGCTTGAAAAGTATGAGCGTTCAGATATTTCATTAGCTCCGCTGCTCGTATTCATATCTGTGTTTTCGGTACAGCTGTTTATGTATACGGTGGGTGAATCTTTTACGTGGTATTCACTTATGATGGTAGGTACGGAAGCGATATTGAGTTTCATACTGACTCTTATATTAATCCAAGCCATTCCTGTATTTACGTTAACCCGCAAAAATTATCAACTCAAAAATGAAGAAATCATTTGCCTGATGATCCTGCTGGCCTCCGTAATGACGGGGACGGTGGGATGGATGTTTGGCGATGCGTCGGCAGAGCATATTCTATCCCGGTTCTTAATTCTATTATTTGCTTTTGTAGGCGGTGCGCCTTTGGGGGCTTCAGTCGGAGTCGTAACGGGTCTGATCTTAAGTTTGGCTAGTGCAGATGCGATTACACAGATTAGTTTGCTTGCTTTCGCAGGGATGCTTGCCGGGTTAATGAAAGAGGGCAAGCGGATGGCTGTCGCCTTCGGCATGCTGCTGGGCACATCGATTCTATCGGTGTATGTAGGTGATTCATCTCAAGTCATGGCGTCTACTTGGGAATCTGTGGCCGCTGCTGCGTTGTTCCTGTTAGTACCGAGAAGCGTGATTCGAACCATTGCCAAGTATGTCCCGGGAACGCAAGAACATCTAAAGTCTCAACATGATTATGCCAAAAGAGTGAGAGATATGACTGCTGGCAGAGTAGAACAATTCTCTGAAGTGTTTCGCCAGTTGTCACGCAGCTTTGGGCAATTTACGCAAACGGGGATGGGGACGAAGAAGGAAGAAGATATAGGGCACTTTATGAATACGATCGCTGAACGGTCGTGTGCGACTTGCTTTCGCAAGAAGCAGTGCTGGGACGAGCGTTTCTATCAAACGTATAAGCTGATGACGGACATGATGACAGAGATTGAAGTCAATGGCGCCGTTGACAAGAAAAAGATGCCGCCGCAGTGGAAGAAGGACTGTGTCAAAGCGGATCAGGTATTGGATATTATGCAGCAGCAGTATCACATGTATCAGCATGACCAGCATTGGAAGAAACAAATCACCGATAGCCGTCAACTCGTAGCTGATCAGCTTGTAGGTGTATCGCAGGTGATGGAGGATCTCGCCAATGAGATCAAACGTGAAGGTCAGGAGCTCTTCCTTCAAGAAGAGCAGATCCGGACAGCGCTGGAGCAGCTGGGGCTTTCAATTTATGGTATCGATATTATCAGCTTGGACGAAGGGAATGTGGAAATTGAGATTTTGCACCAATATTCGAAGGGTCATGATGAATGCCGCAAAATCATCGCGCCGATGCTTAGTGATATTCTAGGCGAGAACATTGCAGTGAAAAGCGAAGCATTCTCCCGTAATGGCGAAGGGTATTACACTGTTATCTTCGGGTCGGCTAAAGAATACGACGTTCAGACAGGGATTGCAGGCGCAGCTAAAGGCGGTGAGATGCTCTCAGGGGATAGTTTCCGCTCCGTGGAATTGGGTAATGGGAAATACGCCGTTGCACTGAGTGACGGCATGGGTAATGGAGAACGTGCGAACTCTGAGAGCAGTGCGGCCCTGAATATTCTGCAGCAGCTGCTTCAATCTGGGATGGATGAGCAGTTAGCGATCAAATCGGTGAATTCTGTTCTGCTGCTCCGTTCTCCAGATGAAGTGTATGCAACGATAGATATGGCGATTATTGATATGTACAACGCTCAGACGACCTTTCTGAAGACAGGCTCTACGCCAAGCTTTATTAAACGCGGGAGTGAGGTCATTCAGATCTCTGCGAATAATTTGCCGATTGGCATTATTCAAGATATTGATATTGATCTAGTGAAGCTGCAGCTGCAGCCGGGAGACATTCTAATCATGATGACCGATGGCATTTTCGATGCACCGGGTCCTGCGGTGAACAAGGAAATGTGGATGAAGCGCATTATTCATGAGATTGAAACGACCGACCCGCAGGATATAGCAGATTGTATTCTGGAAATGGTGGTGCGTTATCAAAGCGGGGAAATCCTTGATGATATGACGGTGATGGTCACCAAGGTAGAGAAACAACAGCCGGAATGGGCAACCTTCCGTTGGCCGGGGATGGCTAGATTGGAGCGTCCGAAAACAGTAAGTTAATGTAATAGATCCGTGTTCCGTAATATGAAAGTGCAGTTTGCCGCAGCCGTTGGTGAACTGCACTTTTAACATTGCGTTTCGATTAAAGCTTGTGAATCGATATATTGTGAATTAGGCTGCTTCATGCTTCACAGTGCTTAATAAAACGAATGAGTCTAGCTTGTTTTTTAAGTTTCGTTACATGGTACAGTCTATAAGGTTACCTTTCTGGCAAAACTATGAATAAGCAAACCATAGGAATCCATTTCATAAATAGCCATACCAGCAAATATCATCTCATTATATGAATAGGAAGGTGCAATGTACCATGATGAAACAAATTATTCTTATTACGGACGGGTGTTCGAATGAAGGGTTGAGCCCTGTTGCCGCTGCAGCCAGCGCACATGCAGAAGGTGTTGTGGTTAATGTTATCGGGGTAGTGGATCATGGGGATTTAGAGGAAAGAGGCCGGGACGAGATCAGCCAAATTGCCGCAGCCGGCGGTGGAATGAGCCGAATTGTGGCAACTAGGCAGCTGGCTCAGACGGTGCAGATGATGACACGGAAAACCGTGACCCATACGATTCATCAGGTGGTCAATCGGGAGCTGAAACAGATTCTGGGCGAAGGGCGAGTAGAAGATTTGCCGCCGCATCAACGATCTAAGGTAGTTCAAGTGATGGATGAACTGAGCGAGCATACGAGTTTAAAGGTAGCTTTATTAATAGACACCAGTGCAAGCATGAAATCCAAGCTGCAAGCCGTTGAAGAGGCCATCTATGACTTGATGTTAAGCCTGCAAGCTCGGCAGGGGGATAGTAAGATCGGAGTTTTCCATTACCCGGGAAATCAAGGAGAAGCTGCATCCATGGTACTAAATTGGACCTCAGAAGTTGCAAAAATGACCAACTTATTCTATAAATTAAACATAAGAGGCACTACACCTACGGGTCCAGCCTTGTTAAAGCTTACCCAATTATTAACCTATGGTAATCAAGATGTTGAAATGAATGAATATAGTGAACCTGCAAAGGTACGTCATCCAAAGGATGGGATGTTGAGTGACTACATCGTCTAGCTTTATCTTGGCACCAGGGACCTTAATTGAAGGGAAATGGAACCGGCGTAAATATAAGGTGGAACAGCTGCTTGGTGAAGGTGCTAATGGTCAGGTGTATTTGGTCCGCAGCGGCAAATCCATATTCGCACTAAAGCTGGGCTTCCAGACGCTGGATCTGCAATCAGAGGTGAATGCGCTGCAAGCGCTTCACAAGAATAAAGAGGAGCGATCCCCTTTTCTAGTGGATGTTGATGATGCCGTGTTAAAGGGTCATGAAGTACCTTATTATGTCATGCAGTATATTAAGGGGTTAAGTATTCAGGATTACATCGAGCGCAACGGTTCTGACTGGCTGTATGTCATAGGGACGCATTTATTGCAGCAATTGGATGATCTTCACCGTATCGGTTGGGTTTTTGGTGATTTGAAATGTGAGAATCTTATTGTAGCGGAATTCGGTAAAGTCGAACTGATCGACTATGGAGGGGCGACCCCCATGGGTAACGCCGTAAAGCAATTTACAGAATTGTATGATCGCGGCTATTGGAATTGCGGATCCAGAGCAGCTGATTTTCAATATGATTTGTTTTCAATGGTGATTTTATTTATGATGTTATGTGATCAAGAGAAACGTTTATCTCCTGCCGCGGGTTTATTGCCTCAACATCGTGATGCTGATTATCTTATGGAGATCTTAGAGGATTGCAAGGCACTTCAGCCGATCCGGCATGTTCTAGCGAACATCATTAGACAAGAATATCTCAGCACGCGCGAGGCCTTGGAGGATTGGAAACAAGGGGTGCTTCAAGTACAACGTATCCCAATGCATAAGCCCTTTCCAGTAAAATGGCTCGGAGGCGCATTTGTAGCTTCGATGATGGTATTTGCGGCAGCGTTATATATCGTGCTCCAATAATGCCTGGCAGTTAAGAAAGTGAGTGAGCTGTGCTCATGCCGTTTATAGATACAATTTATCAAACGATCCAATTGAACGAACTTATACATCCAGATGATCATATTATCGTCGCAGTGTCAGGGGGACCCGATTCTGTGGCTCTTTTGCATGTCCTCCATCAATTAACAGAGCAGAAGAAATTAAACTGCAGGCTCACAGTTGCTCATGTCAATCATCAATTCAGGGGCGAGGAGTCCGATGCGGAAGAATATTTTTCAAGGCAGCTCGCGAATCAGCTAGGGCTTACTTTTCTCTCTAAACGGATAGATATTCCCAGCTTTATGAAAGAAAGCGGACTAGGAGCCCAAGAGGCGGCCAGACTTAAACGGTATGCATTTCTGAAACAGTCTGCAGAACAGCTGAATGCTAACAAAGTAGCTCTGGCCCATCATGCTGATGATCAAGTTGAAACGGTGTTGCATCGTTTGCTGAGGGGGACGGGGCTCCAAGGCCTGTCAGGGATGAGCATGCTTCGCCATGAAGGTTCGGTGTCATATATTCGCCCCTTCCTGCAGGTGACTAAAGCTGCGATTCTGCATTTTCTCGAAACTCAACAGTATGACTACCGTATAGATAGTAGTAATTTGGAAACCAAATATGCACGTAATAAGCTAAGACAACATGTTATACCGCTGCTTGAGAGTATCCAACCCGATTTCGGAACAAGTATTCTGCGGTTGTCTGAGATTGCCGGGACCGAGGACGACTACATTCAGCAGCAGAGCAGGGTTTGGTTTGAAGCGCATGTTGAGCAGTTTCCAGATCGCTGCCGCTTTGAATTAAAGCTTTGGAGGGGCTTACATCTTGCTTTACAAAGGCGGATGATTAAACTAATATTAAGTTATCTTTCGGGGGGCTTATCGGATATTGATTATACGCGTATCGGGCTTGTAAGGGAAGCACTGCTGAGCAGCAAGTCTAACCTGTCGCTGCATTTAGGCGGCGGATTAATGCTCTTGAAAGAATACGGGCGCGCCCAAGTCATACGGCAAGATCATTACATAATAACCGAGAATGTATCATATCGATATGCATTAGAGCCGGAACATCGGACGCTTTCCATACCTGAGATTGAGGCTGAATTTAGAGCAATGATACTCGATTCGGGAGATGCTAAGCACAGCATAGGCGCTTCAGAGGCTTGGTTTGATGCTGCTGAGCTGGAATGGCCGTTGTATGTCCGAAATCGGATGAACGGAGACCGGATTGAAAGTTTGGGACTAAAAGGCTCCAAAAAAGTTAAAGATATTTTCATTGATGTCAAAATGGCTCCATCATTGCGGCAGCTGCACCCCATTGTTACCGACAGATTGGGTCGTATTTTATGGATTCCTGGTGTGAAGCGGTCCCGACACGCTTTAATTCAGGATAGCACTACCCAAGTGCTGCATATTCAATGGGTGAACCGAGAAACCTGAGGACAAATTCGGTTTCCTTCGAATGTAAGCATCCCAAATTTCATACACTGTGGTAGGAGGGTTCATCACTTGCAAAATGACATTCAAGAGATTATGTATTCTGAGGAAGACATTCAAGCCAAGGTAAAGGAGCTGGGGCGAATCATTAGCGAGGATTATAAAGATCGTAATCCGCTGGTGATTTGTATTCTGAAGGGTGCTTTTATTTTTATGGCTGATCTAGTGAAGCAGCTGGACATTCCTTTGGAAATTGATTTTATGGCTGTATCCAGCTATGGTCAATCCACTCAGTCATCAGGGGTTGTCAAGATCATCAAGGATCTGGATGTCTCAGTAGAAGGCAGAGATATCTTAATTGTGGAAGATATTATCGATACGGGGCTTACACTAAGCTATTTGGTTGATGTGCTGGAACGACGCAATGCGTTATCCATCTCCATCGTTACTTTGTTCGATAAGCCGGCACGAAGAACCGTGGGATTGGAAGCTGATTACAAAGGCTTTGTTCTGCCTGATGCTTTTGTGGTTGGATATGGGCTTGATTATGCCGAGAAATATCGCAATCTTCCATACATCGGAATTCTGAAGCCGGAAGTGTATTCGAAAGATTAATCCTGCCAAGACCTGAGTTGTGATGGCAAGACAACCTGTGTTAATATTATGTAAGTGCGTTTTTGAGAGGAGGTAGGGGATGAATCGGATCATCCGGAACACCGGATTTTATCTGCTCATTTTTCTAGTAACTGTTGGTATTGTTCACTTTATAAGCAATCAGAACGATCAAAGGGCCGCCATTACCTACGATCAATTCCGCGAAGACTTAGCCAGTGGTGTAGTCACAGAGGCCACATTGAAGTTTGATGGGTATACATACTACATCTATGGACAGAAGGAAGCTTCCGGCGGAGAGACAGCACCCTTTGAGACACGAGCCCCTGCTTCAGAACGGGTCGTAGATTTACTCGAGGAAAGCGGTATTAGTGAAACGTGGGAGAAGATGGAAGGGCAGAATGTATGGATTACCTTCTTAACATCGATTATCCCGTTTGTGATTATTTTTATCTTGTTCTTCTTTTTGTTGAACCAAGCGCAGGGCGGCGGCGGCAAAGTCATGAACTTTGGCAAGAGCAAAGCCAAGCTGTATAACGAAGAGAAGAAGAAAGTCACGTTCGAAGATGTGGCCGGTGCAGATGAGGAGAAGCAAGAGCTTGTTGAGGTTGTTGAGTTCCTGAAAGACCCTCGCAAATTTTCTGCCGTCGGTGCACGTATTCCTAAAGGGGTTTTACTTAATGGTCCTCCGGGAACAGGTAAAACCTTGTTAGCAAGAGCTGTAGCCGGCGAAGCGGGCGTACCGTTCTTCAGCATCAGTGGTTCCGACTTCGTAGAAATGTTCGTTGGTGTGGGTGCTTCTCGTGTTCGTGATTTATTCGAGAATGCGAAGAAGAATGCGCCATGTATTATCTTTATTGACGAAATTGATGCGGTGGGCCGTCAGCGTGGTGCGGGTCTAGGCGGCGGTCATGATGAGCGCGAGCAGACGTTGAACCAATTGCTAGTTGAGATGGATGGCTTCGGTGCGAATGAAGGCATTATCATCATTGCTGCGACCAACCGACCTGATATTCTCGATCCTGCATTATTGCGTCCGGGTCGTTTCGACAGACAGATCACGGTAGATCGACCGGATATTAAAGGCCGTGAAGCGGTATTGAAGGTTCATGCCAGAAACAAACCGCTGGCAGCGGATGTTAAATTAGATACATTAGCACGCTATACTACAGGTTTTACAGGTGCTGATCTGGAGAACTTGTTAAATGAAGGTGCATTGATTGCCGCTCGCAGGAACAAGAAAGAGATTGGCATGGATGAGCTGGACGAAGCGTTTGACCGCGTAGTCGTAGGTACGCAGAAGAAGAGCCGCGTTATCAGTGAAAGAGAGAAACGCACGGTTGCGTTCCATGAAGCGGGTCATACGATTATTGGTTATTATGTCCGCCATGCAGATGTCATTCACAAAGTAACGATTGTTCCAAGAGGCCGTGCAGGCGGATATGCGATGATGATCCCGAAAGAAGGGGAAGATCGCTTGCTTGCAACCAAGGGTGAGCTGTTGGATCGTATTACCGGGTTGCTGGGAGGCCGTGTAGCCGAAGAATTGTTTATCGGTGAAGTAGGAACAGGTGCGTACGATGACTTTAGAAAAGCAACCGGCATTGCCAGAAGCATGGTCATGGAATACGGAATGAGTGACAAGCTTGGACCGCTTCAGTTCGGTAATACTCAGGGACAGGTATTCTTGGGCCGAGATATTGGCCATGAGCAGAATTACAGCGATGCTATTGCTTATGAGATTGATCAAGAAATTCAGACGATCATTCGAAATTGCTACGCTCAAGCTAAAGAGATTTTAACGACCCACAAGGATAAAGTGGAATTGATTGCCAACTCGCTTATTAAGCTGGAAACACTTGAGAGAGAGCAAATTACTCAGCTTTTAGAAACAGGCCATACACCAGCGTTAGATAAGCTCGAAGACACTGCTTCAAGCGCGACTGAAGCATCTCAACCGTCTGATGCTGCGAAGAAGGATGACGTAAAGGTCAATATTCACAAGAATGAAGATCAGAACAAAATTGAGTTTAACAAAGATGATCGCTCTGAAGAAGCGTCGGACACAGGTGCGAAAGATCCTGCGGATGAGGGTTCAGATAAGGATTAATCTTAATCAGACGAAGCTGTCCAATTTACAATGTTGGGCAGCTTTTTAATTTAAAGTCATGGATTTAATTCCCCGTTTAGAATTGACACACGTTGCTAGGTTGTGTAAATTAGGTTTAAAATTAGTATCAGTTGTTACAACGTATCGTAGTACAAAAAGTATGAAACGACCATACTATCTGTATACGGATGGTGGCGTTTTGGGCGTTAAGTTATGGACACCCTAACACGATGTCATAGGTCAGATGGAGAGGGCAAAGTTAGCTCGCTTGTGAAATTTTTCATTTGTTATTTTGTACTTGCTATGTGTGAACCAGAGGAGGGTTTAGTATGGAGGCATTGGCGTTAGAGCGCAAGGCACAACAGAACCGTGAATTGCGTGAGAGACTAATGCAACTAAAGAAAGAGAAGAACGCAATTATTTTAGCTCATTATTATCAAAGGGATGAAATACAAGAGGTTGCCGATTTTCGGGGGGACTCCTTCTTGTTAGCACAAAAAGCGGCAGAGACGGATGCGGATGTGATTGTATTTTGCGGTGTTCATTTTATGGGTGAAAGTGCGAAAATTCTAGCACCTAATAAAACCGTCATTATACCGGATGAACGCGCGGGCTGCCCGATGGCCGATATGGTCAATGTTGACGGTCTTAGAGCCTTAAAGAAACAGCACCCGAATGCTAAGGTGGTTACTTATATTAATTCATCTGCTGAAATTAAGGCTGAGACAGACATTTGCTGTACGTCTTCCAATGCGGTCAAAGTCATTCAGTCGATCGATGCGGATGAGATTATCTGGGTGCCGGATAAAAATTTAGGGCATTATGTGCAGCAGTATACCGATAAGAAGATGATTATTTGGGAAGGGTACTGCAATACCCACGATATGCTGACGGTTAAAGACGTGGAGGAAATGAAAGCCAAGTATCCGAATGCACAATTCGTGGTCCATCCTGAATGCCGCCCGGAAGTTGTCGCTTTAGGGGATTACGTCGGCAGTACCACAGGCATTCTGAAATATTGCAAAGAGTCGGATTGCAAGGAGTTTATTGTAGGGACAGAAGACGGCACAGGGTATCAATTAAGATTGGATAGCCCGGACAAAACGTTCCACTTTGCAACCAAATTCTTAGTTTGCCCGAATATGAAGGTAAACAACTTGAAGAAGCTGGTTCGATGCTTAGAGACGATGCAACCTCAAATTTATGTACCGCCTCAAATTGCAGAGAAAGCTAGATTATCCTTAGAGCGCATGCTACAAGTTCAGTAGCATGCGTTACTCTTGCCATAAGAGGTGACTACATGATTCCTCGATATTTGATTGATTTTTCGATTGATGCGCTGCCTAGGATGACGACAGATGTCATTGTGATTGGTTCTGGTATCGCAGGATTGTTCACTGCGGTGAAAGCGGCTGAGCACCATCAAGTGATTATGATCAGTAAGAAGTCTTTGTTTGACAGTAATACGCGTTACGCGCAAGGCGGTATCGCCGCCGTGTTCTCTGAGGACGATTCCCCGGCGTATCATCGGCAGGACACCTTGATTGCAGGTGCGGGATTATGTGCTCATGATGCTGTCAACATTTTAGTGCATGAGGGCCCCGACGGAGTGAAAGAGCTCATTGAGTTAGGGACTCAATTCGATACGGAGAATGGGGAATATGCACTCACGCAGGAGGGAGCACATAGCCAAAGGCGCATCCTTCATGCGCATGGTGATGCAACAGGCGCCGAAATTGTCCGGGCATTAGCGGATAAAGCTCAGTCACATGAACGTATCCAAGTGTGGGATGATCATTTTGTCATCGATTTAATCACTGAAGAGGGCGAATGCTGTGGAGCGCTAGTACAGCGTCCAGATGGACAGAAGCTCTACGTTGAGGCTAAAGCCACCATACTTAGTGCCGGCGGTGCGGGTCAACTTTATCGCTATACTACGAATCCAGATGTGGCGACCGCAGACGGCATTGCGATGGCTTATCGGGCGGGGGCGCATATTCGGGATGTAGAATTTGTCCAATTTCATCCAACATCTTTATGTTACCCGGGAGCACCTAGATTCTTGATCTCCGAGGCTGTTCGGGGAGAGGGTGCAGTGCTTCGCAATATTAAGGGCGAACGATTTATGGAGAAATACCACGCTCAATTGGAGCTAGCTCCTAGGGATGTTGTAGCTAGAGCAATTGTCAGCGAGATGGAGAATACAAAGTCAACGTTCGTCTATCTGGATATTACCCATGAATCCTCCGATTTCATAAGGCATCGATTCCCAACGATATATGAGTATTGCCTGGCGTATGGCTTAGATTTAACGTCCGATTGGATTCCTGTAGCACCCGCAGCCCATTATATGATGGGCGGTGTGAAGACCGATTTAAACGGTGAAACGTCAGTGGCCCGTTTATTTGCCTGTGGTGAGGTTTCTTCAACAGGGGTTCACGGGGCGAACCGCTTAGCCAGCAATTCTTTATCAGAAGCGATTGTATTCGGCCGACGTATCGTGGAGCGTATCGATTCCCTGCCAGCCCGTACTATGAATCCGTTAATTGCAGTTGAGCCTAACCGATTAGAGGTGTCAAGGCAAGCTGTTATTGAACGCAGATTAAAGCTGCAGAAAGTAATGCTTCGTTATGTCGGACTTAAGCGCACAGCGGAGGGACTGCAGAAAGGTCTGGAAGAATTGAAACGGCAGCTTCCAATCTATGATAGTGTGCTTCAACAGAGGGAAGAATACGAGTTCGCGAATATGTTAACCAGCGCGTTATTAACCACACAAGCTGCCCTCATTCGGCAGGAAAGCCGCGGCGGCCATTACCGAGAAGACTTTCCCGAACGCGATGACATCGTTTGGAAGAAACACATTGTTCAGCATCGCACAGAGGGTATTGTTGAGGAGCGAATTGATCATGTATAAACCGTTAGAATCCATACTTCATCCTGCAGCAGGCAACCCAGGTCATTGGAATGTCATTGAGCAACAGATCAAGCAGTGGCTTGAGGAGGATATTGGCACAGGGGATGTGACGACATTAAGCACCGTTCCCGCAGAACATCAATCCAAAGGGATTATCCATGCGAAGGAGGCTGGCGTGCTGGCAGGTTTGCCGATCGCTGCCCTGGTATTTCATACCGTTGATCCTTCGCTGGTATTTGAAGCCAAGTCATCTGAAGGCTCAGAATTAAGCGTAGGTACAGTGCTGGCAGAAATACAGGGCAGCTCTAGAAGTATCTTGCTGGGGGAACGCCTAGCTCTAAATATACTTCAACGTCTTAGCGGGATTGCAACGAAAACACAAGCTTTTGTTCAGGCTGTTCAGCCACACGCGGCTAAAGTGGTAGACACACGCAAAACCACGCCGGGACATCGGTTGTTAGAAAAGTATGCTGTTAGAGTGGGCGGAGGTTCTAATCATCGCTTTGGGTTATATGATGCGGTGATGATTAAAGATAATCATATTAAAGCTTCAGGCGGTATTGCTCAAGCCATTAGAGGGGCAAGGGCATGGATTCCGCATACGATGAAAATTGAAGTAGAGATCGAACAATTAGACCAATTAACCGAAGCGATTCAAGCCGGAGCCGATATTATTATGCTTGATAACATGTCTAACGGCCACATGAAGTCCGCTGTTGAGCGAATTAAACGAGAAGCACCGCATGTGATCATAGAAGCTTCAGGCGGCGTAAATTTGGACACGATTACAGACATCGCAGCTTGCGGCGTCGATGTTATTTCTGTTGGAGGGTTAACCTCCTCTGTTAAAACCTTGGACATCAGCTTGGATCTGAATGAGAAAAAGGGGGCGGCCCTGTGATCTTAGTAGTGGATGTAGGAAATACTAATATCGTACTAGGCCTGTATCAGAAGAAAACATTGCTTCATCACTGGCGCATCAGCACGAATCGTTCTGGGACCACTGATGAGTATGGCATGCTCGTTCATAATTTGTTCCAACACGCAGGCATAGATATTAAGGACATCGAGGCTGTCATTATTTCTTCTGTTGTTCCTCCATTAATGAATGTGCTGGAGAATCTTAGCAAGCAGTATCTCCATCATGATCCATTGGTCGTGGGTCCAGGTCTGAAAACGGGCTTAAATATTAAATATGAAAACCCCCGTGAGGTCGGGGCTGATCGGATTGTTAATGCAGTTGCAGCGATAGAATTATACGGACCTCCGTTAATCATTGTGGATTTTGGTACAGCTACCACATTTGATTATATTGATGAGAAAGGGCAATACATAGGGGGAGCTATCGCCCCTGGAATAGGTATTTCAACGGAAGCGCTGTATCAACGAGCGGCTAAGCTGCCGCGAATTGAATTAGTGAAGCCCAGAAGCACAGTGGGCCGCAACACAATTACATCCATGCAGGCCGGTATCATCTATGGCTTTGCGGGCCAAGTGGACGGAATTGTAGGCCGAATGCAGAATGAATTCAATACTAAGGCTAAGGTCATTGCAACCGGGGGCTTAGCTGAATTGATTGCAAGTGAATCACAATCGATTGAAGAGGTGAATCCGCTACTGACACTCCAAGGTCTGCAGTTGATATACGAACGAAACACATAGGAGGTTTACTATGCAGGGTGATTACAAAGGGCAGGACCGTATTATTAGAGGAACTGCTATGCAAGGTAAAGTCCGTGCCTTTGCGGTGAGCATAACAAATACGCTAGAGCAGTTAAGGCAGCGGCACGATACGTTTCCTGTAGTGACAGCAGCATTAGGGCGAACCGTTGCGGCGGCGGCTATGATGGGAGCGGCCCTTAAGGGAGAAGAGAAGTTAACGGTACAAGTAAAAGGCAATGGTCCTATCGGTCAAATTGTGGTTGATGCGAATGCGAAAGGCGAGCTTAGAGGTTACGTCGATGAGCCGCATGTAGATTTGCCTAATAATGCCTTAGGTAAGCTGGATGTAGCGGGGGCCGTGGGGCGTGAAGGTTATATTTATATTATCAAGGATTTGGGCATGAAAGAGCCTTACCGCGGCAGCACACCGATCGTATCGGGTGAACTGGGCGAAGATTTTACTTATTATTTTGCAAAATCGGAACAAACACCTTCGGCCGTAGCATTGGGCGTGTTGGTGGATACAGATTATTCTGTTAAAGCTGCCGGGGGATTTATGATACAACTGCTTCCGGGGTTAAGTGAAGAGGAGATTGCCGACATTGAAGAGCAGCTTAGCAAGCTGCCGGCTATTTCTTCCCTGCTCGATCAGGAACTCAGCCTTGAAGCTATTCTGGAAAAAGTCCTAAAGGATATTAACATCCACGAATCCATAGATGCGGTATTCCGCTGCAAATGCTCGCGCGAACGAGTGGAACAAACCTTGATCAGCTTGGGCCGCGATGAGTTGGAGCAAATCATTCAAGAGGATGGGAAGGCTGAGGTTATCTGCCATTTCTGCAACGAGAAATATCAGCTTGAGGAAAGCGAATTGAAGGCATTACTTGAGCAAACAAGACACAACAATGAATGATTCAGAAGCTACTAGATCAACCTAAGGCAGAATATTCAATATTTGTTTGATACGGGTTATTGACAACCCTTGAGGCTACTTGATAATATTGATAATAGTTAGAATGCCGACTGATTTACTCGGAAATAAACACTTTAATGTTAAAGCATCGGGCCTATGGCGGCCCCTGTATCCACGGGAGGGAATGAAATGGCTAAATTAGTTCAGAACGTAACGCAATTAATCGGTGATACACCGCTGGTTCGATTGAACCGTGTGGTACCGGAAGACAGTGCAGAGGTTTACGTTAAACTTGAGTATCAAAACCCAGGTGCTAGTGTTAAAGACCGTATTGCTATCAGCATGATCGAGGTGGCTGAGCAAGAAGGGAAATTGAAGGAAGGCGACACCATCGTTGAACCTACTAGCGGTAACACAGGTATTGGTTTAGCAATGGTAGCAGCTGCCAAAGGGTATAAAGCAATTCTAGTCATGCCTGAAACTATGAGTATGGAAAGACGCAATCTGCTTCGTGCTTACGGTGCAGAGCTAGTGCTTACACCAGGGCCAGAAGGTATGAAAGGTGCTATTGCCAAGGCAGAACAGCTAGTTGCTGAGAACCCTACATACTTCATGCCGCAACAATTTAAGAATACAGCGAATGTGAAGATTCACCGTGAAACTACAGGTCCTGAGATCGTAGAAGCAATCAAAGCTCACGATGGAAAGTTAGACGCATTCGTATCAGGTATCGGTACAGGCGGAACGATTACAGGTGCAGGTGAAGTGTTGAAACAAAACTTCCCGGGCATTCAAGTTTATGCGGTAGAACCTACAGCTTCTGCGATTTTGTCAGGCGGAAAGCCAGGTCCTCATAAAATCCAAGGTATCGGCGCTGGATTCGTACCTGATATTCTGAATACTGAAATTTACGATGGAGTCATTACGGTTGAGAATGAACAAGCCTTTGAAACCTCCCGTCGCGTAGCCAAAGAAGAAGGAATTCTTGGTGGAATTTCATCGGGAGCAGCGATTTTTGCTGCACTTCAAGTCGCAGCGAAGTTAGGCAAAGGTAAACGTGTTGTAGCCGTATTACCAAGTAACGGAGAGCGCTACTTAAGCACGCCGCTGTATCAATTCGACGAATAGGATTTAGCAGTAAGATAGACTGTCGTTGCACTTGTGCAGCGGCAGTTTTTGCTATTTTGATGATTTTTAAGTATACTTGCAAGCTATATAGTACTGTACGTTAGCGTCGGGAGGGGACTAAGTGAAACTAACCTCATATGCGCAGTGGGAGGCATGGAGCCGCAGTTATACGATGCTGCCTTTCGTGTTGAAATTCGAAGGAGCAGGGAAGCTGCCAGTGTCATGGGAGCCTTTCTGGAAGCCTGAGCAAGCACATACCTTCTTGCTTGAAAGTGGAAAACAAGGTCAATATACCTGTGTAGGGGAAGCCCCCGTTTCAATGATTTGGGGTAAAGGGCGCTTGGCACAGGTGTTGGAAGGTAATGAACCCTTAACGTTTGAGGCAAGTCCAATTGAAGCCGTAAAGCGTTGGATGGGTGCATACCGCTCACCCTTTGTAGATGGAGCCCCTAAATTTATTGGAGGCTGCGTCGGCTACTGGTCCTACGATGTGGTTCGCTCTATTGAGAAAATTCCGACTCAAGCTGAAGATGATCTGAATATTCCAGATTATTATTTTATGCGATATGACCAACTTTGGGTGATTGATCAAAATCAAGGGGATCTGTATTGCTGCGTCCATAAGGCGTGGGATGCCGAACAACACCAAGAGAAAAGCACGTCCTCAGAACAATTGCGACGGCTGTATGAAGAAGCAGAAGAAGCTGCCCGCAAACTCAAATCCATTTGGGATGACCGAGTGGATACGGCCGATGCTTTAAATCAAGGTTGGCGCAAGCAAGCACTTGCGAGTGACCCAATTGAAACACAGCAATTTATGAACGTTGACCAACTGGAAGGCTTACACACCCCTTTTTCTAAGGATCAATTTATTCAAGCGGTGGAACGCATACAGGAATACATTCGTCAAGGGGACGTGTTCCAAGTTAATCTTTCTGTGAGATTATCTAGGGCACTTAGAACCGGACCGGAAGATATTTATGAGTGGCTCAGGGTCATTAATCCTTCTCCCTATATGGGCTTTCTAAGATTCCCTGAGTTCCAGCTTGTGTCTGCATCACCTGAACTGCTGGTCAAGTTAGAACGAGGCAAGGTCAGCACGCGTCCTATTGCTGGAACCCGCAGACGAGGCACGACAGAGGCAGAAGATCGCGTTATGGCCGAGGAACTGCGAACAAGTGAGAAGGAGCGAGCCGAACATGTAATGCTCGTTGATTTGGAACGTAATGATCTTGGACGGATTTCTAAATTTGGTTCGGTCAAAGTGGACGAGTTAATGGTGATTGAATATTATTCCCATGTCATGCATCTGGTATCTGAAGTGGTAGGAGTGCTGAGTGAGGGGAAAGATGCTTTGGATGTTATTGCGGCTACTTTTCCAGGTGGGACGATTACAGGCGCTCCGAAAATTAGAACCATGGAAATCATTGAAGAGCTGGAGCCGACTAGGCGCGGTCCCTACACCGGTTCGATTGGATGGATTGACTATAATGGAAATATGGAATTTAATATAGTTATACGAACGATACTAGCGCAGTCAGGTTTAGGACATGTACAGGCCGGAGCAGGCATCGTTATTGACTCTATACCAGAGCGTGAATATAAGGAAAGTCTAAATAAGGCTAAAGCATTATGGAAGGCGATACAATTAAGCGAGCGATTTGCGACGAAAGCTTATAAGGAGGGTGTCCAATGATCCTTGTGATTGATAACTATGATTCCTTTACGTTTAATTTGGTCCAGTATCTAGGTGAAATCGGTGAAGAGGTGACGGTGCGCCGAAACGATGAAATAACCCTTGAGGAGATAGCGGCTATGAAGCCGGATCATATCCTCATATCTCCGGGTCCATGTACACCAAACGAAGCAGGCATTAGCTTGGAGCTGATTGATGCATTTAAGGGGCGCATTCCTATTCTAGGTGTATGTCTTGGCCACCAATCGATTGGTCAGGTCTTTGGCGGCGAAGTGGTTCGAGCCGAACGCCTGATGCATGGCAAGACATCCCCGATTCATCACGACGGCAAGACTATTTTTGAAGGAATTCCTTCACCTTATACGGCCACGCGATATCACTCGCTCATTGTTAAGAAGGAAACTCTGCCCGATTGCTTAGAGATCAGTGCACAGACGCCAGAAGGCGAGATTATGGCTCTGCGCCATAAGGACTATGCGATTGAGGGTGTACAATTTCATCCTGAATCCATCATTACCGATCATGGTAAGCAATTGCTGAAAAATTTTGTGACTCGATACACAGCAGCGAGGGAAGTATGATCATCAGTCTCAATGGAAAGTTGCTAGACGAACGAGAAGCCGTGATTTCAGTTATGGATCACGGCTTCTTATATGGCGTGGGTCTGTTTGAAACATTCAGGACATATGCGGGGCGGCCTTTTCTGCTGGAATCTCATCTAGAACGGTTGCTGAAAGCGTGCGAGGCACTGCAGATCGAATATCAACGGGGTGCTAATGAACTCGTTCCCATACTTAATCAGTTGCTGAACGCAAATGGTCTAGAAGACGGCTATTTCAGGTTGACGGTAACGGGAGGAGAGGGGCAGGTAGGGCTTCCAGCCGGGTCTTATGATCATCCCCAGGAGATTATCTATGTAAAGCAACTGCCTCCAAGAGATGAGGCATTGTATCAGAAAGGGAAGCCGCTTCAGCTCCTCACCTTGCGCCGTAACAGCCCGGAAGGGAAGGTGCGGTTTAAAAGCTTGCATTATATGAATAATATAATGGGGAAACAGGAGCTGATGCAGTATCCGTGGGCTTTGGGGGCGGAGGGCTTGTTTATAAATGACAAGGGTCACGTGGCCGAGGGCATTGTGAGTAATGTGTTTTTTATTCGTAAGGGAATATGCTGTACACCTGCGTTAGAAACGGGTATCTTACCTGGAGTGACCAGAGGTTACATTTTGGATTGTTGCAGAAACTTAGGTATCCCATACGAAGAGGGATATTACCATCTGGAAGAGCTTGTTGAAGCACAAGAGGTGTTTATTACGAATTCGATCCAGGAAATCGTCCCTATACATGCCCTGTTTAATACAAGCGGGGACATCGCGGCGGAGTGGACACTTAATACATCGTCAGTAACGAACCAATTGATCAAACTTTATCGGCAAAACGTCTTCTCAGCAGGAGGGAATTAAATGAACGACTTGAATACAGCATTAAGCGGTCCCGTCATACCTTGTAAGAGAAACCCGTTGCCGCTCGGCGAGCGCACCCTTATTATGGGAATCCTGAATGTAACGCCGGATTCGTTCTCAGACGGCGGCCAGTATACACAGTTGGATCAGGCGCTGAAGCGTGCCCAGCAGATGATAGCGGACGGTGCAGAGCTGATTGACATAGGCGGCGAATCCACCCGTCCTGGAGCTGATTACGTGTCCATCGATGCTGAATTAGAGCGTGTGATACCTGTGATTGAAAAACTGGTTAAGCATATCAATGTCCCTATTTCCATTGACACGTACAAAGCGAAGGTTGCGGATTGCGCCTTACAGGCGGGAGCCGAAATCATTAATGACATTTGGGGGTTGAAGCAGGATTCGCACATGGCGGCAGTGGCCGCAAAGCATCAATGTCCAGTGATTCTAATGCATAATCGAGCTGAGGCCGTCTATGATGATTTTCTTAGTGATATGAAGAAGGATCTCCAGGAGAGTGTGGATATAGCGCTGCATGCGGGCATTCAACAGGACCGCATCATACTAGACCCTGGTTTTGGCTTTGGCAAAACACTGGAACATAATTTATTTCTGATGAATCATTTGCACCACGTGACACAAATGGGCTATCCTGTTTTATTAGGAACCTCGCGCAAAAGTATGATTCATAAGACGCTGCAGCTGCCGCCGCATGATGTAGTGGAGGGAACGACCGTAACAACGGCGATGGGTATTGCCCAGGGCTGTAAGATCATAAGAGTACATGATGTTAAAGAGGCTAAGAAGGCAGCTGTAATGGCCGACGCTATTGTACGTCATAGACATTGGAAAGGATGAATAACCTTTGGATCAAATGAAGCTGGCACGCATGTGCTTTTTCGGATATCATGGTGTCTTTGAAGAGGAACAGAAGCTGGGGCAGAAGTTCATGGTAGATGTGACCTTGTTTCTAGATTTACAGCAGGCTGGGGCAACTGATGATCTGACGGCTACAGTGAACTACGCAGAGGTGTATGAGACCGTCAAGTCTATCGTAGAGGGCAAGCCATTTAAGCTGATAGAGGCGCTAGCTGAATGTATTGCATCGACACTTCTCGCCACTTATGCTAAGATCAACGCATGCACGGTGGGAGTTATCAAACCGAATCCGCCGTTTGCCATTCATTTTGACGGGGTCACGGTTGAAATTCATAGGAAGCGGGCAGGAGTGTAATGTCATTAAATCACGAATGTTATATCGGGCTGGGAAGTAATCTTGGTGACAGAGAGCAGCATATCATGCAGGCGATTCAAGCTATTCATCAAATAGAGCAAACCGAAGTGTTCCAATGTTCGGCTGTTTATGAAACCGATCCTGTGGGTTACACCGATCAACCGGCCTTTTTGAATATGGCAGTCGCTGTCCAAACTGCCCTGCCGTTGGATCGTTTTTTTAATATGATGCTTCAGATAGAAGCGGAGCTTGGGAGAGTTCGAGCGATTCGCTGGGGTCCACGGGTGATTGATTTGGATTTATTGTTATTTGACGATCTGGTGATGCAGAGTGAGAACCTGGATTTACCTCACCCTCGAATGTTTGAGCGGGCCTTTGTGCTGGTACCGCTGCTCGATGTGTTAAGGGAAGGGAATCATTGGTTTGTATCGGCTAACCAGGCATTGGAGAAAATGGGAAGCAAGGAAGGGATTAAACTGTGGAAAAGAATCAATTGGCACAACGCATTAGGGCATTTCGAAAGCTGAAAGGATTCACTCAGCAGGAACTGGCCGATATGTTGGATGTGTCGATCGCGGTGCTGGGCGGTATCGAGCGAGGTGCCCGCAAAGCAGACGCGAAGCTGTTACAACAAATTTCGGAAGTATTGAATATAGAAGTGAATGAGCTCATGCCGCCGGTTGGCAGAGAGTGAAAGGAGGAAGATAACGATGTTGAAGATAGGGAACGTCACGACCAAGAACAAGGTAGTGTTAGCGCCGATGGCGGGGGTATGCAACCCAGCTTTCCGTCTCATTGCCAAAGAATTTGGATGCGGATTGGTTTGTGCTGAAATGGTTAGTGATAAAGCGATTCTCCACGGGAATCAACGAACCATGCAGATGCTCTATGTAGACGAACGTGAAAAACCGCTCAGCCTGCAAATTTTTGGCGGGGACAAAGCATCCTTGGTCGAAGCGGCAAAAGTTGTCGATACCCAGACCAATGCTGACATTATCGACATTAATATGGGCTGCCCGGTTCCAAAAATCATCAAGTGTGACGCGGGAGCCCGCTGGCTGCTCGATCCAAGCAAAATCGAGGAAATGGTATCAGCCGTTGTCGAAGTGGTGCAAAAGCCTGTCACAGTAAAGATGAGAATAGGCTGGGACCACGAGCATGTTTATGCCGTTGAGAACGCTAAGGCGGTAGAACGTGCAGGCGGCCAAGCCGTTAGTGTTCATGGAAGAACACGTGAACAGATGTATACGGGCAAAGCGGATTGGGACATCATTCGGGAAGTGAAGAACGCTGTTAATATTCCGGTTATCGGCAATGGAGATGTGTTTACACCCGAGGATGCAAAGCGCATGCTGGATCAGACTGGGGTGGACGGAGTCATGATCGGACGGGCTGCATTAGGCAACCCTTGGATGCTGTATCGAACGATTGAATATTTAACGACGGGGACCCTTTTACCTGAGCCTACAGCCGAGGAGAAGATACGCATTGCTATTTTGCATCTGGATCGCCTTGTCGATCTGAAGGGCGAGCATGTGGCCGTCAAAGAAATGCGCAAGCATATGGCTTGGTATTTGAAAGGCCTTAAAGGCAGTGCCCGTGTGAAGGATTTGATTATGGAAGAGACGAAGCGGGACCAGATGGTCAGCACGCTGCAGGAATTTGTACATTCGTTAAATGCAGAGCAGGATGAGGCGGCTGTGAACACGCACTAAATGACCCTTTTGTTTCATTGACAATTTCATGTGCTTGAAATATAATCATGCAATAATTAGGGGAAAGTGGAAAGTTTGTACAAGGCCACAAAATGAGTCATGAATAAGAGGACATGCAATATATTTTTTAGTGACGATTAGTGAATTCACTGTCTAGGTTAGGACCCTAGTTCTTAGGCATGTGAAAATTTTTCACGACGGGAGATTTGTAAAAATGAGTGAAAAAGAAGTAATCTTAACCCAACAAGGCCTAAAGAAGCTTGAAGAAGAGCTTGACCACTTAAAATCTGTAAAACGCCGTGAAGTAGCTGAGAGAATAAAAGTTGCAATAGGCTATGGGGATATCAGTGAAAACTCCGAGTATGAAGATGCTAAGAACGAGCAAGCTTTTATCGAAGGGCGTATTATTACCCTTGAGAAAATGCTGCGCAATGCGCGGATCATTAATGATGATGAAGTTGATGTCAATACTGTAGGTATTGGTTCCAAAGTAGTATTAGAGGACGTGGAGTTCAAAGATACAGTGGAGTACACGATTGTAGGTACTGCTGAATCCGATCCGTCACAGAATAAAATTTCCAATGAAAGCCCTGTGGGTAAAGCGATCCTTGGAAAGAAAAAAGGTCAAACCGTAGATGTTAATGTGCCTGCTGGAGTCATTCAATATAAAATTGTAGATATAAAGAAATAAGGTTTGGCAATAATGATGAGATAGACATGTTTGAAACGGTCCCGCAAAAGGTTAGGTGGTGTGTTACAGCCTCAATCTTTTGTGGGTTATTTGTTAAGTGAGGAGAGGACAAGCTGGTGGAAAAAGTAGAACCGCAGATAGAACTCAATGAGCTGCTGCAAATCAGAAGAGACAAGCTTAAAGCATTAAGAGACCTTGGCATCGATCCGTTCGGCCAAAAATTTAACCGCACCCATACAGCAGGTGATATTTTACAAGCGTATGGTGATTTTAGCAAAGAGGAACTCGCAGAGAAAGCGATCGAAGTTACGCTGGCGGGCAGAATCATGCAGAAGAGAGGTATGGGTAAGGCTTCTTTCACGCATATTCAAGACCTTACAGGCCGAATTCAAATTTATGTTCGACAAGATACCGTAGATCCTGTGAAATATGAGGCTTTTGATCTTTTAGATATCGGAGACATTATTGGTGTTAAAGGGATTGTGTTTAAGACCAAAACAGGTGAAACTTCTGTTAAAGCCTTAGACCTTGAAGTGATGACGAAATCCCTGTATCCATTGCCAGACAAGTTCCATGGCTTGAAGGATGTAGAGCAGCGCTATCGTCAGAGATACGTTGACTTAATCGTGAGTCCAGATGTACAGAAGACATTTATTACGCGTTCTAGAATCATTCAATCCATGCGCCGTTATTTGGATGAGCGCGGTTATCTTGAGGTAGAGACACCAACCATGCATGCGATTGCGGGAGGGGCATCTGCCAAGCCGTTTATTACGCATCATAATGCACTGGACATGCAATTATATATGCGTATTGCGATAGAATTGCATTTGAAGCGTTTGATTGTTGGCGGTCTAGAGAAGGTGTATGAGATTGGGCGTGTATATAGAAACGAAGGCGTTTCAACACGGCATAATCCTGAATTCACCATGATTGAGCTTTATGAGGCGTATGCGGATTATCAAGATATTATGCGGCTGACCGAGGATCTCGTTGTTCATATCGCTGAAGATGTATTAGGCACAACGAACATTTCTTATGGAGAATATGAAGTCGATCTGGGTACGCCATGGAGACGTGTATCTATGGTAGATGCAATTAAAGAAGTCGTAGGTGTAGATTTCAGTAAAGAGATGTCAGATGAAGAAGCGCATCAACTGGCGAAGGAACATAAGGTGTCGGTTGATAAGAATATGACGTTTGGGCATATTGTGAATGAGTTCTTCGAACATTTTGTAGAGGAGACCTTAATCCAACCTACGTTTATTTATGGTCATCCTGTGGCGATTTCACCGCTTGCGAAGAAGAATGAAGCAGATCCGCGGTTTACGGATCGGTTCGAACTATTCATCGTAGCTCGTGAGCATGCCAATGCCTTCACGGAACTCAACGATCCGATTGATCAGCGTGAGCGGTTTGAAGCGCAATTGGTTGAACGTGAGCAAGGTAATGATGAGGCACATATGATGGACGATGATTTCATTCGAGCACTAGAATACGGAATGCCCCCAACGGGTGGACTGGGGATCGGTATCGACCGCTTGGTGATGCTGTTAACCAATGCACCTTCGATTCGTGATGTATTGTTATTCCCGCATATGCGTGATCGTTCAGCAGAATAAGAGGATTTAAAAGCAGTGAAAAAGCCTTTCGAAGCAGTGTTTCGAGAGGTTTTTCGCTTTTTTTGGGCTGGCCACAATATTCCACTTGCAATTCGTTTCGAAATTGGGTATTATGAATCTTGTCGCTTTTGAAGCGAGCCCATGTTAAATGGATACGGCGAATTTTTAAAGCGATTGTAAATGTGAGTTTTGGTAAAAAAAGTACTTGCAATTACACGATAGAATGTGTTAGGATATAAAAGTCGCCAAAACGAGCGACGAAATAAATTGTTCTT
>CAYUSG010000004.1:0-55637 GCA_964447355.1 uncultured Paenibacillaceae bacterium
CTTCTGATGAGACATTAGGAGTCATCTTTTTACTTAATGTAAGAAATCGCTTGCAGATCGCATGGACTTTAAATATAGCTTTTGTTAACCATTCTAGGAGAACATCGGGGGGAGATGCATCGGAATGCCAACAAAAGCTACCACTAAGAAATCGCTTGCAAATCACATGGACTTTAAATATAGCTTTTGTTATAATTGGGTCGGCGAGATTTATTATTAAAATCGCCTTTATTTATAAGAAATTCTAATAACATCAAAGCTAGTTTTTTTTGCAATTCATGGATGTTTTTCCTTCAAGACTCTCACCCTAAGTATTCGGAAAAACACCGAGCGAGGAAAGAATTTGCTAGATGGAGGGAATATCATGGGAACGTATATGAATAACTATGTCATTGTGGCCATCTTTATAGCGCTGGGTATCCTGTTACCTATAGCTGCGTTAACGATTGGCCGTTTTTTACGTCCTAAGAAGCCGAACGATCCGAAGCAAACGACTTATGAAAGCGGAAATGAACCTGTGGGTGAGGGGCAAGTTCGCTTTAATGTGCGCTACTATTTATTTGCGCTGATGTTCGTTATTTTTGATGTGGAAACGGTGTTCCTGTATCCTTGGGCCGTGGCCTACGATAAGCTTGGATTGTTTGCACTTGTGGAAATGTTGATTTTTGTTGCTTTATTATTAGTCGGATTAATATATGCTTGGAAGAAGAAGGTGCTGCAATGGATTTCAAATTAGAATCAATCACGCCGGAAGAACGTCAAGAACTCGAACGCAATGTATTCATGGGAACCTTGGAGCAGCTCAAAGCATGGGCAAGAAGCAACTCCTTATGGCCGCTTACCTTTGGATTAGCTTGTTGTGCCATAGAAATGATGGGAACAGGCGCATCCCATTATGATCTTGACCGCTTCGGGGTCATCTTCCGTACTTCCCCGAGGCAGTCTGATGTGATGATCGTAGCGGGTACAGTGACCAAGAAGATGGGACCGCTGCTGCGCAGATTGTATGACCAAATGCCTGAGCCGAAGTGGGTTATTGCGATGGGCTCTTGTGCTACAGCGGGCGGGCCTTACGTCAAATCTTACGCCGTCATTAAAGGGGTAGACCAGATCGTTCCTGTAGATGTTTACATACCAGGCTGTCCTCCTAACCCGGCCGCATTAATCTACGGCATCAATAAACTGCAAGAGAAGATTCGCTACGAAGCGAAGACTGGGAAGCAGGTGACGAATTCATGAGTGAGGATAAGAAGCCTGAATCCGTAGAGAAGTCTAAGGGCGGAGCAACCGAGGAACAACAAGCAAAAGCTCAGGAGCTTCAGAATGCTGACCCTAAAGCGCAGACGACGTCTGAGCCGTCTGATGCCCCGGCTGCGGAGGTGAAGGGTCCTTCTGACGAAGAGAAGGAAGCTAAGGCGAAGCGGGCAGCAGAAGCCAGGGCTGCTAGAGCCAAGGCGAAAGCGGAGAAAGAAGCGGAATCACAGGCTGAAGAGGAAGCGCCGAAAGAACCTTCTCCGAACCAGCCTAGACTGGATCGTATTGTAGAGTTGATCAAACAGGACATTTCCGAGGAAGCGATTGAAGAGGCGTTCATTAATGAAGTTGACAGCCATAGACCATATCTCGTCATCAAATCGGAATATTGGTTACAAACTGCAGAGTTGCTGGTGCACAGTCCAGAGTTAAAGCTGGATTACTTAAGGAATTTATCGGGAGTAGATCAAGAAACACACATGGAAGTGGTGTACCACCTCATATCGATAGAAAGTCAGCACGAATACGTATTTAAAGTGAGAACAGATCGGGAAGCGCCTTCTGTTCCTTCTGTCACGCCTACATGGGCGACGGCGAACTGGAATGAAAGAGAAGCTTATGATCTGCTGGGTATAGATTTTCCGGGACACCCTGATTTAAGAAGAATTATGATGTCAGACGATTGGGTAGGTCACCCATTGCGCAAGGATTATGAACCGATTGACCCGGAGGTGTGACAAGTGATACGAACAGAAGAACTCTTACTCAACGTAGGCCCTCAGCATCCGAGTACACACGGGGTATTCAGGGTTGTTGTTAAAT
This sequence comes from uncultured Paenibacillaceae bacterium, assembly GCA_964447355.1. Lineage (GTDB taxonomy): Bacteria > Bacillota > Bacilli > Paenibacillales > CAYUSG01 > CAYUSG01. The sequence continues at coordinate 2,077 of CAYUSG010000004.1, forward strand.
TAGATGGGGAAGTCATTACAGACTGCACGCCGGTGATGGGTTACTTGCATCGTGGAACGGAGAAACTGGCTGAGAATTTGACGTATACTCAGATTATCCCTTACACGGACCGAATGGATTATGTCTCGGCCATGACGAATAATTATGTGCTTGTTAGCGCGGTTGAGAAACTGATGCAGCTTGAGATCCCTGAACGTGCTGAATTCCTGCGTCTGATCGTGATGGAATTGCAGCGTATTGCCAGCCATTTGGTCTGGTGGGGGACTTACCTGCTGGATATCGGAGCGATGAGCCCGTTTCTATTCGCTTTCCGCGAGCGTGAGATGATCATTGACTTGTTCAATGAACTATGCGGGGCCCGCTTAACTTATTTCTACATGCGGGTTGGCGGCGTGAAATGGGACGCGCCCGAAGGCTGGATTGAGAAGGTGCGTCAATTTATTCCGCATATGAGGGCTAAGCTGGACGAGTACAATGAACTAGTCAGCGGGAATGAGATTTTCCTTGCTCGGATCAAAGGGATTGGTACCTATGATGCGAAGACGGCTATTGAGTACGGATTAAGCGGCGCCAATCTAAGATGTACGGGAGTGAATTGGGATCTTAGAAAAAACCAACCGTACAGCCTGTACGAACGTTTTGACTTTGATGTGCCTGTAGCGACAGAAGGGGACTGTTATGCGCGTTATCGCCTGCGCTTTGAAGAGATTCGCCAAAGCTTGAGGATATTAGAGCAAGCGCTCGAACAATTCCCAGCAGAAGGAGAGATCATGGGAAAAGTACCTCGGGTGCTGCGTGCGCCTGAAGGGGAAGTATACACCGCGATAGAGTCGCCGCGGGGTGAAATCGGTGCCTATATCATTTCTCGAGGTAAAGATAAACCGTATCGTTTGAAATTTAGAAGGCCATCCTTTGTAAATCTGCAAATTCTGCCTAAGCTGTTAGTAGGGGAAACGATGACGAACCTGATTACCATCCTAGGCGGCATCGATATTGTAGTTGGGGAGGTTGATGCCTAATGTCGAATCTGTTTCAAGACACCCTTACATGGCTTAATTTTACGTGGTTTGCATTGGCAGCTGTAGTTTTCCTGCTCATTGTTCTGGGTTTTGTAACGTATGCCATTTATTTTGAACGCAAGGTGATAGGCTGGATGCAGCTTAGAATAGGCCCGAATCGTGTCGGTCCTCTGGGATTGCTGCAGACGGTCGCCGACGTGTTAAAGCTTCTGCTCAAGGAAGATACCATTCCCAAGAAAGCAGATCAATGGTTGTTCATTCTGGCCCCTGCCATTACATTCGTTCCATCGTTTGTGGTATTGGCTACCATTCCTTATACGGAGACGTTGCATTTTGCGAATCTCAATATTGGGGTACTGTATTATGTAGCTTTGAGCGGAGTATCTACACTAGGGATTGTGCTTGGGGGATGGGCCTCTAACAATAAATATGCGCTGCTTGGTGGAATGCGGTCAGCAGCTCAAATGATCAGCTACGAAATTCCGCTTGTGCTTTCGGTTGTCGGAGTTATCATGATGAGCGGCAGCATGAACCTGCTGGAGATCGCCCGCGGTCAAGAGGGCTACTTCTGGAATTGGAACTTTATCCCTCAATGTCTCGGGTTTGTCGTATTCGTGATCGCTGCCGTATCGGAATTGAATCGGACGCCCTTTGACCTGCCAGAGGCTGAATCTGAGCTTGTAGCGGGGTACCATGTAGAATACAGCGGGTTCCGCTTCGCTTTCTTCATGCTTGCGGAGTATGTATATATGTTCGGCATTGCCTCATTGACAACGGTATTGTTCTTAGGCGGTTGGCATGCGCCAGCTCCGTTCTTAACGTTTATACCGGGGTTAATCTGGTTCATCATTAAATTTTGTGCGGTGGTTTTCTTCTTGTTCTGGCTGCGCGCAACGATGCCTAGGATTCGAATTGATCAGCTGATGGGTTTAGGCTGGAGGGTACTGCTGCCGCTGGCGTTGTTGAATATTTTTGTGACGGCGATTGTCATGGAGTTGTTTAGATAAGCGAATAGCCTTCAAAGGGGTGAATGATAATGAAAGGCATCATGAAAGGATTAGGCGTTACCTTTAAGAACATGACTCGCAAGAAAATCACCTATGCCTACCCGGATGTTCCACTGAACATGCCAGACCGCTTCAGAGGGATACAGCATTTTGATCCTGAAAAATGTATCGTGTGCAATCAGTGCGCAAGAGCATGTCCAACAGAATGCATCACATTGACGGGCAAGAAGCATCCCGATCCGGAGAAAAAGGGTAAGGTTATCGACACCTACGATATTAATTTTGAAATTTGTATTCTATGTGACTTGTGTACGGAAGTGTGCCCGACAGAAGCAATTGTTATGACGAATAATTTTGAACTTAGCACGTACAGCAGAGATGATTTGTTCAAGAATCTTCAATGGTTAAATAACAATAATACAAATATCAGGCAAGAGAACAATTCGGCATTATCGAAGACGAAAGGAGGGGCCAAATAACAGCCATGGCTAGTAATTTATCGGCGTTTTTCTCATCAGGGGAAAATATTCTGTTCATCCTTCTATCCTTATTAGTGATCGGCGGGGCCATGTATATGATCAGCTTTACTAAAGTTGTTCATATGGTGGTCTCTCTCGCGTTCACTTTTTTAAGCTTGGCCGGCATTTATATTATGCTGGATGCTGAATTCGTAGCGGTCGTGCAGATTTTAATTTATGCGGGTGCAATTACGATTCTAATGGTATTCGGAATTATGATGACGAAACATCAGGATGTCGATGTTGAGCCGAATAGACCGCTTCACAGTGTTGGGCTGCTGATCGGAGTTATTGGCCTCTTCGGCATTTTATTTTATGCGATTCAACAGAGTAATATTGTGCCGGTCACTGAATTTGCAGCGGCAGAGGATAATACTCGCGCCATTGGGGAACAGCTGTATACGCAGCATGTGATTCCTTTTGAACTGGTATCCGTATTGCTGACGGTTGCCTTTATTGGGGCCATTGTGCTGGCGAAGAGAGAGGAGGAGTAAGGACCGTGAACATCGTTACTTCTTATTTGCTGCTGGGAGCAATTCTGTTCTGCATTGGGCTCTATGGCGCATTATCTAAGAAAAATGCAGTCATTGTCCTTTTGTCCGTCGAACTGATGTTGAATTCAGTTAATCTAAATCTAGTGGCCTTCTCAAAATATGGAGCTGTGCCCAATCTGACCGGACAAATTTTCTCTTTGTTTAACATTACAGTGGCTGCAGCGGAGGCTGCGGTAGGGATCGCTATCTTGATAGCATTGTATCGACGCAAAGGTACGACGAATGTTACCGATATGGATACAATGAAGCGATAAATCCGCTTTTTTAGGAGGATCAATATAATGGAATCTGTCTATTCACAGTACGCTTGGTGCATTCCGTTGTTCCCGTTAATAGCGTTTCTAGTGTTACTGGCGGTTGGCAAACAGATGAAGCGCTCATCCGCTATTGTAGGTATCGTTGCGTCACTGGCTTCTTTTGTTCTCTCGTTATTTGTGTTCTTTGAACGAAGCGGCGGCCAAATGCAGGATTATACATGGAATGACTTAACTTGGCTCAAAATCGGTAACTTTTCATTAAACATGGGCTTTGAAATTACTAACTTAAATGCGTTGATGCTGGTGATTGTTACCCTTGTCAGCTTGCTTGTTAATCTGTATTCAGCGGGTTATATGAAGGATGACGAGCGGATCTCCGTATTTTACAGCTACATCGCTTTGTTTACATTCTCAATGCTAGGTTTGGTCATTTCAGAAAATCTAGTTGAGTTGTACATATTCTGGGAGCTAGTTGGGGTGTGCTCCTTCTTGCTTGTAGGGTTCTGGTATTTCAAGCCAGAGGCAAGAGCCGCGGCGAAGAAAGCTTTTATCGTGACCCGTATTGGGGACGTGGGGTTGTTTATCGCTATCTTGCTGTTATTCTGGTATATGCCGGGTCATGCGCTTGATTTCACCACGATTCAAAATGCTTTTAATGCAGGCGAAATTCCTGCGGGAATTACGACATTGATTGCCATTCTGATCTTTGTCGGGGCAATGGGGAAATCAGGGCAATTCCCACTTCATACGTGGCTTCCGGATGCGATGGAAGGCCCGACCCCGATTAGTGCCTTGATCCATGCAGCGACTATGGTTGCCGCAGGGGTCTACTTAGTGGCTAGAACGTTTACGATCTTCCTTGCTTCACCTGTTGCGCTGGAGGTCGTGGCTTATGTGGGCGGCTTCACTGCTATCTTCGCAGCTACGATAGCCATTGCCCAGCATGATATTAAACGTATATTGGCTTATTCAACGGTAAGTCAATTGGGTTATATGATGATGGCATTGGGATTAGGGACAATGATGGCTTATTCTGCCGGAATTTTCCATTTGTTCACGCATGCTTTCTTCAAAGCGCTTCTATTCTTAGGCGCAGGCAGTGTCATTCATGCGGTGCATACGCAGGATATTCGTGAAATGGGCGGCGTAGGGAAGAAGATGAAGATTACGGCTTGGACGTTTGCGATCGGTGCTCTAGCGCTGTCTGGTATTGCGCCGTTATCAGGCTTCTGGTCGAAGGATGCCATTTTAACGGAAGCTTATTATGCCCATCCAGGGCTGTTCTGGGTTGCATTAATCGCGGCCTTCTTTACGGCCTTTTATATGTCCCGACTGTTCTTCATGGTATTCACAGGGAAGCAGCGGGGACAGTTCAGTGCCCATGAGTCGCCATCCGTGATGACCATACCCTTGATCGTGCTTGCGGTATTAGCTGTGGTCAGCGGTTTTGTGTTAACGCCTGGTCAGCCGTGGCTTGCCGAATGGTTAACGGGTGAAGGGGCAGAACATACGAGCTGGATCGTCATTATTCTGTCCAATGCGGCAGGCATACTGGGGATTGTATTAGGCTGGTTGTTCTTTGGTAAGCAGGCGTTGTCCAGTCAATCCGTTGTTGATAAAGCGCCATGGGTGTACAACGTGCTTCATCGCAAATATTATATAGACGAACTATATGAAAACATCATCATTAAGCCGCTCAGAATCCTAGGCTTAGGACTAGATATGATTGACCGTTATATTGTGGATGGGGTTGTGCGTCTTGCTGGGGCTTCAGCCTTCGGCTTAGGCCGAGCAGGAAGTAGGCTCCAGAATGGCCAGCTGCAAACCTATGGTTTAATTACATTGCTGGGCTTCGTTGTTTTTGTGTTAGCCTTGGTCGGAAGGAGGTACATGTAGATGCTGGATCACATTCCTATTCTGTCACTTATTGCGTTATCTCCACTTTTAGGTGTTCTGGTCCTCATCTTCATGCCAAAGGATCAAGGCCGCTGGATCAAAATCATTGCTATTGCTGCAACGATTATCCCACTGGTGCTGTCAGGCTGGATGTATGCAGGGTTTAACGATCAAAGTTCGGATTGGCAGTTTACAGAAGAATATCAATGGATTGAGGTACCGCTCAGCCAGGAAAGTGAGAACTTAGCGAACTTCGCATCGTATATTTATGAGTTTAAATATAATCTTGCGGTCGATGGATTCTCTTTGCCGCTAATTTTCTTAACGGCGCTTGTTTCAACCCTTGCTGCTCTAGCAGCTGTAACGATTAAAAAGCGTTGGAAAAGCTTTTATATCCTGTTCCTGCTGCTTGAAGTAGGAATGTTTGGGGTCTTCATGGCCAAAGACTTATTCTTGTTCTTCTTGTTCTTCGAGGTGACGCTGGTTCCAACCTTCTTCCTCATCGGAATTTGGGGCTATCGGAACCGAGAAGCAGCGGCGAATAAGTTCTTGATCTACAACGGGATAGGCTCTGCGATCATGTTAATCGCCTTCCTTATTATTGTGAACACAGCGGGATTCTCCATCACAGCAGAGGATGCGTCTCATGTGTCGGTGTATTACAGCGGCGATCTGGATACCATCGTAGAGAATATGACGGACCCGCAGTCGTATGCGAATTTGCCGGCCGACTTAGCTCAGAATGTGCCGAATCCTTTTCATTTGGGCGATACTTTGAAATGGGCGCTCTTCTTGATGCTGTTAGTGGCGTTTGGCATAAAGCTGCCTATCTTTCCGTTCCATACATGGATGCTTAAAGTACATACAGAAGCACCGCCATCCATTGTCATGATCCATTCGGGCATTCTATTGAAGATGGGGGCATATGGCTTGATTCGCTTCGGGGTCATGCTCTTCCCCGAACAAGCGAAGGATTGGGCCATCGTACTTGCGATTCTAGGTGTTATTAACATTCTATACGGGGCTGTTCTGGCTTTAGTACAGAATGAATTCAGATTGGTGCTTGCCTATTCGAGTATCAGTCACATGGGGATTGTCCTCTTGGGACTTGCAGCTTTCAACGATTCGGGGATGCAGGGAGCAGTATTCCAGCTCATTTCCCACGGTTTAATTTCTGCATTGATGTTCTTGATTGTGGGCAGTATCTATGAGCGTACAAAGACAACAGAGCTTAATCAATTGAGCGGCTTGGCTAAGTCCATGCCATTTATCGGCGGAGTTTTAATGCTTGCAGGGATGGCTTCGCTTGGTTTACCGGGATTATCAGGCTTCATCAGCGAATTTCTAGCCTTCTTAGGCTTGTTCGATGTAATGCCGATCATAACGGTTGTGGGTATGCTGGGAATTATATTCACGGCTGTGTATGTCCTGCGCGGGATTATGTCCATGACCTATGGACCGATCCAAGAGCGATATGAGACACTAAAGGATGCAAGACTAGTAGAAATGGTGCCGATGATCGTGCTTGTAGCTTTTATTATTCTGCTCGGTATTTATCCGACGATATTAAACGAACCGCTTCATCATGCCGTGAATGCGATGCTGGAGCACATGACATTAAGGATGGGGGGATAAGCCATGGATCTCATAAGGTTGCAAGCATCTGATTTATTGTATCTGCTGCCGGAGTTGACCTTGGTTATCTCCGCTATCATATTGTCATTGGCAGACTTGTTCATGAAGCGAGATGCCAACCGCCAAATTCTAGGCTGGTTAGCGCTGGTTGGGATTGTGGTATCGGCCATATTCGTCATAAGGCAGATCAATCCTGCGGAGACTATCCAATTGCTGAACCACAGCTATCGCATAGACGATTACGCTAATCTATTCAAATTAGTGTTCCTGACGGGCACGTTCTTCGTTATTTTTAACAGTATTGGATGGGTTAGAAACAGCGGCATTCAGCATGAAGGAGAATATTATTATCTGATACTGCCGGCGACATTAGGCGGCATGGTCATGGCGTCTTCAGGGGACCTTATTACGTTGTTTGTTGGTCTTGAATTGCTGAGTATTACCTCCTACATCTTAGTAGGCTTAAGGAAGAATAACGATCAATCCAATGAAGGAGCGTTTAAGTACGTGATTCAAGGGGGAATCGCCTCGGCGTTCATTCTATATGGCATGTCCTTCCTTTATGGATTGACAGGCTCGACGAACTTAGGACACATTCGGATGGGGCTGTTAGGTGCAGCAGGTGATAACCATGCTTTAATTTATGTCAGCTTCTTCTTAATGCTGGTCGGTTTTGGCTTCAAAATTGCTGCAGCGCCATTCCACCAATGGGCCGCGGATGTGTATCAAGGTGCTCCTACGCCCATCACTTCATTTCTTGCAGTCGTATCGAAGGCAGCTGGCTTTGCGATTCTGTTTAGGGTTGTCTATAATGTGTATTTTGGTGTGGGATCGCAGGCGATGCCGACCATGCACGATGATATGTTCTTAACCTTGAGTGTGCTTGCGGCTGCTGCAATGATCATGGGTAACGTCTTGGCATTAAGACAGAAGAACATCAAGCGCCTGCTTGCGTATTCAGGCGTAGCCAACGCAGGGTATTTGCTGGTTCCAATTGCCTCCCAATTTGGATTAGTGCATTACAGCAACTTTTCTGAGTTTATTTTTTACATGATTGCATATGTCTTCATGAACCTAGGGATCTTTGCAGTGGTACTCGTGGTTACGAATGCGGTTCGTCATGATGAATTAAGCGGGTTTGCTGGATTGTATTACCGGGCACCCTATACGGCTGTCGCGGCTATCATACTGATTCTGTCGCTGGCGGGAATTCCGGTTACCGGAGGATTCTTCGGCAAGATCTATATTCTGCTTGGGACGTTACAAACGCAACATTATGTGCTGGCGGGTATTCTGATGGCCACGAGTGTCATATCCTACTTTTATTACTTTGGGATTATTCGTCAAATGTTCATGCGCTCGTCCAATGCAGAATATCCTGTGACCGTACGCTGGAATGTGGGCGTTACAATATGGATTTGTGCCTTCGTCACTGTGTTATTAGGTGTCATTCCGCATATCGTCATTGGTTATATCCAAGACATCTTCTCCTTAGTGAGTGACTTTTTTATTCTTGGATAAGTATAATTGATGCAAAAAAGTTGTTTGAATACAACCATTGAGTAAGCCTTTCCAAACGGAAAGGCTTACTTTATATTTCATTCCTCCAAGAAAAGGAATCCACAGGTAAATCTAGAATTGTTATAATTAGATAAAACTGACACCAAGATTACAGTTCGAGGAACCATATTAAATACTCGAGGGTGGAATATTGAATACTATGTGTTTATATACTAAACATCGGAATCGGATAGTACGATGCTTTGTGCTGCTTTTGGCTTTGATTGTGATGGTATCAGCTGTGGGACATGGAGGTTATCATGCGCTTGCAGCGATCGAGCTTGAGCAAGAGCACGAGTCAAATGCAGAGGTACCGTTGACGGAGACTTGGATCGTACGCTGGATTGGTGATGTCGATCCGGAATTTCGGAAGCAAAGTTGTATTGTAAGTGAATATAAAGAATCGGGTGTTACGGTGGCTCGTCCTAAAGCATCTACAGATTTGGACATGTGGTTGCAACACTGGAGCCAATCACCCGATGTGCTCTATATGACGAAGAATGAAAGAGTTCGGATCTCTGCCAAAGCGAATGATCCTTATCGTAGTGTGCAGGATTATCTGGATCAAATCAAAGTGGAAGGCGCTTGGGACGTAGTTCATAGTAATACGGATATTACCATTGCCATTATAGATACTGGGGTCGACCTTGATCACGAGGATTTAAAAGATAAAATAGTGCCGGGCATTAATCTAATTAATCCGGGGCAGAAGCCTCAGGATGATAACGGGCACGGTACGAATGTTGCTGGTATTATTGCCGCTTCGGGGAATAACGATATCGGTACAACTGGCATTGTGTGGAATACCAATATTATGCCTATTAAAGCAATCGAAGCTGATGGTTATGGTGATGTCGATAAGCTGGGTGAAGGCATTCGATACGCAGTGGATCATGGTGCAAAGATTGTAGTGTTATCGCTCGGATTGTATAACGATTCTCCATATATGAGAGAGATTGTGGGATATGCTGAGAAGCAGGGCGTTTTGTTAGTTGCAGCCACAGGGAATGACGGGGCTGAGGTGAAGTTCCCAGCAGCCTATCCAACGGTATTAGCTGTCGGAGGGGCGACATCCAGCAATAAAGTCGCGGCTGGCTCTAACTTCGGATCGGAAGTGGACGTTGTGGCGCCGTGGGATGTGATTGTGACCAGCTTGGATGGGGATTATAACTATAATGAAGGGACGTCGATGGCAGCACCGCAGGTAGCAGGTGTAGCGGCCCTCATTCTGGCCAAATATCCTAATTTCGAACCGTATCAAATTCGCAACCTCATCCGCCAAACAGCCCAAGACATTGGAACAGCAGGGTGGGACCCTCAGACGGGATACGGATTGCTGCGGGCAGACCGTGCATTATCGCAGCCTTATAAAGCAGATATGTATGAGCCTAATAATAGAGCCGCTTCAGCGAAGCCGCTTCCGTTAGAAAACGCTATTAACGCCGAATTATCGGGTGGAAATGATGAGGATTGGTATACATTACAAGCGCCGTTTCATGGCAGCATCGTTATTCAATTTAAAGCTGCAATTCAGAAAGATATGCCTGTCAAACTGGTTCACCATATTAATAAGGAGCAACACGTCTATGACATTACGGGAACCACTGCCATTCGACTAGATGGGCGTAAAGGTCAAAGCACGCTCCAGATCAAGTATACCGACAGTGCGGTAAAAGCGAGCTTAAACTACCAAATCACAGCACATTTTCAAATAGAAAAAGACAGCTTTGAAGATAATGACCGCCAATTTAAAGCTTATTCGTTATCACCGAAATCCCAGCAGTTAACGGGAACCTTTCATCAGATCAATGACCAGGACTGGTTTACGGTTCATTTTGATCAACCGGGTTCATTACGTGTTAAACTAGCAGTCGATTCGAATCGAATCAATCCTGCTATCATGATTCAGAAGCAAGGGGAAAAAGCGATTTTAATTGATGACAATCGAGAAGGCATAACAGAGTACTCCAAGCTGATAGATGTATTGCCGGGGAAATACTATATTTTAGTGTCTAACGTTATTTCCGATCATGCTGCTCCAGTCGCAGGACAGTATACTTTAGGTCTTGATTACACTAAGAAATTTGTAGATCCGAACGAACCGAATAATAAAGCGTTCCAAGCCACCACGATTGTAAAGACAAGTGAATTCCACGGGGTTATAGATAAGGCTTCTGATGTGGATTGGTATAAGTTCACTTTAAACGAAGCTAACTATGTAACGTTGTCATTAGCCAATATACCTAGTGGGCGGCATATTTCCTTAAGCTTGCTTGATCAAAGCCAGAATCGTTTGAGCATTAAGGTCAATCAGAAGGATGAGCGGCAATTATCGTTAGGCCAGAAGCTGAAGAAGGGAACTTATTATATCAGGGTAACAGCGGATGCTGAATTTACTTATCAGATGTATAAGTTGTCCTATAAATCTGATAAGCTAGTAAACGGTTATAGAGATATCGCACAGCACTGGGCTCTAGAAGCTATAGCGGAATTAAGCCAGGCATCTGTTATTAAAGGATACGAAGATGCCACTTTTAGACCTAATGCTTCCATTACGAGGGCGGAAGCTGCAGCCTTATTATCAAGAGCAATGGAACTGAAAGGAACGTTTAATCGAACCTCCTATTCTGACGTTTCCGAGAATCATTGGGCATTTAATGGCATTCATCAAGCGAAACAGGCAGGCTTGGTTGTAGGGTACGAGAACCGTACATTTGCACCGAATCGAGAAATTACGCGTGCGGAAATGGCGGTCATGCTTGCAAGAGCTGCGGACATAAATGGTACTACAAAGGGTACTTCGCCGTTTACAGATGTAACCAACCAACACTGGGCAGCACCTGTTCTAAAAGCAATGGAGCAAGAAGGCTGGATTGCTGGTTTTGAAGATCGTACGTTTAAGCCTAATGCACCGGGGACGAGGGCAGAATTTGCTTGGTTAGTGTATCAAATGATGTATGAACAAAGGTAGTGATATGAAATGGATGTCTGGAGCAGTAACGCTGACGTTCTGGGGGTGAACGGTCTCGTTCACATCGTAGTCTCCATTATATGCATTGGTATTAGCTGGTGGGCTTTGCAGGTTTTCAAATTCGATCTATTCGTCAAAAGTCCGAAAGGCCCACAGGCTAAGGCGTTGCAGATCATTCTCTCCATCGTGCTTGGATACGAGTGTGCAAGCTTTATTATGGATTATGCAGAGTGGTCTGCCTTATTAAAATGGATGGTGTAACAGGTGCTCGAAGAATAACTACTCGGTTTCTTGTCAACAATGTTTAATACAACGGTCCAAAAACGACTAGGATGAACGAACTATTATGGGTGCCTATTTGGAGAGCTTTCATAATAAGTGTCTTCTTTTCGGGTCCGATGCGCAGCCAATAAGTCCCTATTGTGCTTATGAATCATGCAATGTTAAACTGTACATGTTTGGCAAAATACGGGCAATATACGGTCATATTGAAATTATAATGAGGGATTATACATTGGGCTTTTTATGCGCATATGTTCAACGAAGAATGACGATAAAAGACGCGGAGGGAATTGAATAATGGACAAAATCATCGTCCGCGGTGGCAAACGTTTATCGGGAAGAGTGAAGGTCAGCGGGGCAAAGAACGCAGTATTGCCAATTATTGCAGCTTCGATCCTGGGGGTAAAAGGGCAGAGTATCATTCATGATGCTCCTGCACTTGATGATGTGGAAACGATCAGCAAAGTATTATCGGCCCTTGGCATCGAAGTTACATACGAAGACGAAACCATTGTCGTGAATGCAGAGCGTATTACAAGTATCGAAGCTCCTTATGAGCTCGTACGAAAAATGCGTGCTTCATTTCTCGTCATGGGTCCATTGCTCGCAAGAAGCGGGCATGCCAGGATTGCCCTTCCAGGAGGATGTGCCATCGGTACCAGACCGATAGATCAGCATCTTAAAGGCTTTGAAGCCATGGGAGCAGAAATTGGATTAGGTCAAGGCTTTATTGAAGCGAAGATTGAAGGGCGGCTTAAAGGCGCCAAAATATATTTGGATGTTGCCAGTGTTGGCGCAACAGAGAATATTATGATGGCTGCAACATTGGCGAGCGGTACAACGCTTATTGAGAATGCTGCAAAGGAGCCGGAAATCGTAGATCTAGCCAACTATCTCAATAGTATGGGGGCAAAGGTGCGCGGGGCTGGAACCGGGATCATTCGCATTGACGGCGTTGAAGAGCTTAAAGGTGCTGTACATACGGTCATTCCTGATCGCATTGAGGCGGGAACGTTTATGATCGCGGCCGCGATCACTCGCGGGGATGTCTTTGTCGAGAATGCGATTGCGGATCATTTAAGACCTGTTATTTCAAAAATGCAGGAGATGGGTGTTACGGTGCTTGAAGAAGAGGAAGGAATTCGTGTGACAGCGGAAGCTTCCTTGCAAGCGGTTGATGTGAAGACGTTGCCATATCCGGGATTCCCGACTGATATGCAATCTCAGATGATGGCGCTGCTGCTTACTTCTGAAGGCACGAGCATTGTCTCGGAAACGGTATTTGAGAATCGCTTTATGCATGTAGATGAATTCAAGAAGTTAAATGCCCAAATTAAAGTCGAAGGCAGAACAGCTGTGGTGACAGGACCTGCCGAGCTTTCAGGCGCGAAGGTGTGCGCTACCGATTTGCGCGCAGGAGCGGCATTAATCTTAGCAGGACTTGTGGCCGAGGGTGAAACAGAAATTGAAGGCATCCACCATATCGAGCGCGGATACGTGCAGGTAGCTCAGAAGCTCTCGAAACTCGGGGCAGATATAAAGAAAGTAACCATAGCGCAGGAACAATCTTCGATTATGAAGGAATCCGCCCCGATTATTAAAATTCAACCGACATTAGCTTAACCGAATCTGATATGTATTCAGGCAAGAGACCCTATGTAATGAAAGCACAGGGTCTCTTCTTTTTGTTTATATTCTATTATATTGTGTAGTCTTTCACAGGTTCTATCCTATTAAATGACCTCATACATTTAAACTAGAAAGGAGCTAGATCACAGACCTATCAAATGTTGGGGGAATTTAGATGAAGCAGCAGACACGTAAGATATTAATCATTAACATTGGAATCTGGAGCAGTATTCTGCTTATTCTATCGATTGTCATACCAGGTATATTGGTGAAAGAATTTTCTGTACAAGAAAAATGGGATTTCCTTGCACAACCATCGGTCCCATTAGATGACGATGGACCAGATCTAACAGTACCTGTATATTTAACTGAGAAGAACATAGTGCAGCATATCCCCTTGGAACATTACGTAAGAGGTGTGTTGGCAGCTGAAATGCCAACGGAATTTGAGCTCGAGGCTTTGAAGGCGCAAGCTATTGCAGCAAGGACCTATATTGTTAGAAGAATGATGAAGCAGGACGTGAGCGGGGTTCCGGTCGAACAAGCCATCGTAACCGATTCGGAATTACATCAAGTATTCCTGACTGAAGAAGATATGAGGGAACGCTGGGGTATTTTCGAATATAGCAACAACCTTAATAAACTGAACCGGGCTGTTAATGAGACGAAGCATTTAGTCGCAACCTATCATGGTGAACCAATTCAAGCGACCTTCTTCTCTACAAGCAACGGGTACACTGAGAATTCAGAGGATTACTGGCAGGATAAAATTCCTTATTTGCGAAGTGTGCCTAGTCCATGGGATGCCGAATTGTCTCCGAGATACAAACAAACGACCGACATTAAACTGAATGAGCTGTATGACAAGCTGAAGATTAGTTCCATTCCGGCCACAACTCAGTCTTGGAACATACTTGAACGCACAGAGGGCAAGCGGATTAAGCAGATCAACATAGGCGGAAAGCAGTTTACCGGCAGGGAGATTAGAGAAGCTTTAGGCTTGCCTTCATCGTTATTCCAATGGACAGTGAAGGGAGATACTGTCACTTTCACCACCTTTGGATATGGTCATGGTGTGGGGATGAGCCAGTGGGGGGCTCAGGGAATGGCGAGCGAAGGCAGAAGCGCTGAGGAAATTCTGGAATATTACTATCAAGGGGTTGCCATTGAATCGTTTGAGGGGCTTGAGGCTGAATCGGCAATCATGGCTTGGACGAATGCAATGCATAATCAAGCGACATCTGGGACAAATTAAAAAATTAAACACACCTCAGGTATAAACAGCCTCGATCTGGCAACAATGATTGCTGAGGTGATATATATGAGTGAAAACAATAACAAACACTTAGAAGAACACGATCAAGCTCCTAATTCTACGCAGGGGCAAGCTGCATCTTCACCATCCTATAAGAAGGTGATGTCGAAGAAGTGGATATTTCCAGCAATGTATATGGCAGCGGCAGCAATCATTTTAAGTTTAATGTGGGCCTATCAAGATTCAGGGCAGGATACTGTAACTGAAGCCGAATTAGGTATGGACCCCATTGTGGTAGGCGGGGACCCCATTGACCTGCCAGACCAAGATGCCATTGCGGTGACAGCCAAGACAGAAACGATGCAATGGCCAGTCATAGACCGTGAGGCATTGCAAGTGATTACGCCTTTTTACGAGCAGAATGCAGATCCAGAAGCTAAGCAGGCCGCTATGATTGAGCACGACAATACATACATTCCCAGCACAGGCATTTCCTTAGCAGCTGAGGACAACTCAGCCTTTGAAGTTCTAGCAGCGATGTCAGGTAAGGTTACTAGAGTTGAAAATGTGCCTCTATTAGGGAATCTAGTTGAAATTACACATGAGGATGGATTGAAAACGATCTATCAGAGCTTGTCTGATGTAGCCGTTTCGCTGGATCAAGAGGTAGCTCAAGGTGATGTGATTGCCAAAGCGGGACGTAATGAGCTTCAGAAAGATGCGGGCGTCCATGTTCATTTTGAAATCCACCAGCAAGATCAGCCAGTGAATCCAGAAACATTCTTGATGGAATCATAAAAAGGAAGACAGAGGGACCCCTAGACCAAGGGAATTCCTCTGTTTTTTTGTGCGTTTTAATACATATTGGGACGGCCCGTCCTCAAAATATTTGTACACAAATTGGCTTGTCAGGCTTGGAAACAAAGAATATATAGCCCTTGACCTCATATAATGTACCAATCTATTCAGAGCAGGGAGGCGAGGGCGTGCACGATTACATCAAAGAGCGGACCATTAAGATTGGACGCTGTCTAGTGGAGACCAAACAAACAGTCAGAACCATTGCCAAGGAATTCGGTGTCTCTAAAAGCACGGTGCACAAGGACTTAACCGAAAGATTGCCTGAAATTAATCCGGAGCTGGCCAATCAAGTGAAAGACATCTTAGAATACCATAAATCCATCAGACATTTGCGGGGAGGCGAAGCGACGAAGAAGAAATACCGGAAGGATGACGAGCTGGAAGAGAAGGCAATGATTGCTGGCAGATCATGAGGGGGTTCAAGATTAAGATTACATTTTCCAAAAAAAATCATGGCAGCGAAAAAGGATTTTGCCCCGCGATATCGAAGTTATCTATAATTCATGTGAAATTCGAACGCACTAATGTCTGCTCTAATGTGTGAACGGTATTGTTTAGGAGGATCCTTAACTTATGTTTAGCAAAGATATCGGAATTGACCTGGGAACAGCCAACGTCCTTATTCACATTAAAGGAAGAGGCGTAGTATTAGATGAACCTTCTGTAGTAGCGGTAGAAAGCGACACCAAACGCGCATTAGCGGTAGGTGAGGATGCACGCCGAATGGTAGGGCGTACGCCGGGCAACATTATTGCCATTCGTCCGCTGAAGGATGGGGTGATTGCAGATTTTGAAATCACGGAGATGATGCTGAAGGCATTCATCGGCAGAGTGGGCGGTAAGAATTGGTACAGCCGTCCGCGTATTCTGATTTGCGCCCCGACCAATATTACCTCCGTTGAACAGAAGGCGATACGAGAGGCGGCGGAACGAAGCGGCGCTAGAGAAGTGTTCCTCGAAGAAGAACCTAAAGCTGCCGCGATCGGGGCTGGAATGGACATATTTCAGCCCAGCGGCAATATGGTAGTTGATATTGGCGGCGGAACAACGGATGTTGCCGTGCTTTCTATGGGCGACGTCGTAACCGCCTCTTCTATTAAAGTTGCAGGGGACAAGTTCGATATCGCGATTATGAAATATATTAAGAATAAGTACAAGCTGTTAATTGGTGAACGGACTTCTGAGGATATCAAAATTCGTATCGGGACCGTGTATTCTGACGATAAGAAGGAAATGGATATTCGCGGAAGAGATATGGTAACAGGATTGCCGTTAACCGTGACGATTCATTCCAATGAAATAAGAGAAGCACTATGGGATCCTGTTTCGTCTATTGTGGCCGCAGCCAAAACCGTCCTCGAGAAAACACCGCCGGAGTTGTCAGCGGATATTATTGATCGCGGCGTGATTCTGACGGGCGGAGGCGCGTTATTGAACGGCTTGGATACGCTCCTTGCTGACGAATTAAAAGTGCCCGTACTTATTGCCGAAGATCCGATGCATTGCGTCGTTAAGGGCACGGGGATTATGCTCGATAATTTAGATAAGGTTGCTCGGAATAAAAAGTTATAGGATTCATTGGTAACTGTAGTCGATAACGGAGGTGGGCTTATATGCTCAGAGGGCTTTATACTGCAACAGCGGGCATGATGACACAGCAGCGAAAGCACGATACCGTAACGAATAATATAGCGAACATGCAAACTCCGGGATATAAGCAGAATATTGCCGTCTCTAGATCATTTCCCGAAATGCTGATCGCACTAACGAATGGCTCCAATGATACTGCGACCATCGGCCGAATGAATACAGGTGTTTTTGCAGAAGAGAATCTAACGATGTATCTGCAAGGTGAATTGCTTGAGACCAAGAACCATGCCGATTTTGCCCTTATTTCCAATCTCCAAGTGGACGGGCTCCAATTCGATGCACAAGGCGTGGCATTGGATGAAGATGGGGAGAAGGTTTATCAGCCGCAAGCGTTCTTTACACTGCTGGATGACAATGGCGAGGAACGCTACACCAGAAACGGACAGCTTCACATCAATGATCAGGGAGAGTTAATCACTTCAAGCGGAGAACGGGTGTTGGACACGAACAGGGAACCGATTATACTCGACCGCAGCTTGGATGAAGTGATCATAGATGCACAAGGCAGCCTGACGGACAACGATGGAATACCGGTGCTTCATCCCGTAACAGGTGAACAGATAACTATGCTTATATCCAAGGTGGACAACCCGAACAGCTTAGTGCTTGAAGGAAACGGTAATTATCGCTTGGAAGAGGATGCTGAAGTGGAAGCAATTGATTTTGCTGATCCGAACGATCAAGTGATTGTAAGGCAAGGCTATATTGAGCGTTCGAATGTTGACCCTACTCAATCGATGGTGGATATGATGACGGCCGCGAGGATTTACGAAGCGAACCAGAAAATCATTCAGTTCTATGATCGCAGCTTGGAAAAGGCCGTGAATGATGTTGGGCGCGTATAAAATCTAAATCCGATGCCAAAGAAAGGTTAGTGGTAAGATGAATCGGTCAATGATAACGGCTGCTGTCTCCATGCAATCCTTACAGCAGAAGCTGGATCTGTTATCCAGCAACATTGCAAATGTAGATACAGTAGGTTATAAGAAGAAGGATGCGACCTTTCAAGAGGTGCTGACCACGGTGACGCAGCAGGGGAAAGAATTCCAACAAGAAGGGCGACTGACACCAGCAGGTTATACGCAAGGCTGGGGTTCTCGGATGTCAGCCATACAACGGAACATGTCTCAAGGCAGCTTGAAGAATACCGAACAACCGCTTGATCTTGCGATTGAGGGCGGCGGTTTGTTCGAGGTGGGATTGATGCAGCTGGATGAGAACGGGGAGGAGCAAATTGACGAGGATCTGAATGTGGCCATGGAAACGCTGTGGACTCGGAACGGTTCCTTGCGATTGCAGCCGTTTAACGAGGAATTCTCCTATTTAACCACATCGGACGGGTATTATGTGAAGAATGCCGACAGCCCGGTTGAAGATCGAATACTCGTTCCGAACGGTTACCGTGTAGCTATTGATTCTAACGGAATGATATTAGCGTATAATGACAATGATCCAGCAGAACCGGCAACGAACGTTGGACGTGTTAAGCTGGTGAATGTGCTGAAGCCGCAATTGCTTCAGAACGTTGGCGAGAACATGTACACCTTGGCGGCAGGACTTGAGAATCCTGATGCAGCATTAGCTGAGCTGCAGGTGAATGACAATAGATTAATGATGGAAGATGACATTGGGCAGCTTGTTGATGCGGGTATATTAATTCATCAAGGGTTCCTTGAGCAGTCCAACGTTGAATTAACTACTGAAATGACGGAGCTCATGACGGTTCAGCGAGCTTATCAGATGAACTCTCGAGCATTGATGTCAGGCGATAATCTTATGAATCTGGCGAATAACCTGAGAGGTTCATAACAGAGTGGTGAAGGCAGAGGCTGGAAAGGGCCTGAAGTGAGGAGAAATCATGTCAAAGGAAGAACAGAAAGACAAGCAAGTGAAGAAAAAGCCGCGTAAAGGCGGTGTGTGGCTTAAGACGATCAGAGTGATATGGATTCCCATTGTATGTCTGGCAGCGCTGATAGGAGGCTTGACGATTGGATATGTGTATATCGGCGGTCAAGATCTGGCAGATGTGTTTAAATGGGAAACATGGAAGCATGTATATGATTTAGTTTTTGCAGAAAGTGAATAGCACTCATTCATAAACTACACAACAGACTCGCATAATACGGGTCTGTTTTTTTCGGAGTGGAGCTTTGTTGAAGTTGGACATACTGCAAGGTATAATGATGAAGAAATGGACCCGCCAGGCAAAGGGGGAAGCGAGAATGAACTTGCCTAATGCATTAACACTGAGTCGGTTTTTCCTCATTCCACTGTATATTTTTATTTTTCTTCGGGGGGAAGTGGGATGGGCCTTTGCAATCGTAGTGCTCGCTGGGTTGACTGATATTCTAGACGGCTACATTGCACGGACGAGGGGGCAAATTACACAGCTTGGTATTATGCTCGACCCGCTGGCAGATAAAAGCATGATGATTGTTGTGATATTGTCTTTGCTCTATGCTGGATTCATTCCATGGCAGGCGGCAGCTGTTATTTTCTTAAGGGATATCGGCATGATCATAGGCTCTGCCTTTTTTCATTTCAAGGGCAAGCGAACCGTTCCTGCGAACGTGTTCGGGAAGGTTAACACCATTTTATATTACATAGCTGTGTTATTTATCATACTCGATCTTGATTTCGCACTCCCTTATTTGTGGTTTGTTATTCTATTCTCAGTGATCACCACCATTATATATATCGTGAAATTTAGAGCACTTAATGACAAGGAAAGACTCATTCATTAAACGTAAAAGAGCACATTTACAGCGGCTTCTTCAATAAGCCCTATGCTGTAAACGTGCTCCTTTATATCAACCCTTACGACTGCAGTCTTCAAAGGGACAGTCATAGTGTAACTAGACCGCCCTTTTTTTATGCATAAGGAATCAATTTCATAATTAGCAAAATAGCAACCTGAAATTGATTCATAAGAGGGGACAATTCGATTTTGGAGAGGGGAAAAATGAACGAAATGTATGATATTAATCAAATTCAAGAAATTTTACCGCACCGTTACCCGTTCTTATTAGTGGACCGTATTATTGAATGTGAAGCTGGCAAGCGAGCCGTTGGACTTAAAAATGTAACAATGAACGAACCATTCTTTGAAGGCCATTTCCCGGGTTATCCGGTTATGCCAGGAGTGCTTATTGTTGAAGCGCTGGCTCAAGTGGGAGCTTTTGCGATCCTAAGCATGGAGGAGAATAAGGGCAAGCTGGGTATGTTTGCGGGCATTGACGGGTTTCGCTTTAGAGGACAAGTTGTACCCGGGGATACCTTAAAACTGGAACTGGAAATCACAAGATTAAAAGGAAGCATTGGCAAGGGCAAAGCTGTAGCTAAGGTTGACGACCGTGTAGTCGCTGAAGGTGAGCTTATGTTTGCATTGCAGGATCGAAATTAAGTTCATATTCGTTATCCATTAGCATATAGATGGTATTGGACACCTTAAACAGCCATTGTAATTAGAGCATCAATAGAAGGCATTCATTTCGGCAGAACCATTTCATACAGTACTCTTGCACATCACGAACTTATTCTATCTTGGTCTATGATGAAATGGATTCAGGAACGTAATCATCCCGTCAAAATAAACATTAGGATTGGCGTGGGTAAGTCATTTGAGGTGTGATATAAGGAGGAACTATGACACAGACAAGTTTATTGGAATCATTAGAGCGTTATCAAGCATGGCTGCAGGATCCTGCGATTGATGAAGATACGAAGCAGGAGCTTAGAAGTATTGAAGGACAAGACAAGGAAATAGAAGATCGTTTCTTTAAAGAGCTGGCTTTTGGGACAGGCGGTTTGCGCGGCGTGATCGGTGCCGGCCTGAATCGAATGAACAAATACATAGTAGGCAGAGCATCTCAGGGCTTGGCCCAGCACGTCCTTGGACAACCTGGCACCCCTTCGGTTGCCATTGCGTACGATTCCAGGAATCAGTCTCCCGAATTTGCACTTGAAGCTGCGCTGGTATTAGCCGGTAATGGTGTTAAGGCTTACGTATTCGAATCATTAAGACCTACGCCAGAGTTGTCGTTTGCCGTTCGGGAATTAAAAGCAACTGCAGGTATTGTGGTCACCGCAAGCCATAATCCACCAGAATATAACGGGTATAAAGTATATGGTGCAGATGGAGGTCAAATTGTAGCGAAGGATGCGGAAAATATTATTTCACACATCGCCAGCGTGGGTTCTTTTGCTGACATTAAGCGATTAAGCCGAGATGAAGCCGAGGCACAAGGCTTGCTGCAGTGGATCGGAGACAAGATTGATGATGCGTACATTCAAGCCGTTACTTCTGTCAGCCTGAATAAAGGTACCGTGGCACAAATCAGCGATAACTTTAAGATTGTCTATACACCTCTTCACGGGGCGGGGAATCAGATGGTTCGACGTTCCTTAAAGGAGATTGGGTTTAAGCAGGTTATCGTGGTGCCTGAACAAGAGCAGCCGGATTCGCAATTCTCAACAGTGGCTTCGCCTAATCCGGAAGAGCGTGAAGCATTCAAGCTCGCACTGGCCTTAGCGGAGCAGCATGAAGCGGATATCGTGATCGGGACGGACCCAGATTGTGATCGCATGGGAGCTGTGGTTAAGAATCCTGCGGGTGAATATTTCGTTCTTAGCGGTAACCAATCTGGGGCAATTATGGCAGAATACCTGCTGTCCAGTCATAAGGAAAGAGGAACCCTTCCTGACAATGCAGTCTTAATTAAAACAATCGTCACCAGTGAAATGGGTGCGAGCATTGCTTCCCATTACGGTGTGACCACGCTAAATACGCTGACCGGCTTTAAATACATCGGTGAGAAAATGACCCAGTTTGAAAAAACTGGCGAGCATGCCTATATGTTCGGATATGAGGAAAGCTACGGTTATCTTGCAGGGACGCATTGCAGAGATAAGGATGCTGTTGTGGCTTCGATGTTAATTTGTGAAGCGGCGGCCTACTACAAGAGTAAAGGCCAAACGCTTTACGATGTGCTGCAAGCTTTGTATGCAAGACACGGTTACTTCCAGGAGCGGCTGATTTCCCGGACGCTTAAAGGAAAAGAGGGCATTGAACGCATCGGACGGATCATGGAGGATTGGCGCCAGAATCCGCCAACATCCATCCAAGGCATAGCGGTGGAGGAAGTGCTGGACTACTCTAAAGGTATTGAAGGATTGCCGCAAGAGAACGTCTTGAAATACAAGCTGGCTGATCAATCCTGGTTCTGCTTGCGTCCATCCGGCACCGAACCTAAAATAAAAGTATATTTTGCGGTATGCGGTGATTCGAACGAACAAGCCACATCATCCATTGAAGGGCTTGTTACAGCGGTCATGGAGCGTACGGATCAAGTGATGTAAACAAATGATACAGGCTTCCCGATAAGGTTACAGCGGGAATATCGTCGGCCTCTTCTGGGTTTGGGGTGAATGGCACACTGCTTCACCGCGCCTAGGAGAGGTTTAAGATTTTTAGGCGGACACAATAGATAGGAGTGAATCATACAAGTGTTTAAGCTGCGTTGGAGTGATCAATATAACAAAATTCTAGTATGGCTCGTGATCATTGGATTGTTAGCCTCCCTGCCGCTGGCGTATGGACGATGGATGACCGAACGTTCATCTGATCGTGTAGAGGTGGTTTTTGATTATTCAGATTTGGTTGTGATTGCTTCGTATCAGCCTGACCCGCAGGCATTTATAAAGGAACATCTTGAGCAGGTAAGAGCGCTGGGGGTTCATTCTTTAGCGGTCTATGAATCAACATTAATGGATTTGCGTTTTAATCACAGAATCCAGCTCTATAATGCTGGCGATGCAGCGCTGCTGCATGGACAAGCCCATGTCGGTCGCAATTCCACCTACGTCTTATTCGATCATGAGGAAGCAGAACAAGCGCTTCGCCCGATCATTGAAGAGGAATTTGCCGCAAGGGATGTAGCAGTTGAGCCATGGGAAGCGTTAGGTTTGCAAGGATTGAAGATTGATATGGCCTATGAACAGGCTTCGATCATACCGATGGCACCCGACCCAATAACGCTTAATGAAATAAGCGGTATGGGATTTACGCCCGTAGTAAGGCTGTCGAATAACAGACCGTTTAACCCGCAAGCGCTGGATACGCTGCTGGCTGAATTGAAAGCTTACGGCACTAAGTGGATTGTGTTCAGCGGCGAAGAGGTAACGGGGTATAAGGCGGGCGATCAAGAACGCTTAGGTATGGTTGCAGAACTGATGAATAAACATGAAATTGGCTTTGCGGTCATTGAAATGTCGAAAATACCCCAAAAGGGTGTGAATGCATTAGCTTATATGACAGACTATCGCACGGTCCGTCTGCATTCTCTCCTGGAAGCCAATTCGGCGGAATCGAAACAGGTTATATCCGATCGATTGCAGCTCGCTGTTAAGGACCGAGATATTCGCATGTTATTCTTAAATGCCGAAATTCGCAAGGATACTGCGAAGGCGACGTACAAACATACCTTAGGCAACTTGTACGAAAGCTTAAAAGGAGCAGATGGGGCATTTGCGAAGATTGAGTCTGCGGGTTATACCCTCGGCGGAGCGGAACCGTTCAAGGTGAAAGAAATACCTGGAGAGCGTTGGCTGAAAATATTGTTATTGCTTGGGGCTGTAGCGCTTATCGCGCTGCTTATAGGTCAATTCTTCCCTGTGCTGATGATGCCGGCTTTTTTATTAGGGGTGCTTGGAGCGGGCGGACTATCGTTCTTGTCCAGCTCAGTCGCCTCTCAAGCGCTTGCTTTAGGTGCTGCGATTAGTAGTCCGACCTTAGGTGTGATATGGGCTGTCAACCGTATTAAACAGCAAAGCTCAGAGGCATCCTCAGCGAAGCTTGGAGGAACGATTGCCTTATTCGTAACGGCATCAGTCATCTCGCTGTCGGGAGCTTTATACATTATCGGTTTATTGAATCATGTGACGTACATGCTGGTTTTAGAGCAGTTTAGGGGTGTAACGCTGCTGCATTTAGCGCCCATTGGTTTAATCGCCATATACATTTATTTCTTCAGTGATCGGCTGTCCTTTAAGGCCATTTATCAGCGGACACGCAAGCTGCTGCTTGCTAATATTAAAGTCATATGGGTCGTTCTAGCTGGTGTTGGAGGCGTGGCCATCTTGTACTATTTGTCACGGACGGGTAATGAAGGACAGGCTTCTGCTTTAGAAATGAACTTTAGAGCATTTTTAGAGAATACCTTGGGAGTTCGACCTAGAACGAAGGAGTTTTTACTTGCCCATCCGCTGTTTATTGCAGGGCTGTATTTTGCAGTGAAATATAAGTATGTCTTGTATTTGGCCGTGGTTGGCGTGATAGGGCAGTTATCGATGGTGGATACGTTCGCACATATCCATTCGCCCATAGATATCTCTTTCATTAGAGGATTGCTCGGTTTGTTTATAGGATTAATCATTGGGGTTATACTGATCATCATAGGCAAATGGTTACTAAGGAGCTGGGAGCGATGGGGACACCGACTAAGCGAATAGTCATATCTGGGTACTATGGATACGGTAACAGCGGCGATGAAGCGGTATTGCAATCGATTCTCAGTGCTTTAGCGCAGGTCAGTGACCGCGAATTGACAATTGAACCGGTGGTGCTGTCAGCTGATCCTGATTGGACCTGTAAAACTTATGGTGTCCAAGCTGTTCACCGCATGAGATTAGGGGAGATATGGAGGACACTTGGCCGCAGTGATGGACTCATTAGCGGGGGAGGCAGTCTGCTTCAAGATGCTACAAGCACTCGTACCATTCCATATTACATTGCGATGATCAAGCTGGCGCAGTGGTTGCGTAAGCCAACTTTTATTTACGCTCAAGGCATTGGACCTGTCCACCGACGTATGTTCTATCCCCTGATACGAAATGCTTTTAAGAAAAGTGCTTATGTATCGGTTCGTGATCATGAGTCAGCATCGCTATTGGCCCAGATGGGTGTTATTGCCGACCGTATTGATATTGTGCCCGATCCTGTCATGGGAATGAAGCCTCTGGATGCAGATAGTGCAGGCTCTGAAGGGAGTCTTACGAGTGAATGGCCCGTTGTTGGTATTTCCGTTAGGCACTGGAACAAGGACCACTCGGAGCTTAAGGCTGTGGCCGAAGCGCTCAATGAGCTAAGTTCCCGCCGGAAAGTCCACTTGCGGTTTCTGCCTTTCCATCATCCGCACGACTTAGAGGCAAGTCTGGATGTGCTGCGCTATATGGGAATCGAGTGGACGGATGACGCAGATTTGAAGCAAAAACTTGAAGCGTTGGGCATATCCATGGTGTATCAAGAGCATCCCCAAGCGATGCAGTCCTTGGTTGCGGAATGTGATGTACTAGTCGGCATGCGGCTGCATTCCCTTATTTATGCGGCTTCTCAATATGTGCCAGTCGTTGGAATTGCTTACGACCCTAAGATTAATCATTACTTGAGACGGTTAGATATGGAGCCTGCAATGTCCACAGATCGCATTGACGCGGCAGGGTTAACCGCTGCGATAGCTGGTGCGCTGGAGGAGAAGGAGAGCTGGATCAAGGATCGTTCGACTAAAATTGAGGAAATGATCCAAAAATCTTTATTCCCAGCGCAACAAATTAGAAACCATTTACGTATTAAAGGGTGAGGAAAATGTTGGACGTCCCCACAGTTCGGATTTTTGGGGTTCCTTTTTCAAAGTTAAATATGCAAGAAACGGTGCAGCTGTTATCCGAAGTGATTGCTTCTGGCCAGCCACATCAAGTGATTACCGCGAATCCCATCATGGTGATGGCCGCACTAAACCAACCTTCTTATCTAGAAATGATGCAGCGGGCAGATCTAATTGTACCGGACGGTGCGGGTGTTGTATGGGCAGCCTCTTATGTAGGTAATCCCGTGAAAGAACGAGTGCCGGGATTTGATCTCATGCATCATTTATTCCGCGCAGGTGAACAGAAGCGATGGAAGGTTTACTTATTAGGTGCCTCTCCGGAAATTATGGAGGCGGCATCAGCGAAGTTGAGGACGCAGTATCCGCTCATTCGCTGGGTAGGTGCTCGGGATGGATATTTCAAGGACGATGAAGATGTTAGCGTGATAGAAGACATTCGAGCCGCGGCGCCTGACATTCTTCTGGTAGGCCGTTCAGCTGCAGGGCAAGAGCCGTGGATTGATCGATATAAGCAGGAGCTTGGTGTCCCTGTGATGATGGGGGTAGGCGGCAGTTTTGATGTGATCTCTGGTAAACTTAAGCGAGCTCCCATTGTATTTCAGAAGTTGCGTCTAGAGTGGTTATATCGGCTGATGCAAGAGCCTTGGCGGTACAAGAGGATGTTAGATTTGCCGAAATTCGCAGTGAAAGTGATTCGCGAGAAAGAAAACGTGCAGAATATTTGAAAATGAGGTTGAAATTCGGCGTTTTTTGGCTATTTTCAATTATTTTCATAGTGGTATTTAATAGCAAATGGGCGTATAATGACATCTTGTTGGGATAGAAAATAAAGGTGGAGAGACGATATATGACGGTTTTGTATTTCATCGGTTTCATTGCTGCACTCATTATGGTTTTGCTTTTGACGCCGATTGTGAAGAGTTTTGCGATTTGGGTAGGTGCAGTAGACGCTCCTAATCATCGTAAGGTGCATACACGGATTATGCCTCGTATGGGCGGTCTAGCGATATTTTTAGCATTCGTTGGAGCGTTCTTCATTATATCGCCAGCGATTACAGATATGAAACATAATGCGGCCTGGGGATTAGTGTTAGGCGGGCTGATCATCGTGATCACGGGCGCATTTGATGATCGTTTTGAGTTATCACCTAAAGTGAAGCTGCTGGGGCAAGTATTAGCCGCAGGTGTCGTTGTCGCTTTTGGTTTAAAAGTAGAGCTGGTGAATATTCCTTTCGGAGATTCGATGGTATACATTGGTTGGTTAAGTGTTCCGCTGACGATCTTGTGGATTGTAGGGGTGACTAACGCGATTAACCTCATTGATGGGTTAGACGGATTAGCTGCGGGTGTATCTGCCATTGCTACCACAACGATGATGGTTATGTCATTAATGATGGGCAATTACACCGTTGCATTATTATGTGCCGTACTGTTAGGCAGCATCTGTGGGTTCTTATTCTTTAACTTTCACCCTGCGAAGATTTTCATGGGGGATACGGGTGCCCTTTTCTTGGGCTTCAGCTTAGCCACATTGTCTATCTTAGGATTTAAGCAGGCTACAATCGTGTCGTTTATTGTTCCGCTTCTTATTCTAGGGGTACCGTTGTCGGATACATTCTTTGCGATCTTGCGTCGCAAGCTGAACAAGACGCCGATCTCAGTGGCTGATAAAAGTCATTTGCATCATTGTTTGCTCCAGCTGGGCTTTAGCCATCGCAAAACGGTGTTGATTATTTACGGTATTGCCGCTTTCTTCGGACTATGTGCGATACTGCTGTCTCAAGTCCAGTTGTGGATTGCGATGATCATCTTAGCCGTTATCGTAGTAGTATTGGAGCTGGGCGCGGAGGCTATTGGCATCCTAAGCAAAGGGAAGAGGCCTTTATTGCGTATGCTACGTAAAATTGGTGTAAAGACAACCCAATTCTTAGGTACACGCTTAATGAAATAATGACTTAATACATGCGAATGAATCAATATTATCGTTCTTGAATATCTCAAGGGGCACCCTAAAGCCGAAAATCGTCTTTTTGGGCAGCCCTTTTTATTTTGCGTGTTTAGGTCATACTACTACCTCGAGGTGATGCTATGGTATTTCATTCTCCCAATTTCTTAGTTTTCTTCATCCTGCTGCTGATTCCCATATTACTCTTTAGAAGGCATCGCGTCTGGCTGCTGGCTGTTGCTAATATTATATTTTATGGAGCCGCGGGGTTAGGTGTACTGGCTGTTTTCTTGTGCGTCACGCTGATTACATATTTATGTATGCATGGGATGAAACGAAATACTGTATTCTTCTGGTTTGGTATCGGCACAAATGTGTTAAATTTAGTCTTTTTCAAATATACGGTGTTTCTGTTAACGACGATTGAAGCTTGGACGGGTTCAAGCTTTTGGTTTAGCCCATCGTTCGCCCATTCCATTGTGCTGCCTGTTGGGATCTCGTTCTATACGTTTCAGTTGATTTCGTATTTAATTGATGTGCGCCGGGGGGATTTGGAGCCTACTCGTTCGTTTCTGAAATTCTGGGTATACATCTCGTTGTTCCCGCAGCTTGTAGCGGGGCCGATTATGCGCGGTGATGAATTAATGCCGCAGTTGGACGAATTACATACGAGACGGATACGTTGGTCGGAGATTAAGTTTGGCGTGTATTTGTTTATGGTCGGCTTAATTAAGAAGATATTGCTCGCAGATCCGATCAGCGAGATGGTGAATCCGCTCTTTGCCAAAGGAATGGATATTAATGCGGTTGAATCATGGATGGCTTCGTATGCGTTTGGGTTTCAAATTTATTATGATTTCTCGGCCTATAGTGATATGGCATTAGGGCTTGGTTATATGCTGGGCGTTAAGCTGGTGCTGAATTTTAATTCACCATACATTAGCAGCAATCCGAGTGAGTTCTGGCGCAGGTGGCATATTACGCTATCTCGTTGGATTAGGGATTATATTTACATAGGTTTAGGCGGTAATCGTAAAGGACCTGTACGCGTACAGTTAAATTTATTTGCGGCTATGGTGATATCGGGCTTATGGCATGGGGCGATGTGGACGTTTGTGCTGTGGGGAGCGGTGCATGGCTTGCTGCTGATTGTTTATAAAGGCA
Source organism: uncultured Paenibacillaceae bacterium (assembly GCA_964447355.1). Lineage (GTDB taxonomy): Bacteria > Bacillota > Bacilli > Paenibacillales > CAYUSG01 > CAYUSG01. The sequence continues at coordinate 30,943 of CAYUSG010000004.1, forward strand.
CGCTCTGGTTTAACCGTTATCAGGGGATCAAATGGATGAGAGGCACGCTAGGGTACCGGATTGCGGCGACGGTTATCTTTTTTCATATCGTGACGTGGACATGGGTGTTCTTTCGGGCTGAAAATATAGATCAGGCGCTGCATATGACGAAGCAAATGATGTTTGTAAGCTGGCCGGACCTCTTTATGCAGCCTGAAATGGTTTGGATTGGCTTGTTCTATCTGCTTCATCTTCTGGAGTGGCTCATGCGCAGGGATGAGGCGAAATCTGCTAAATGGTGGCATGTGGTGCCGTTTCCTGTTCGCAGTGCGGTGTACGCGGTGATGATATTCGCCGTATTCTATTTCCAGCGAGGTGAGACTTATGACTTCATCTACTTCCAGTTCTAATGCATCAGCTATTCTCGATCAAGAGGTGCAAGCTGCTGGAGAGGAATTGCGTGCACGAGGACCGAGACGAACTAAACGTTCTGGGAAAAGGGTCTACAATTTAGGCTTGATAGGCTTGATCGTGTTGATCATTAGTCTGGAGATGCTGGTATTCCGCAATGTCATGTTCTATGGATATTCTCCAGGCTGTGTGGGGCGGCTGGCGGAGCTTAAGGTGTGTTTCGAGCAGGCAGATCCTGAGCAGATTGAGGTGGCAATATTCGGCGATTCCATGAGCATGGACGCACTTCGGCCGGATCAAATGGAAGCTGCAGCGGGTATGGAGCCTGGATCGATTTTTAATTTCAGTATCAGTGGCGGTTCCGCTTTCGACGTTGCCAAGACGTATGAAGCTTATATTGATCAATTAAGTGGATTACAGAAGGTTATCGTTGTAGTGAACGAACATCAGTTTAATGATCACTTGATGTATACAGCAGACGGTAAAATAGAAGATGTGAAGTTTAAATTTTATGCCAATCTGCAAGATCGTCTAGCCGTAATGAATTGGGATAATTATGGTGACATGGCTTTAGGATGGCTGCTTAAGTCATATGATATGCGATCGGTATGGGTTATGATGCTCGAGAAATATCGCAATGGTACGCTAAGGGAAGCGATTCCCGTTCATTCAGGTGGATTGCCGGCTGTCACTTACGCGGAGCCTGACTCTAAAACGCTGGGTTATGCCCGAAATGTAGCGGATCGCTGGTTCGAAGATTACGGGGTAGAGGGGATTAGGGCGGATTATTTTGAGAACATGATGAAGGATTTAAGCGATCGGGACGTTGAGGTATTCATGCTGCAATTGCCGCGATCGCCGCTGTTTGAGCAGGTGATTCGAGAGGATTACGCGAACGAATCGAGGCTGTATCATCAATTTATTGAGGACACAGCGAGAAGGTATGGGGCTGAGCTTCAAGTGATGAGTAATGATGCATTGGATGTAGATGCCCATTTCAGAGACTCTAATCATGTCAATGCTAAGGGTGCGGAATGGGTTAGCCGGGTTGTTGGTGAACAGTGGTTAAGGCGCTAGTTTGGGGTGGATTACTTTCTGCGGTGTAGAGATTTGGTCCCTATTATTTTGTGGTTCAGGTCTAACATTTTGACACTTTTCAACCGATATGTTTAGTACACGAAACTTTCTCTGTCGGAAGGAGTCTATTAGTGTAAAACCGTTACACAGGAGGAGATTGGCAGTTTTTCAAAGCGTAAGTGACTGGGGAAGAAGCAATCACACATGGGTAGAATCGACTAGAATAAAGAGGAGGAGCCGTTTTGAAGAGTAGAATTCAACAATGGACAAGCGTACTATTGATTTTTGCATTAGTTATGAGTTTATTACCGCCTATCGCAGCCAATGCAGCTGGAGCGGTTATAACGATAACCTATCCACTGCCTGTAGACGATCTTGATGGCGATGGTAAGCCAGCTGCGGATGAGGACCGTAACATTGTCCGGCTTACGAACTCGAATGCAACTATAACTGCAACGATTCAGAATGTAAGTGCGGATTTAATCCCGAGTATTTACTATGAAATAACGAATATGACGACGGGGAATACGACGGTTGAGAAGAGCAACAGGGCGATCTGGGACCCTTCACAGCCTTTTAATATTTCATTCCAGAATGTTTCCCTGACAGAGGGTTTGAACAAGATCGTCATTAAAATGGGAGAGACCAGTGTGGTGTCTTCTGAACCGGGGTGGGCTTACTTCACGCCTACAACGAACATTAAGAATTTGACCATTAATGATGAAATTTTCGTTGATAATAAGATTTATCCCGATGATCCAGATTTCTCTACTGCATTAGAAATTTCAGGTTCGTCGCCTAATGCCAGTGAAGTGCTCGCTTATCTCTATGGCGACACTACACCGAAGAATGCTTATTTCAGCGGGGGAGAGTTCTTCTTCATTGCCGATGATATTAATAAAACCAACTCCACAGCGAACTTCCGCTTAAGACCAGGGGATAACCTCCTGACCATTATTGCGAAGAATGCTACAAAGAATTTCGAGATTGATCGTAATATTATTTACGATAACGGCGGCCCGTTTGCCTTCGGAGCAACGATTCAAGGGTTGGTGAAGAATGAAACGGTAGATATTGATGGTAATGGAGATGGAAGCGGGGATCTTTACTTGGATGCGAATCTCACTAGTTTAGAGGTTCATACCCAACCTAATGGTCAAGGCGAACTAATTGATAGTGAGTCTTATGATGTCGTGGATGCTGATGACGATGGCAAATACGAAATTGTATTTGACGGTGCTGAAACGACTACTGATTTAGCAGTGACGAGCAGCAAAGTATATCTTACATACACCGTTGGCGATCCTGAAAAGTTGATTTTATCACCTACCATTACAACACCATATGCGAAGATTTCATCCTTATTAAAGGTAGATGTGAATGCGCTTAATGATCCTGAGTATCGTTATGTGAAGATTAAACTGCCAGGCAAGGAATTTGGCCCTTATGATTTGGGCGGTGCCGTTGATGCGCCGTGGGCCGATGAGATGAATCCGATGGAATTATACGAAGGGTATTTGCCGACATTATTCTCTATTCAGGGGTCTGCAATTGATAATAATATTACTGTGTCGTACGAGTCGGCTGATGCAGATGCTGCTCATTCAGGCAATTTGACGTATGTGAGATCCAATAGTGACGAAACCGTAGGTTTATTCGAACTTGAGGAAACAACGCTTTCATCAGATAAATCTCCGTACACCTTTACAGTGAAGAATGGATCAACGATCTTAGATACGTTCCAAGTTCAAGTGTATGACAATGGGAACATGCCTTCCTTTGATTATGACAGTGTAGATGGAGCAGATGCCGACGCAGTTGCTGATGGATTGGAGTTCGATCTAGCTGAGCTGGACTTGAAAGAGAATGATTACGAAGATGAAACTGTAACGATTACTTTTAGCGAAACTGTCGATTATCGTGATCTTGACATCGATATCTTAAACTTAGCAGGCGATCGTGTCATAGCTTCGGCTGTTGGCGAAAGTGATACGAATAATAATGATGCAATATTGCAATTTACCGTTCCTAATGGTTTAAACGAAGGTCAGTACAAGATTCGCGTGTCCTATGATAATGTTCCATTAACCGAGCGCTACTTCGAAGTAGGTGCGGAACCTCAGGAACTACCAGAGGTTACAGGCGTTGTGTCTCCAACGATCCCTAAAGTAAACGGTCCGCTTTACATTGCCGTCGAAGGTTCTAACTTTGGGAATGACGTGTCGAAGTTTAGTGCTGTAACGTTCACACATGCTACACAACCTGACGTGAGCGCAACGGTTTTCGATGTACGTGATGACCAGTTAGTATTGTATGTTAATGACGCTGATGGAGATGCTGACGATTTTGTAGCAGGTGAAACTTATAATATCGAATTTACCTTTACGAAAAATGATACCAATACGGTTCAATATGATAATGACGGTATCAATAATGCCTCAACAACTGTCGATGTCGTTGCTCTAACGGATACAATGTATTTTTCGACAATTAATGATGGCGAAGTTCTTCAATATACAGAGGAAGATATTGAAGACGATGTTACTTTTGAATTAACAGGTGTCAATGTTGTAGAAGACGATTTGCGTATTGATATTGTAGATCAAGACGGTGACGAAGAAGACGAGGCAGATTTTACGGTAGACACTAATACCGTTACGGTTGAGGTCCCTGATGATTTAGATCCTGGTTATTATTATGTACGCGTTATGAATATAGGTAATGCAGACGATGAAATGTTGACTGAAATTCCGCTCAATATCATTGCACCAGGCATTTCGTCGATCGAACGAGTATACAATGAAACAGCTGAAGCGTATGAATTTGTTATCACTGGTTCGAACTTCGGATTGAACTTAGACGATAATGAGCTTGGATTGAAATTTGAATCGTTGGATAATGATTCGGCGGCCCCTGTCGAGATTACTGCAGAGCAAATTCTAGGCGGTGAAAGAGCCGTATTAGAATATCCCGTATTAAATGAAGGCTCATACCTAGTTACTTTAATGTACGGTGATGCAGAGTTTAACAGCATCAACTACAATGTGACCTCAACGACTGCGGAGCTGGAAGAGAGCTTCGAATGGTCTAAGGAAGATCAGTATAAGGTGTACGAATTTACTACAGAACTAGCGATTCCATCAGATCGGACACAGTTAACCCAATTTGAATTTTACAATTTCAGTTCGGATGATGTGCCTCCGACAGAATTTACGTTCCATTATGTGAATCCTAACTTGCCATATGTGGATCATGTGAAGCGCGATGGCTTCCTATTAAATGAAGCTGTTACGAACGAAATTAACGAATTGCCAAGTACTTTAAGGATATATGCAGACAGTAATACGAAGAAGGTTAATGTTTACTTGGGTAATTATACGAGTAATTCACCCATTTATAAGTCGTTAGTCAACCCACAAAATGATCCGCAGCATGATCTGGATTATTTCGAGATGGAGTTAGATGGTATTCCGAATGGTGATAAGGCCATTACGTTCATTCCTAGTACGGTAGGAGATACTAACGGGGGAACCTATACAGAAGCTGAGTGGAATAAATCTGGTGAGAATTTGGCGGGCATGAAGGCTTATGACTTGTCCTTTACGAGTACGCCATATGTGATCCTGCACAACATTTTTAATGGATTGCAGGTCGATGACGAGAACAAAATCCAGTGTACAAAGAATGGCGATTTAGAAGGCAAATGTATATCTGGACGATTAGTCAACGTGCCTCAATCAGATTATGATATTGTGAGAATGTACATTAATGATGACTACGTCACGCTTGATAATGATGACTTTACGAATCTAGAAGAAGGCGAATTTAAAATTGTTCTGGGCGATAAAGGAATTGATTTTGCAGATCGTGATGGTAAGAACACCATTAAGTTTGAGATTTATATTACCGAGAATGGAACCGAGCGATTGGTCACAACGGCTACTTACGAAATTTTTATTTTCAGTGATGAGGTATCAGAGTTTTTATCTTTAAAGCCTATTGAGACAGGCGACGAAATTAAATATATTCCGGCTCAAAATCCAGATACTTATGTAACGACTGAGCCAAGTGTCGCGTTCTCTGGTCAATTCAGCAACGCCTCAGAAATCAAGTTGGTTGTTCGCCGGACAAACAAGGACGGACAATCAGAAGTGATCTATGACCGTCGCTATAACAATTTTAGAAATGAAGATCCGGATAGAAGTAACCCAGGGTTCTTTGATGGACGTCCGGACTCCAATGGTAACTTCGAAACCAATGAAATTACACTGTCGCCAATTGGTGATACGTTTTTTGAATTTTCCATTACAAATGATTCAAAGCAAACCGTCACACGTACTATTGGTGTTAGTCGGGAACCGTTGCCTTACGAGATTATCTATCCTAAACTGATTAAGAACCCTGAGGGAGAGTTCCAAGCTAATATCAATAGTAACTATATTGAAATTGAGTTAGCGGCAGAGAATGCAGACCGTGTACTGTTTGATAAAGATGCCGCAATCGCACGCGAAGTGGAAGATGAAGACGGGAACAAAGTGATTCATTATTTTTATGAAGTAAGAGATCTAAAAGCAGGCAAGAAGGAAGAAATTGAATTTACGGTTGTCCGTGGTCAAGAAGAGCTTGAGGGCAGCTTCTACCTGTTTAACATTGGAACTCCAATCGAAGGAGCTCAATTTAAAACCGAAATGGATTCCAAAATCGATGCTTTTGATAAAAGATTAAACTTAGTGTTCCCGAAGAATACTTATCTTATGCGAAATGAGCCGGGTTCCGTAAATCAATACCTCACTGCAGACCGTGATATCTTATTTGGTATTGCGAGCAGCGACGGTCGTGTTGATAAGTTTAAACATCCGGCGGCATCAGACGGACAACTAGACAATCCGAATCGATTAGTTAGCTCAAATGCGAAATTATTATTGCAAGAGCCTACAGGTCGGTTTAGACCAGCTAGTCCGTTGTATTGGATTGATGCAGGCGTTATTAGCGAGAATACTGAGGATCAAGCTCAAGCGCTAAACGGAAGCGGTACATTGCCTTATGACCAGGGCGTAGAGTTTTATAACAGAAGTTTAGAGGATTTGGTAGTACCAACAAATAACGGCACATTAACTATACAATATGATCCAGTTATTCGTCAGGATGCATGGAAGTACGTTACGGTATATCATTATGACATTTATGAGGATCACAGGGGGATAGTGCAACCGCGGTGGAGAAATTTAGGCGGTGTTGTGGATTCTAAGAAGAACACGATTACTGTGCCTGTTGAGCGATTTGGATATTATCAGGTTATGTACATGGATCAAAGCTTTGATGATGTCATTGGTCACAGCTGGGCACGTCATGACCTGGATACGCTGTATTCAAAAGGCATTATGATGCCGAAGTCACCGCCAACAAACTTTGTACCTAACGATCCAATCAGCCGCGGTGAATTCACGACAATGTTAGTTAAGATCTTCGAGATTCCATTAGAGTATGATGATGATCCGACATTTACAGATGTATTAAGGGTCAATCCGTTAACGAACGGACTGTATGATTATAAGTACATCGAGACCGCTGCAAGAGCAGGTATCGTTCGCGGAGGTTCGGGCGGCCGCTTTATGCCGGATAATTCGATTACCCGTCAAGATGCCGCAGTCATCATAGCGCGTGCCGCTAATTTGAAGCTGAATACGAGTGATACAAAAACCTTAGCTTCACTGCAAAAATCATTCACAGATGCGAATAACATTGAGCCATACGCTCGTGCATCCGTCGAAGCGATATCGAAGGCAGATCTTATAACTGGTAAAGAGAATCTATTGTTACAAGGTCAGAGTAAACCGACGTTTAGATTCGACCCAGCGGCAACATTCACTAGAGCCGAGGCAGCTGCAGTGATGATTCGTATTATGAAACAGCAGAAGAAGATACCGAAGTAAACTAGCGAACAAGAGACGGACCGATGCTGATTGTCGGTTCGTCTCTTACATGTATACTATCGATGTAGCATATTAGATATACTGGAAAATCTTTAGTAATGACGAACCAGCTAGATCGAGGTATACTAGGTTTCGTAGACGAGCGGTACACACGAAATGATATACGGCTCACTACACGGCAGACATAAAAAACAAATAAAAAGTTTTTTATGAAACAGCGCAACTTTTTTTGAAACCCTGCGTTTAATACATTGATTGCGAAAGACGAAGCGCAAAAGTAAGAAGAATTAGAGATTTCAAGTGAAAACTTGGTTAAATTTCTCAAAATTCTCTTTACGGCGCTGAGGTACCATTGTATAATGTTGAAGTGGTATCTTAGTTTCTATTTTTTGCTAACCACGTTTACTAGTTTCTGTGACCCTAAGAAAGTTGCAGACTTAATCCTAAATAAATATTGCTCAACTCTGGGAAGGGGGTGAATCGGTCAATGAGGGAAACGAGCTCAAATTATTCTAAACATCACTCTCAACAACCGAAACATTATCGAGGAGGAGAAAGAAAGGTTATGAAAAAAAGATTATCCGCACTTTTAGCAGCGTCTATGGTACTATCCAGCTTTTCATCCGTAGCGCTAGCAGCAGACGATGCATCCCTAGATGCACAAGCGAAGTTTGACGCACTTAAAGAAAAAGGTATTTTTGAAGGTTTCACTGATGGTACTGCTGGTCTTAATCAAAATATGACTCGCGCACAATTTGCTCGCGTAGCAGCATTACTTGCTGGTGCAGATCTTGACAACCCTCCAGCTACAGCATCCTTCACGGATGTACCTGTAGGTCACTGGGCATTCGAAGAAGTTGAAGCAGCTAAAGAAGCTGGTTTCATCTCCGGTAGAGGAAATGGTGTCTTCGATCCTAGCTCCGACGTAACAATTCAAGAATTGGCTCGCGTTCTTGTAGACGTTCTTGATATTGAAGTTGATGCAGACGCTGAAGTTGAAGGCGCAGCTGATTGGGCAGCTCCTTACGTTCAAGCAGCTATCGACAATGGTTTGATCTCTGCTGACGCTGATTTCAAAGCTAGCGCTAAGCGTGAATTGCTTGTTGAAGCTTCTTACGTAGCAAAAGCTGAGTTAGACAAGAAAGCTCCTGGCAACTTAGCTCTTACTAACAAAGTTCTTGGCTTGAAGAAAGTTGAACTTTCCTTCGGAACAGCTGTAGACAACACTAAAGCTGACATCACTGTTAAAAGAGGAACTAACAACGTTGATATTAAGTCTGTGAAATATGCTGACGATAAAAAATCAGCGACTGTTGAATTCACTTCTGATCTTCGTGAAGGGGATCACACAGTAACTGTTTCAGGTATTTCCGAAGATGCACTAACTAGCGAATTCGAAATTGAAGCTGAAAAAGTAGCGGCGATTGAATTCGTATCTGAAAATGCAGTTAAAGTGAACAGAGCAGATAATACAGCAACGCCTGAAAAAGAAGATGAGAATCAAGTAACTGTTCAAATCAAAGTAACGAACCAATACGGTGAAGATGTTACTGACGATTATGCAGATGAACTAGAATACAACTTTACAGATGTTGAAGACAACGGTTGGGATTATGATGAAAGAACAGGTCTTATCACATTAACTCATGAAGATACAGACGGAGAATTTGATATCAACGATAAAATCTTTGCTAATGCAAGATATTTCAATGAAGATACTGATTACTCCGTAGTAATGGCTGATGCGACATTAACTGTAGCACCTGAGGCTTATGTTGATACAATTGAAGTTACTCAACTATACACTACTGATACTGATGATGAAGTATTAGATGTTGAAGATCTTGAAGATGAAGATTGGTACCTAGTTGTATCTGCAAAAGACCAATACGGTCGTGACATCAAAAATAAAGAACCACTTATTGATGATGTTAGTGTAACTGTCCTTAATGATGATATCTTTGAAGTTGATGAAGCAGATTTTATTGACAACTTAGATATCGATGGTGACGATTATACAGCTGTTAAATTAACTGATCCAGACACCACTGAATTTGATGGCGGAGAAACTACAGTTATTATGATCTCCAAAACGGGTAAGAGATCTGAATACAAAGTTGAAGTTAAAGAAAGAGTTCAAGTGGATACTATTCAATTTTCAACTCCGAATGCACCAGCTGCTGGGGACAAAATCGTAGTTCCTTTCGAAGCAATTGACCAATTCGGTGATGTGATTACTGATATCGATGTTCTTGAGCGTTTGAACCCTGACGATGAAGATAACGTTGATATTTCTCCAAGCAAACTTGAAAGACCAGGGAAATATGGATTCTACCAAAACTACAAAAAAGACACTGCTGAGTTTATCATCGATACAAAAGATGTAGCAGTTGAAAAAGGTGACAGAGTAACTATTCGTGTTACTACTGATACTTTGAAAACTGAAACTTTCTCCTTCACACTAGGTGAAGAGGCTGAAGCAGGTGAAATCAAAGGTGTAGATCCAGAAGAATTTGATCTAGCTTATCTTGAAGACGCTACTGAACAATATGAGTTGAAATTGAAATGGGTTGAAGTGTTAGACCAATATGGTGAAGATTTTGATCCGAAATATGTACAAGACCTAACTGGTTTAGATGAAACTAATCACAATCAATACAAATTAGTTGTTAAGTCATCCAAACGCGATGCTCTTGATATTGTTGAAGCTCCGAATACTGGTGACGAAGAGTATACTTTATATGACAGAGACCGCGATGGTGATTATGAAGACGAAATTCTTAATGTAATCGCAGCTAAAAAAGGTCAATCTAGCTTTGAACTGGTTCTTTACAAATGGGATCAAGAAAAAGCTAGTGACACTGGTAAGTTTAAAGAAGTAGCTAGCAAAACACTTCGTGTTAAAACTGTAGAGAAAAAAGACATTAAAGATTACACTGTAACTGTTGAGAACAAAGTGTTAGACCGTGCAGCATTTGATCGTCTAGTTTTAGATGGCGATTTAGAAGCTAGTAAAGCTGCTGATTACGACGAGAAAATTAAAGTTAAAGGTATCTTAAGTGATGATACAAAAGTAGCTATTCCGGTTAGAGATGAAAACTACCAAGTAACAATCACTAAAGCTCAATTTGGCTATGATACTGTAACGGGTAATGTTTATGCAGAATCCGACGGCACTGATTTCCCTAACAATCTGTTTGATGATGATGATGATGACAGAAATGAATCTACAACTGCAACAGTTACAATTTTAGCTCATGGACCTTCTATTGTGAAAACTGTTGAAATAACAGCATCCGATAAGGATCCAGAGGTTACAAAGCTTAGTCTTAATAAAGATTATGACAGCAACAACAACGAAGTTGATGACGACATCTTATATGTAAGTCAAGTGAATAGCAAAGATACTGCGGTTCTTGACAGAGACGAAGATGACTTTAAAGATATCGTAGTCGATGCACTGAAAGTTAAGGACCAATATGGTGTAACATTAACTGGTTTGGATAGAAGCAAATTTACAATTTCACTTTCCAACTTTGTAACTGATGTTGAAGAAGCTGACAAATCCAAAACTAAAGACGTCTCTAAATTAGTTGACGGAGATAGCTTAACTGTAACTGTAGTATCTAACGATACTGGTAAAGTTTTAACTTTCAAAGCAGTTATTACTGACTAATATCCAATAGTCAAAATCAAAGAAGTCGAGAAGAAATTCTCGGCTTCTTTTTTCTATCTATAAGTTTCCCCATAATAATGAAAATTATCCAAAAGAAAAAAGATAAATAACCATCATTTCAACGAAACTTTTCCCCCTCTACATACGTTTAAATAAGTGTATAAAAAATTAGGAGGAACCTACATGAAGCGTTTGTACAAAAGCTGGGTCATTGCTGCTATGAGTGCACTTTTAGTATTTTCTTTAATTAATCCGGTTCTAGCAGACACACAGAACCCAGAAGTCGATACTGCAACGAAACCAGCAGAAATTAAAGTGAGTTCAACGAAGTTGGGTCAAGTCTTTCTATCAGGCGATACATACGTCGAATTTAAGAACCTTAGAGTATTGCCTCTAGACAATAAACAGGTTGTATCGTTCACGGTAGAAGTGAACAATAATGGGTCTTCAACCCTTAACTTTGTTGATTATTGGGTGAAGTTAAGAACAACGGGAGGATCCAAATTTACAACTAAGTTAATCGCGGATTCTGCCAATAAAGATACCATTGCTCCCAAAATGAAGCAGTACTACACCATGTACAGTCTTATTGGTGAAGAAGTGAATGTGAAGGATCTAGTATTTGAATTCATTGAATGGGATTTCGATTTGCCGAATTATGAGAAGGTGATTGGTAAGGTCACGGTCCCTGCTCATTACAATGATGCGATTCCAAGCGGCATGGCTGGCAGCATCTTGGTAGGCAACACGGATGTTCAACTCTATGTGAGTGATGCTACTAGTGAGCTTTCTGTTGATGAGAATATTGCTACTATTAATCTTGATTTGCTTAACCTGGGTAATCGTGCTTTAACTTTACCGAACTACAAATATTTATTAGTTAGCACAGATGGTACAGCGTATGATGCTACACCGAATAAAACAGATATAACATTACAGCCAAAAGTTAAAGAAAAACTGGAATTAGAAGTAGAGGTTCCTGAGTCCATCGTACTTAAGAACATGGATTTAATGGTGGTTACTACAGACGAAGCTTCTGCTACAGATATAGCAATAGGTTCATACAATATCGCTGATTTAACGAAGCAAGAATCGAAAGATCTTAAGGTGCTTGGCAATGGTATTGAATATGAGAATAAAGCTGGAAAGTATGACTACACGCTAACTCGTATTCAGCGTCTAGCGTGGGAAGATCAAGATATCATTACAGCACAATTTAATATTGCGAATGCTGATAATGAATCGATTCCTTTCCCAACGTTAAAGCCAGTATTTAAGGTTGATGGTGTAGAGCTGGACAGTGAGTCGTTACAAATGATTAAGTTAGACGAAGTGTTAGGTATTAACACAGGCAAATCAGCGAATATCCTAATGTATATTAAAGTGCCTTACACGTATGATTTCTCCAGTGTTGAAGTAGTTTTATATGATGAAACCAAGGAAACTGAAGTTCTGAAGGAAAAGAAAATTGGAGACTTTAAGGCGGTTACATCTCAACTATCGATGCCAGTGATTGAGAGCGATGGTACACATTCAATTACAAGTGTAGGTAAAGCAGCCACTGTAAAGGTGAAGGAAGTTCAACTGTATGAAGAAGAGCATACTACGCTATTCTATACTGAAGTGACAGTAACGAATGAGGAGAAGCGACTTGCTGACCTCGCTAAGTTGAAAGCTTATCTAAAAACACCTACAGACACGTATTACCCAATGGAAGTTTCTGAAGTAACACAAAAAATCAACCCAGGAAGAAGCGCTGTTCTAGCGTATTCTGCACAGTTGCCATCTTATGTAGATACAGCTCAGTTGATGATGGTGTTAGGTGAATCCGTGAATGAAGATACAGCTTATATCAATGGGGTAACATTCGAGCTGCCAGGAGATGAGAAAGACTCCATTCAAACGGGATTCCAACCGATCAGTATCGAGCCATATACGTTTGCCTTTAATAAAATTGATGCCAAGTTATCCAATGTGCTTACCGTTAATTTTGAATACACGGTTACCAAAGAAAATAGATTTGAAGTGTATCCAGAAGGCCATTCTTTAGTGATGGAAATTGTAGATGGCGATGTTCAATATTCTCAGGTGTTTGAATTTGAGAAAGATTTATTAGTGGGAACTTACAAAAACTCAATGACCGCTAATATGAACATTGACAACATTGAAGAAGCTTACAGAGAATTCGATGGATACAAAATTAACTTGTATGACCAATACAAAGGACATAAGAAGCTTTTAGGTACTAAATGGATTACAAGCATTAATAATTAAAATGTTAAGTAAAGGAGCAGGCTTGTGAGAATAATAAGAAACAAGGCATTAGTAGCATCAATCACAGCTGGAGTACTATTGTTAACAGGCGGCTCCTTGGCTTCCTTATATGCAGATCAGCTCGGTTCGAATCAAGCAGGGACGGCTGAAGACCCAATTGTTACGAAGAGCTATGTAGATTTTCAAGTTCAGTCTAAAGTCCAAGAAGAGTTTGCCAAACAAACCGTAAATACGGATGAAATTAATCAGATTATTGATAATTTCAAGAAAGAGCTTGAATCGCAAAGCAAAAGCAGCTCAGAGTTAACGGTAGTCAATATCCCAAAAGGTAGAATCCTTTATGCAGGTGCTGGGAGTGAGTTTGTCGTACGTTCAGGTCAAGCGATTGCTTATAGTAACGATGGTAATGGCATTCCAGACTTAACGGCAGGTAAAGATATACCTAATGGATCAGAAATTACGAATAACCACTTGCTATTGTTTCCTAGGGAAGGACGCGGCATTAAGCCAAGTACAGATGGCGGGTTGATTGTAATGGTTAGAGGCAGTTATTTGCTTATGGATGATGTATCAGAAGCTTCAGTAGAAACATCCCAAACACCGTAATTTTTGACGGTTAAACCAAGATCTTTATAGGGTGAGACCTGACATATTGGTGAAACTAACTTTACATTCTTGTATAGGAGGTGCATCACTATGGGCAGAGGGCAATCTGGCCGTACTAAGATCATTCCAGAATGTCATCAAGCTATAGATCAGATGAAGTACGAAATCGCTGCAGAGTTAGGATTACCTGTAGGCCAACACATGATGCAAGGGTTAGCTGCAGATACTGAATTTGCCACAGAACTCGGGGCAATCCCAGGTGTAAAGCTGAAGGAAGGCTACTGGGGGCACCTGGCTTCTCGGGACGCAGGGGCGGTTGGCGGCGAAATAACCCGACGTTTAGTACAGCAAGCAGAGAAACAAATGTTTGAGCTATAATACATGATGAATACTACGAAATAATCAGTAGCGAAGTGGGGGATATTACAGTTATCGTAAGATAATTGAATAGATCCCACTTCCTTGTGTCTTAAGGCTTTGAACGTTGACAGGGTCGGACAAATCCAGTAAGATTAAAAACTGAAGGTCACTAGAGATGCAACCTTTTCCATTGCGGGAAAGGTTCGTTTGTTGTATACCAAGTAAATCGATATGCATCGATCATGCTTTAATTACATAAGGATCAGTTTCAATGGTCATTCACACAGGATTAATATCATTTCCAATAACTCTAAACCATCATACGATATAAAGGTTTAATTCTGTTTCATTCCAGATAGCGAAATTGATTCAGTTGACCACTATAATGGGAGGTAGATCAGTATGGCAAAGCGTTTATTCACTTCTGAATCCGTAACAGAAGGCCATCCGGATAAGATCTGTGATCAGATTTCGGATGCTGTATTAGATGCATTCTTAGAAAGAGATCCCAATGCACGTGTTGCATGTGAAGTTTCTGTAGCAACAGGTTTAGTTCTTGTTACAGGGGAAATCAGCAGTAAATCGGAGTACATTGATATTCAAGGCATAGTAAGGGAAACTGTGAAGAACATTGGCTACACACGTGCAAAATATGGCTTTGACCATCACACCTGCGCGGTTCTTAGTGCACTTAACGAACAGTCACCTGATATTGCGCAAGGCGTAAATGCTGCGTTAGAGAATCGTACTGAGGATGCGAAAGAAGAGACCGAGAATATTGGAGCTGGGGACCAAGGTTTAATGTTCGGTTATGCGACAGATGAAACTCCTGAGTTAATGCCGCTTCCGATCGCACTATCTCACCGCTTGGCACGCAGATTGGCTGAAGTACGCAAGAATGGAACTTTAGAATATCTTCGTCCAGACGGCAAAGTACAAGTCACGATTGAATACGAAGATGATCAACCTAAACGTGTAGATACAATTGTAATATCCACACAGCACAGTGAGGAAATAACATTGGAACAGATTCAACAAGATTTGCGCCAACATGTTATTGCAGCAGTTGTTCCTGCTGAGTGGTTAGATGAGAATACGAAGTATTTCATTAACCCTACAGGACGTTTCGTGGTGGGTGGACCTCAAGGCGACGCTGGATTAACAGGACGTAAAATTATTGTAGATACTTACGGTGGTTATGCTCGTCATGGCGGCGGTGCATTCTCCGGTAAAGATCCTACGAAAGTGGATCGTTCCGCAGCTTATGCAGCTCGTTATGTCGCTAAGAATATCGTAGCAGCTGGATTAGCTAAGAAATGTGAAATTCAGTTGGCATACGCTATTGGTGTAGCACAACCCGTGTCCATTAGCGTTGATACGTTTGGCACAGGCAGCGTATCAGAAGAAGTATTGGAGCAGGTTATCCGCAAAAACTTCGATCTTCGCCCAGCAGGCATTATCAAAATGCTAGACCTTCGCAGACCGATCTACAAACAAACAGCGGCTTATGGTCATTTCGGGCGTACAGATATTGATTTGCCTTGGGAACGTACCGACAAAGCAGATCAGCTTAAAGCTGACGCTCAAGCTTAAGTCGTTAGGTTGCTAAATGCCCAAAATACAATTGGGTATAACATGGATATATCAGGGTTTAAAACATGACAAGGGGCAACCAAAAGTCAAAATACGATTTTTGGATGTCCCTTTGACTTATCACGTGTTCATCCCCAAAATCTATTATTCCTATCGGAGTAGTAAACAATAAAAGGTATTTTACGTCACATATCTAATGCACGCCGCTGGTACTTACCAGTGGTTATTTGTATTTGTCGTATTTTGACGAAACTTTTTCTATTAATTCCCTCCTTTTGTCCTGTAACTTTTTACTAGGTTTCGGAGTCTAATATAGATGCAGACATAAATGAATCAACAACATAGTTGATTCTAATAGATGGAAATATGGGAGAAGAGCAGAAGGGGAGGACCTACACATAATGAAGCGTAAGAAGCAGTATTTCAGCAAGACATCTGCCTTGAAGGGATGGACTTCGGCCATTTTAGCCGCGACGCTGCTTGTCCAGCCGATTTCATTGGTGGATATACAGCCCATAGCCGTTTATGCAGCAACAGAACCTACACTAACGAAAGTCTCAGAAACACCAATCACCTCTGGTGCTACACTTCAGAAATATGTTTGGACTTCAGTTCGCGGTAAAGCGAAAGTAAAGGCCAACGTACATGTGGTCAAAATCGACCTTCATAACCCGCATGTTACCCTTGATGTGATGACAGGCATTAATGATCAGTTTACTAAGCGCAATACGACACTTGGCATGGTCAAAGAGACAGGTGCGGTTGCAGGGGTCAATGGGGATTACTATGCTGTAGCAGCCGAAGGTGCGCCTATTGGACCTCAGGTTTCAGATGGTGAGTTGGTGGCTTCACCGAGCTTGTTAAATGGGATGTTCGCTTTTGGTATCACTGCAGAAGGCAAACCGATGATCGATCAGTTTAAGTTTCAAGGCACGATAACTGCCCCTAGTGGCGCAACTTATCCGCTGGCAGGTTTAAATAAAACATTTTATTGGACTGACGATAAACAGCACAGTCATACGAATAATATATACCTGTATACGGATAAATGGGCCAGTACTAAACGTGCGGATGATGGAGCAACCACCCCAACAGAGGTTTTAGTGAGAAACGGTATCGTTGAACAAATCGTAGAAAAGCAGTATTTGCCGATGTCACCGCCAGAAGACGGATATATTCTAAGAGCAGCACATAAAGGATCTGATTTCATTACAGAGCAGCTTAAGGTGGGGGATAGGATCGAGGTAGACTACCAGCTGCAAGCCAAAAATTCAAATGAAGTGTATCCTGCGGGATCTTTTAAGACGATGATAGGCGGGCATACCATTCTAGTGCATGAAGGAAAGCCATCTTACTATTCAAGAGATGTTAGCAGCTTGGGAGGATATCGTGCTAGAACAGGAATTGGCTACTCTAAGGATGAACGTCATGTGTTCCTGATTACAGTAGATGCAAGCGGGGACAGCAAGGGCATGAGCCTGGATGAGTTTAAGAGAGCTATGATAGGCGTTGGTGTATGGAAAGGTCTTAACCTCGACGGAGGGGGATCCACTCAGCTCGTCAGCAGACCGCTTGGTGAGACGAATGTTGAATTAACGAATAAACCGGAGAATAACTTTCAACGCAGAGTTGTGAATGGACTAGGTGTGTATTCACTTGCACCCAAAGGCACGCTGTCCGGCATGCTGATAGATATTGAACCTATTCTATTTATCGGTGAAACAACACCCATTGACATTAAAGGGTATGACCAGTACTTCAATCCGATAGCTGTTGATGGTTCGGAATTTAGCTGGACAGTCAAAGAACCGATCGGTGAATTCGTCGAGCACTCATTCAAACCGACCAAGCCCGGATCCAGTACGATTCAAGCGAAGCTGGGCGATAAAGTCAAAACTGCCCCTGTTCAAGTCGTGGGAAGAAACGACCTAGCATCATTAGCCATTACAGGCGACATCAATTCGATTTCAGCAGGATCGACCTATACACTGCCTGTTGTGGCAGAGACCGATACGGGTGTGAAACGGACGGTTCCGGCCGAATCTATCCAGTGGGAGTTGCAAGGCTTTGAAGGGACGGTATCGGGCAATCAGTTGAAGGTGGATCAAGTCTTCGATACAGGTGCAGCACGAATTATTGCTCGCTATGAGGGTTTCAGTACACAGAAAACGTTACCGATCGGAGTGGATAAACTTTGGACGGATTTCACGGACTTTGAATACCCCATTGCATTCTCCAGCTATCCAGCTGAGGTAAAAGGTGGATCAAGAGTAGTATTTGGCCTGCCGGGATTGGATGAAAGCAATCGTGTCCTTCATATTGAATATAACTTTAGCAAAGGGACAGGAACGAAGGCGGCCTATGCGAACCTTAATGGGGATGAAGGTATTACTTTAGAGGGCGAACCTCTGCAGATGAAGCTGAAAGCGCTTGGTGATGGCAGCCTGAACTGGTTGCGGGCTGAAATCGTAGATGCAAAAGGGACGCTTCATCGTGTGGATATTACCCAAGCGATCAACTGGTACGGCTGGAGAGACTTCACGGTTAACTTAACAGACTACAACATGGCTTATCCTATTACCCTGAAGAAGCTGTACGTAGCTAATCCAGAACAAGGACAAGATGAACGCGAAGTGTTCGGTGCGGTAGGATTTGATGATATTCGTTTCGAATATCGCGGTAATCTGCCAGAGCTGGAGAAGAACAAGGTAGAGTTAACCTTGAATAGCACAACGATGCAACTGCAAGGAGAGCAATTAGAGATGGATCAAGCTCCTGTAGTCATTGATGGAAATACACTTGTGCCTATTAAATTCATCGTGGAAGCTTTAGGCGGACAGGTAGGCTGGGATGGTAAGGAGAAGAAAGCGACGATCATTCGCGGCCATCAAATGATGGATATGTGGATTGATCAGACTTGGATGGTAGTGAATGGTACGCGAGCAGAAGCACCTATAGCCCCTGCTGTAATGAGTGGACGTACCATGGTGCCGTTAAGGCTCATCTCTGAAACGTTGGGATGGAAGGTTTCGTATCATTCGGAGACCAAATCTATTATTCTGGAATAAAGCTTCGATTGGGTCCCTAGGCCTAATTTATACGAATTAAATATGATAAAATATTAGTAGTTACGTGGTCAATAAATAGTTTACAATAAAGCTATAATCTAGTATAGGGAGTAGGGACACGGTTGGGTGTACAAGTTGATGCGATTGATAAGATTCTCAAAAATGCGATAAATGTGATGGACAGCAGCAAATACCAGATCTTTGAAATCAGCGAAAGTGCCCGCTCTGAAAAAGATGCTTTGAATAAGGAGCTCCAGCAAATTATTGAAGAAACGAAGCTGACGATCGAGAATGTCGATAAGCTGGAGCTCGATTATAGAAGAGCTAGAGTGCGATTAACAGAAGTAAGCCGAGATTTCAATCGATTCACGGAACAAGATATTAAAGCAGCGTACGAAGTAGCAACGAACTTGCAGCTGGAATTGTTCATTTACCGGGAGAAAGAGGGGACCCTTCGTGCTAGGCGGGAGGACCTGTATCGGCGCATCAAGAAAGTCGAACAGACCATTGAGCGGGCGGAAGTGTTAGTTTCCCAGGTCAATGTAGTACTTGAATATTTATCAGGCGATTTGGGTCAAGTGACACGTATGCTGGAATCTGCGAAGAACAGACAGCAGATTGGGCTGAAGATTATTTTGGCGCAGGAAGAGGAGCGCAAGCGGATATCCAGAGAAGTGCACGATGGACCAGCACAAACCTTAGCAAATGTGGTGCTTCGGACTGAGATTGCAGAACGTATGATTGCGAAGGAAGAGCATGAAGCTGCCAGACTTGAAATTTCTGAGCTTAAACAACAGGTTCGTTCAGGGCTGGAAGAAGTGCGCAAGATCATATTTAACCTTAGACCGATGGCGCTTGACGATCTTGGACTAGTGCCTACGCTTAGGAAATTCGTCCAAGACTTTGAAGATAAAAATAAACTGCGTACAGAATTCATTATCAGCGGCAGAGAAACTCGGTTGCCATCTGGATTAGAGGTCGCCATCTATCGATTAGTGCAAGAAGCATCATCAAACGTTCTGAAGCATGCCGAAGCCTCACATTTAAGAATAGAGCTAACCTATCAGAAGCAAAGATCCAAGATTGTAATACAGGATAATGGTAAAGGATTTGACTTAGATAAGGTCCAGCTCAAGATACGACAAGGCAATCATTTCGGTTTGATTGGTATGAGGGAACGTGTGGAACTGCTGGAAGGCAGATTTGACATCGAATCTGAACCAAATGCTGGTACCAAAATCACCATGCTCATACCTTACGGTATGGATCAAGGGAAGGAGAAAGACGATGGAAACACAAACGAATAGAACAGTCAGACTCATGATTGCCGATGATCATCAATTGTTTAGGGAAGGCTTAAAGCGAATTTTAAATATGGAAGATGATTTCGAAGTCATTGGTGAATGCGGCAATGGGATTGAAATTATTGAAATGTGCAACCGAGAACAGCCTGATGTCGTATTAATGGATATTAATATGCCTATCGAGAATGGGGTTGTGGCAACGCAGCGCATCAAGGATATTTTTCCAGAAGTGAAAGTGATTATCCTATCGATTCATGATGATGAAAGCTATGTATTCGAGACGCTCCGCAAAGGAGCCTCAGGGTATTTATTGAAAGATATGGAAGCAGAATCATTAGTTAAGGCGATTCGTTCTGTGGTGATAGGCCATGCATTCATTCATCCGAAAGTTACGGGTAAGCTTATTAATCAGTTACGTCGCATGACTTATCTGGATGAAGCGGGAGTTCTAGAGCCTGCTGCTACGAAGGAAGCGGGTGTGCAGTACATAGATTCACCAGAAAGCCCGCTTACCAAGCGTGAGGCCGAAGTGTTGAGGCTGATGGCTGAAGGTATGAGCAACAAAGCGATCGGTGAGTATTTGTTTATTAGTGAGAAGACAGTGAAGAACCATGTCAGCAGCATTCTTCAGAAAATGGAAGTCGATGATCGGACCCAAGCCGTTATTGCTTCAATTAAGAATGGTTGGGTAACGCTGTAATACGGACATAGGAACTTCAAACCTCCTGCCGGCATATAATGCCTGTATAAAGGAGGTCGGCCGCGATGATTGTAAGCATCTTATGGATTGTAGGCATCTATGCGAGCTGTATTGCTTTTATACATGTGTGGTATGCGATGTTCGGCAAGCGTGAACAGGACAGCAACCAAGTGGTTCTCGTCACGTACAACCACCAAACACATGTTGA
This sequence comes from uncultured Paenibacillaceae bacterium, assembly GCA_964447355.1. Lineage (GTDB taxonomy): Bacteria > Bacillota > Bacilli > Paenibacillales > CAYUSG01 > CAYUSG01. The sequence continues at coordinate 52,132 of CAYUSG010000004.1, forward strand.
ATGGTGTATTCGATACTTAAGTTTTCTAGCTTGGCTTCAGGGCAAAGGGCTGTATGTGACCGTTTTGGACGAAGGGTCATCAGATGATACTGAAGCAATAGTGCAGCAATTAAGCCATTACAGAGGCGCCCATATTCGGTTCAAATCCTGCCAAACAGGTGCAGATGCGGTTATTTCTACCCGTGTTCGACCTGAGGTTAAAATTTACAGATTAAATCGTCAAGAAGATCTCAGGCAGCTTGGACTTGTTGGTCCAGTGAGGTAAATGAAGCATCATAGGTGAATGATAAGCATAGAGTTGGGCGTGAAGCACACCCCGGTCAAATAGGACTAGGGTGTGTTTTTTTGTGTTTTCAAACTGAAAAATGGAGCTGTTTGCGGTGTAACGAACCATTCTCGGATCAAATCGAGTGAAGTTCTTAATCTGTTAGGGGGGTGTGAGCTATTGAAGGTTTCACTATACTGTATTGAACTGGATAACGTTTGGAAGTGGCATATTTCCTTTGACATGCAAGTTGATCTGATGTATTGGGGGAACAACTTGAACTATGTCCATATGTTTCGGGTGACACCGGAGGTTCCTCTGCATTGGGCGCTTAGCTTTATTGAGCATGAGGGTTACAGAGGGAAAGGTAACGACATAAGTACAGACATTATATCCAGTAGATTAACTAAAGATTATTGTGATTGGAAGAGACGCTTAAGGCGGGCCATGGAGGGGATTCAACGGGATGTGAGCGGAACTCGCAGCAGCGGGGATTCAGACAAAGGTGCGATGGGTGAAACAAAGGATCGATCAGATGATATAGGAGCTATTTTGCGTGTGGTAGAAGTTCGTTTAAGAGGGCAGTCGGAAGCTTACAATCGATCTTTGACCGCTGACAGGGGAGTGACATATTTAGAGGGATCGGGAAATGGGTCGGGGATCGATCTCGTTCATCGAATCAACGGCAGAGAACTGCTGCCTGAGGAAATTCAGTTGTTGCTTAACCCGAATAGTTTATCAGGCGGAACTACAGCATGGAGAGCAGAAGTGCAGCGGTCCTATCTGAAGGGGGATCTTAGCATTCGGAGTGGTATGAACTTAACAGATCCGTATACAGATCGATTTCGCAATGAATCAGCCGCAGAGGAAGAGAGTGTAAGGCCGCAATGGAGAAAGGTATTACTGGCTGTTAAGAACTACATTAATAAACCATTACGGTCGGATTGGCTGCTTGGTTCATCTAAGCGTTCAACTTTACGATGCAATCGCTGCGGCAGCAGCGGGGAGCAACTGATTCCGTCCTCATGTGCAAGTTGTGGTGAAATGGAGTGTTGTTACTGTCAGAGCTGTTTAACGATGGGGCGAGTGAAGGTGTGCTCACCGTTAATTAGCGGATCTGCAAAGGTGGACGAAGTTGATGAACCGAGGATTAGCGCGCATATATGCGGTGATGGAGCATGGAACCAAACTCAGTTGACTGAAACTATTCCTTTACATCGCATTGAATGGATAAGTAAGAAACCGATGCCAACTGATGCGCAGTTAATAGAAAAATGGGGGTTAAGCCCTGCACAGAAGGAAGCGGTAAGTGCGGGTCTACATTTTCTCAATGGACAGGCATCTAATGGTAGCAGTATTACGAAGGGATTAGTTTCTAAAACGGAGGGACCTACTCCGGGGAAATTCCTCATATGGGCGGTTACAGGCGCAGGCAAAACAGAAATGATCTTTCCGCTGATAGAATCGGAGCTGCTCCACCATAGATCGGTTCTTGTAACAACCCCGCGTAAGGATGTCATTATTGAACTCGAGCCGAGGCTGAAGAAGGCTTTTCCGAACCAATCGATCGTAACATTATATGGCGGAAGTGAGCAGCGCTGGGATAGCGGGGACATTACGTTAGCGACTACACATCAGTTGTTAAGGTTCTATAAAGCGTTTGATTTTATTGTTATTGACGAACTAGATGCATTTCCTTTTCATAACAATCCTATGCTTCAGTATGCTGCACTTAAGGTTTGTAGACCTGGGGGAAACTATATCTTTCTGTCGGCTACACCGCCGAAGGATGTACAGCGTGAAGTTCGGAAAGGACGATTAGATCACGCCAAGGTGCCCGTTCGATACCATCGTCATCCGCTTCCTGTTCCTAGATTAGTTCGAACTCCCTCGCTACGGCAATGGCTGGAGAAAGGCAGTCTTCCGAATCGCTTAAAGCGTGATTTGCAGCATTCTATCGAGCGGGGGGCGCAGGTGTTTGTATTCATTCCGAAGATTCAGTGGATCTCGCCGCTGCTGGTTTATTTTCGTAAGGCATTCCCGAATATTGTTGTGGATGGGACTTCCTCCAAGGACCCTGATCGTGCTGAGAAGGTGAAGCAGTTTAGACAAGGCGGGATTCGCGTACTGCTGACGACTACCATTCTGGAGCGAGGGGTAACGGTGCCTAAGACGGATGTCTTTATTCTAGACAGTGATTCTAGTTTGTTTGATGAGGCGGCTTTGGTGCAAATGGCTGGACGTGCAGGTCGTTCTAAGGATGATCCGCGAGGCAAAGTGATCTTTGCAAGTGCTGAACGAACAGAATCAGTTATGGGTGCCATCCGACAAATCACGATGATGAACCGCACCGCGAGGCGTAAGGGCTATTTACTTGAAGGTGAGTAAGCATGTTGTTGTGTTAGGAAGTTGAACTTTTCAGTCCCAAGTCAAAAGTAGTAATCGTTTAGTAATCTAGTTCACAGAATGGAGTGCTGTGTATGTGGTATAACCAAGGTACAACTAATGTTTTATGGGAAAGGTTCCGAAAAATAGCATCTAGTTCGAAAGGATGGCTTCAAGTAAGGACAAGCGGATGTTCTGTATGTCAGCAAATGTATAGGGCAGATGCATCAGATTCCCATTCAGTTGACAACTTCCGTGTAGCAGCTAATCTATGTCAGGATTGCAGGGCATTGATTCCGTGGATCAAAGTGTTGAAATGTGACACTTGCGGTCGCGGCGATGAGTGTCCCGATTGTGTCAGGCGAGAGCAGACATACTTTGCGGCGAATCGAAGTGCTGTAAGGTATATGCCGATCATGAAAGAGTGGCTGGCTCGGTACAAATACCGCGGCGATGAACGTTTCGCTGATCTTCTCGCACAGATGTTGGAAGCGGTTTATCGTCAGTGGAGCTCTAAGCTGGGGACTTCGCCTAACGCGTGGGTCTGTTTGACGTATGTACCTTTGAGTGAATCTAGACTCGAGAGTCGCGGGTTTAACCAAGCGGAGCAGTTAGCTCGCAGGATGGGCCATTCCTTAGGTCTTCCGGTTATAGGTCTCTTGAAGCGTAAACACGATACTGGCAAGCAGAGCTATAAGACGCGCGCGGAACGCTTAGCTGATCTGGAGAATGTCTTCGAACTTGATTACAAAGGGCTGGAACTGCTGGAGGATGCTGTATTAAAAGGGGCTAAAGATACACCGAGTGGTTGGATAGATCGTGAAATAGTCCTATGGGTGGTCGATGATGTGTATAC
>CAYUSG010000005.1:0-52658 GCA_964447355.1 uncultured Paenibacillaceae bacterium
ATTTACTTATTTATCGGCATCGCTTCCATAACCTTTCATGTTGATACTGCTTCCCTCCTAGTATAGTACAAATCATACGGAGAAATGAATAGAGGTTTAATCTTGATGTCCATCCGCTCAACAAGCATGCATAGTATAATAAAAATTAGGATATATAATATAGGAGATTCAATAAGAAGGAGTGGAATAATTTGAATTCATTCATAGAAGTAACTGATGAAAAGTCTAAAGAAAAAATACTGATTAACACGTTGTTGGTGGTAGAAGTGAGAAGAAATCTTATAACAGTAGCCAATGGTTTCTCTATTTACAAATACAAAACGGTAGAAACTTATGAAGAACTAATGGAGAAATTAACCACAAAATAATTCAATTCATTGCACACAAAAAGACCGTCCGCTAACAGAAGTAGAAGACAGTCTTGATCCACCTAATTCATTTTTATAATATGATTTGTAAACTTATCTATCGTGTGATAAAGCCGCTTATTCGGATGATGTCTAAACAATTCATATTGGGGTCGAGTATTAATTTCAAGAATCCATGGTTTCAGTTGTTTATCTACACCAATGTCGATACCAAGCCTGCGGGACTTTCTGTATGTTCCTCCGAATTGGAAAGCAACGTTTCTGCATACGTTGCGAATCTCCCGGTTCACCTGATCAAAATGCTTGTCCAGAGGGTAATTCGTACGTCTTAATGCTTGTTTGAGGCTGATGAAAGACCCTCCATTTCTATAATTCGTAACAATTTTATTAGGTGCTGCCACTTTACCCGCAATCCCTACATTTAACCATCTGTTATACGGTTTGAAGTACATCACCCTAAAGTCAATCGGTCTTTGATTCACAGATAATAGGTCAATTCCTTGTTGTATCAAGAACTTTTTTGAACCTGCCAGCTTCAGCATGGTTTTTATTACCTGTGTTCTAGAGTCAAAATATTTGACCTTCAAACCCGACTGAACGCGATAGCTGCGCTTGGTCCTGCTGATTTTCGCCACACCGTTACCATAACTCCCGAAAACGGGTTTAATAAAGACCACCTGATAACGATCCAGAAACTTTCTTGCTGTCTGGATGTTAAGTAATGCGGTTTCTGGCAAGTAGCGACGGACTGCATCGCCTCTAGACAAAGCTAAATGCCTTTGCCACTTATTCTTTAGATGCCAGCTTTTTCTCATGAATGGTTCCCTCCCTGTATACTCCCACCATAACTTAGCGCTGTAGAAGGTCTATCACTTATTCATGCTGACATCATATGAAGCGAGCTTTATTTCGTTTGTACGCCTGTCCAGTTCACAATCTAATTCTAAGAATTATACATGCGAAACATTTCCATAATGCGCTATATAGCAACATTTCGCACAATGTATAGATGTATTGTTAATTATGAAATTGATTCATGCGGCCAACAAAATAGACACAATCCGCTGACGAATTATGTCCGTAATAGAAATCGCACGAAGCTAACCAAAGAATAGTTTAATTTCACGTTCAGCACTGGCAAGCGAGTCTGAAGCATGAATTATATTGCTGGCAACATCGAGTGCATAATCGCCTCTGATTGTACCTGAGGCTGCATCGGCAGGATTCGTACTCCCTACCATTTTTCGAATCGCGCTAACCGCATTCGTTCCTTCCCATACCATCGCAAATACAGGACCCGAAGTAATAAAATCAATTAATTCACCAAAGAAAGGCTTCCCCTGATGCTCACGATAATGCATTTCGGCTGTTTCCCGGGAAATAGTTAAGAGTTCAGCTTTGATCAGTGTTAAACCTTTCGCCTCGAATCGATCTACAATGCTTCCAATGATTTTCTTCTGCACGCCATCCGGCTTAATCATTACATATGATTGTTCCATGCCTGTCACTCCCAGTTCGTTATGTATTTCATTCGCAGATTGTATACAAGATATTCATGTAACCGCTTTATAATTACATTATATCCATCTGTATATAACCCCGGATCAACATTTATAATGTATCATATTCCATCTAAATTGTTTATATATGACACAATATTGGTTGATCAAACATTTTTTTTACGACCACATAGTTCCATTAATCGCCCAATATTCATTATTTTATACATAGAATCTAATGAATGCTGTGTTATTTCACACCTATGCGTGACAACAGAAAAAAACGCAGGTTCTACTACAAACGTTTCGTACTCCGAGTCGTCAACGAAAAGATACCAAACGGCTATATCCTTGCTTGCTAACAAGCTATGTTGTACTGCAACATTCACAGTGCTTGTTAACGTTTACACCCTTACCCGTTTGCGTTATAATATCCTCAAGTCAAATGGAACAAATGGGTTTGGGGTGCATCTTTTCGGATGATGATGGATACGTTTCTGTCATCATAGTATGAGGTGCTTTTTTTATATCCGGGATGTTGTACAATTCGATTCAAGCCGCTCATTGGATTAGATGTTTGCAACATCCTCATTTCAAATGCACGCATGGGAGGCTTGGCATGGAGAACAAATATATTTTGTCAATTGATCAAGGCACAACGAGTACAAGGGCTATTCTATTTAACAAAGCTGGGGAACCCGTTAAGATCGCTCAGAAGGAACTAAGCCAAATGTTCCCCAAACCGGGTTGGGTTGAGCACGATCCGCTTGAAATCTGGCAATCGGTCTTAGATGTCATTTCCAATCTCATGGATCAAGGTCAAGTGTCTGCCCAAGAGATCGCCGCCATAGGAATAACGAACCAACGCGAAACAGCTGTCGTGTGGGATAGGCATACGGGAATACCCATTTATAATGCCATCGTTTGGCAATCTAGACAAACAGCTGAAATCTGTGAAGCCTTAATCGCTGAAGGGCATGGTGATCGGTTTCGTCAGAAAACAGGATTATTAATCGACCCTTATTTCTCAGGGACTAAAGTAAAATGGGTGCTTGACCATGTCGAAGGCGCAAGAGCTAAAGCAGAGCAAGGGGATTTATTATTCGGTACTATCGATACCTGGTTAATCTGGAAGCTGTCTGGTGGGAAAGCGCATTGCACTGATTATTCCAATGCTTCTCGCACATTGATGTATAACATATATGATTTGAAATGGGACGCAGAATTACTATCCATCTTGAACATCCCCCCAGCTATGCTGCCAACTGTCAAGTCCTCATCCGAGCACTTCGCCACTACAGCGGATCATCTCTTTGGCGGGGCTAGACTTCCAATTACTGGGGTTGCAGGAGACCAACAAGCCGCTTTATTCGGTCAAGCTTGCTTTGATGAAGGGATGGCGAAGAATACGTACGGAACAGGCTGCTTCTTATTAAAGAATACAGGACATCAGCCTATCGCATCTAAGCATGGACTATTAACTACCATAGCATGGGGAATGGACGGAAAAGTCACCTATGCTCTAGAAGGCAGTATTTTCGTAGCAGGTTCAGCCGTTCAATGGCTAAGAGATGGACTGCAGTTAATTACCACAACGCAAGAAAGTGAAGCGTATGCTTCGCAAGTAGATTCAACCGAGGGTGTATATATAGTGCCCGCATTTGTCGGTTTAGGAACACCTTATTGGGACAGCAGTACACGCGGGGCTGTGTTTGGTTTAACTCGCGGTACAACAAAAGAACATTTTATTAGGGCAACGCTTGAGGCTTTGGCCTATCAAACCAAGGATGTCGTAAAGGCTATGGAAGAAGACTCGGGAATTAGCCTTAAAGCTTTGAGAGTTGACGGCGGAGCTGTTCAGAACCAATTTCTGATGCAGTTTCAATGCGATATCCTTGGGGTGCCGGTGGATCGGCCTATCGTGAATGAAACAACGGCTTTAGGGGCTGCATATTTAGCCGGACTGGCGATAGGCTTCTGGAATCATACAGATGAGATTAAGTCCGCATGGAATAGGGATCGATCATTCACACCTGCGATGGAAGATTGTGTGCGAACGCGATTATATTCAGGCTGGCAGCAAGCGGTTAGAGCAGCGATGCAATTTAAGATATAACTTGCGGCACAGCTTGGAGATTGCATTTCGGGCCATTTGCCGTTAGACTAATAACAAGTAAATCAATGGGTGTCGAGTTTATCTGCTTACCACAATGCGGCTTCTGGAGCAGTCAGAGGTTTCATTGTGGTTTTTTTGTTACTCTTCATTACAGGCTGAGCCTTCTCACCATGTATACCTAGAGAAAGGTGGTTTGCACTATGCTTCCATTCCACGCTAAGAACAGAGAACAGTGTATTCAATCTTTGGCCAAGAAACCTCTTGATTTGCTCATTATCGGCGGTGGTGTGACAGGGGCTGGCATTGCATTAGATGCCCAAACCCGGGGACTGCATACAGGTTTAATTGACATGCAGGATTTCGCCGCAGGAACTTCAAGCCGTTCGACCAAGCTCGTTCACGGCGGATTAAGATATTTAAAGCAGCTCCATTTCAAACTCGTCGCTGAGGTAGGGCGTGAGCGTGCAATCGTCTACAACAATGCGCCGCATGTCACGACCCCCCTATGGATGATGCTGCCCATATACAAAAACGGCTCCTTCGGTACGTTCTCCACATCTATCGGCTTATGGTTGTATGATGTTCTAGCCCAAGTTAAGGCTTCAGAAAGACGCAACATGCTGGATCGCAAATCCACTTTAGCCAAAGAGCCCCTATTGAAACAAGCAGGCTTAAAAGGTTCCGGTTATTATGTCGAGTACCGTACAGATGATGCTAGATTAACACTTGAAATCATCAAGGAGGCTGTTCATAAAGGTGCCCTGGCCGTAAATTACTTAAAGGCTGTAAGCCCCCTATACGAACAACGCAAATTAATAGGGTTTGAGGTTGTGGACCAGCTTACTGGCAAGCAATACAAGATCTACGCTCATAAAATCGTCAACGCAGCTGGACCATGGGTCGATAACATAAGAGAAACTGATCAGTCCAAGCAAGGCAAATATTTGCACCTCACAAAAGGGGTCCATCTTGTCGTTTCTAAGCAGCGCTTCCCCTTGAACGAAGCGATTTATTTTGATACACCGTTTCATGATGGCCGGATGATGTTTGCCATTCCGAGGGATGGCAAAACGTATATTGGAACGACTGATACCCACTACACCCAAGATAAGACTAACCCAAAAGTAACCCCAGAGGATATGAGCTATATCCTTGATGCTGTGAACAGCATGTTCGACGGATTACAGCTCACGAAGCAGGATATCGAATCCAGCTGGGCGGGATTACGTCCTCTCATTCATGAAGAAGGAAAAGATCCTTCCGATATTTCAAGGAAAGATGAACTGTTCATTTCAGATAGTGGCTTAATTTCGATTGCAGGCGGTAAATTAACCGGTTATCGAAAAATGGCCGAAAAGGTTGTTGATATAGTCTCACAGCAGCTGCGTGAGGAAACAGGCAGAACGTTTCAAGCTTGCACCACTGAACATGTGACCTTATCTGGCGGTCATATGAAGGCTGAGTATTTCGCACACTTCGTAGACGAACAAGCCCGATTAGGTGAACACATCGGATTCACTTATGATCAAGCCGCGAAGCTTGCTCGGCGTTATGGCTCTAATATCACCACGGTATACGAAATTGCACAATCAAATGAAGCCTTAGTCGAAGGGACACAAATGGATTTAGAGGTTTTTGCCGCTTTGCTCTACAGCATCGAACACGAGATGACTGCTGCACCTGTTGATTTCTTTATAAGAAGAACGAGCAGCCTTTATTTTGATATCGATTGGGTTCAGCGGTGGAAAGCCCCTGTCATTCAATTCATGGCCCAATATTTCGGGTGGACAAAGGAGCAAACCGCAGGTTACACAGAGCAATTGGAGCTCGCAATTGTAACGGCTGCCGAAACCTTCACTGAGGCATAGGCATCCCGTGCAGTTGCAGTCTCCTATTTTTATTCAAAAAAGTTTTCAGAATATTCACATTTTTCTGTCAATATATGTTATAATCGGGTTACACATTTCGATGGGAGGTATATATTATGACTCTGAGTAACGTATTTGTGAGACTAATGGCGGGTTTTCTATTTGCTGCACTGGCTTTAGGTCTACTTCCTTTTCTACTCATTCATAATCTAGCAGAAGTGATGGGGCTGTCTGGCTTATATACTTCACCGCTCGTGCTGCTGCAGAAATTATACCCTGAAGAGAAGAAAGGATAAGATTGAATTGACTGAAGTAGCTACATACACTCAACGATAAAAATGCCATTTTCGCACACTTGCTCAAGTGTACAAAATGGCATTATTTAGGTTCAAATAGCGTATCGCTTCGATATATCGTCATTGCCCTCAGTCAACTGGACCACCAAGAACCTTTCCGCCGTTGGGCAAAGGTACAGCCCCCTGCAATAAAGGATCTTCCGTCTCCTTCATCCACGATGCTAATCTAGCAGACAACTCCTCTTTGATCGGCTGATGCCCTGCATCGTCGGCTAAATTCACACGCTCTACGGGATCTAGATATAAATCAAACAACATTTCACTCGGACGCTTCTGCTCCAGCCATCCATGATCTGTTAAGAAGGTCTTCATGCCGCTGTCATCTAAATTCACAGGCACGAATGTCTGGTGTTCATCGTAAAACTTAATATATTTGTATCGTTCTGTGCGAATGCAGCGCATAGGCTCATATCCTGCATGATAAGTAACCTCTGCAAAGATCTCACTGCGAATGCTATCCGTTTCTTGTTTCAATAGTGGCAGAAGTGAGCGGCCCTGAAGCCACTCAGGGTGGTCCAAACCAGCTAAATCACAAATCGTTGGAAACAAATCAATTTGGGAAACCAACGCATCCACTGCATCACCTTGTCTAAGCTTATCCGGTGTCTTGATCATCATCGACACCCCGATCCCTGTATCATACAAATTGCATTTCATATTAGGAAAAGGCAAACCGTGATCGGTAGTATACATCACTAGAGTCTGATCCCCAATTGCTGCTTTTTCAATAGCATCTAAGACGATACCCGCACAGTCATCCATAATTTGTACGGACGTCATATATGCCGACATCACTTCACGATTATGATGGTTATCGTAAAAAGGGAATGGCGGAATAACATAATTCGGATTAAATTCCTTGCGCGCTGGCGGAAAATTCAGATGTGTGTTAAACATACCAAAGGAGAGAAAGAACGGCTGGTCCGAATCCTTCTTCTCCAGGATATAACCAGCTGCTGCCCGGGCATTCTGCACATCCCAGGATTCAGAATCAAAATCAAATTCGCTCATATCCACATCTGGATTGCCAAGTATTCGCTTGTATCCAATCATTTCGATCTCGGGCGCTTCATGCTGAATTCCCGCTATGGCCGTCTCGTACCCCTGCTGATTTAAGAATTGAACAAGGTGCTGATTGTAGTCCTTCAATTGAAAGCCTAAATGAGCGAGCCCCATCATCCCCGAGGAATGAGGTGCCATCCCTGTAAGTAAGGCAGCGCGGCTAGGTGAGCAAGTAGGCCCTGCGCAATAAGCATGGCGAAACGTTACTCCCTCCTGTGCAAATTTCATCAAATGGGGTGTTGGTGCAGCATAACCATAAGGTTGAATGTACCGTCCAGTATCATGTGAATGGATATAAATAATATTCATTGTAGGTCCTCTCCTTAAACTCCCGCCATGATGTCTAACCTATAACAGGTAACGCAAATTCATCACCTGTCTCGCGAATCCACTGAGCTAGTCTCTCATGCAGTTGTTCACGCTTCTCTTTATAGAATACATTGTGTGCCAAATTCACTTGTTCATAAGGATCTTCTTTCAAATTAAACATGAGCCACGACTGATGCTCCAAAGCGACGTACTTCCATCCATCCCGCGTAACGATCCCTCTGTATGGCCTATCAACACCCTCTTCAAGAATAATTCCTTTAAGTGTAGACGTAGGAATGGGCAGACTGAGGTAGGCACTGTCGGGCACATCTCCCGAAGCCGGTTGACCGTCTATGATAAAGGAGGAATAATCCGTACCATCCATGTCTTCTGGCTTCTCAATACCGCATAATCCTAATGTTGTAGGTGCAATATCCACATGATTGATCGGGAAGTCTAACTTCTTCGTTTTATAGCTTTTTCTTGTAGGTCCCCCTACAATAAACGGAACTCGAATCGATTCCTCCCAAGGCGCTTGCTTTCTAAACTGTCCGTGAGAACCGTGCATGTCTCCATGATCACTGAAAAAAATAATTTGCGTGTTCTGATCAAGACCTAATTCGAGCAGCGTCTCACGAATTCTGCCAAGATTCCAATCTACCCTCTCAATGGCAGCATAATAGCCTGCTAATTCTTCACGAGCACGCTCGGCAACACTGGATACATTCGGAACATTGGGTCTTAATGTTAACGCCTCTGGGTTGTAATTTCGCATACATTCCGCGGGTGCAACATAAGGATCATGCGGCGGTTGAACCGACAATGAAGTGAAGAAAGGACGATCATCTACAGAACGGGCATAATCCTTCAACCAGTTAATTAATAGATCTGTTAATGCGTCTGTTTCATAACCCGGCAGGCGATAAGAGATCGTCTCACCGTTTGCTTCGCCATGAATCCAGCAGTTAAAAGGCTGATTATTGTTCTCATAAGCCCACCAATCCTCGAAACCGCCTCTGCGTTCTTTGGGGATTACCCGTTTATCCTTTTTATTCGCTTCTAACGTTAAGTCCAGCTCGGGTCTGTCGCCATCTAGATGCCATTTGCCGATCCAACACGTCTTGTACCCCTGTTCGGCAAAGGTGTGTGCTAGCGTTGGCATCTCAGTCGAAAGCGGTGAATTCAGTCCAGGAACTGTGGATCGATGAGGGTATCTGCCTGTCATAAGAGATCCTCTAAAAGGCGTACACAGCGGTGAGCCTGAAACGGCTTGCGTAAATTCAACCCCTTCGATGGCAAGACGGTCCAGGTTCGGTGTATTAATATTTATATCACCCATGTGACTCATCGCTTGCGCACGCATCTGGTCAACAAGAACCCATAACACGTTTGTTTTCTTATTATTAGTCATGTCTCGATATCCTCCCTTGGACACTTATCCTCGGTTTTTATTCGCTTTTCGGGCATTCATAACAGCAAGCACGATAGACAATATCGTCAACGCTATAAAGAATACACTGATAGGACGTGTTAAGAAGATAGAGAAGCTTTCATCTGAAATGATCAACGCTCTTCTCAAATTAGCCTCAGCAATCGGTCCTAGTATAATACCTAACAATAATGGAACAGGTGAGAAGCCAAGCTTCATTAAGAAATAGGCGAGAAGTCCGAATGTAACAGCAATGTAGACATTAAATATGGTATTAGTTTCGGCATAGGCTCCTGCCGTACAAGTTAATATCAAGAATGGAACCAAGATACTAATAGGAAGCTTTGCAAGCTTTGCGAACACATTAATTAAAAACCTGCCTTGAACCAACATAATGATATTAACGACTACTAAACCGACCATTACAGCATAAATAGTCGTTGAATGCTCCGTAAACAAGCTTGTACCCGGCAATAAGCCATTCAGCATAAATGCTCCCAGAAGTACCGCTGCAGCGCCGTCTCCGGGAATCCCCAGTGTGAGAAGCGGTATTAACGTAGCACCCGTGACACCATTGTTTCCTGACTCTGCCGCAGCCACACCGTCCAATTCACCTTTGCCGTAGTTTTCTGGATTTTTGGATTTTCGCTTGGCCAAATCATGGCTGATAAAGGACGCGATCCCGCCCCCCGTACCTGGAATGATCCCAATAATAGTGCCCACAATTGAGGATCTAAAGATCGTACCTAAGCTTCGCTTCATTTCTTTGGGCTTTAAGCCTTCCCCTTTAAGAGCTACTTCTTCGTTTGTCGATGTTTGCTTTACCTCCCCTTTGTTATTGATCTTGCTAAGCACCTCAGAGAAAGCAAACAAACCGATGAGCGCAGGCACTAACGTAATGCCGTTGGCTAAATTAATATTACCGAAAGCAAATCGAAACGTACCGCTGGAGATATCCATCCCAATCGTTGAAATAAATATGCCTAAACAACCAGCGATAAGCCCTTTTATCACATTATCTCCGCTCACACTTGCAATAATCGACAGACCAAACACAGCCAGCATGAAATATTCAGCCGGTCCGAAGAACATCGTGACCTTGGCTAATTGAGGAGCTGCCAGTAACAAGATAAGGGCACTAATGATCCCTCCAATGACTGAAGCGTAAAGTGCCATCAATAAAGCCTTCTTCGCTTGACCCTTCTGGCTTAAAGGATACCCATCGAGTAAGGTAGCAGCTGACGCGGGTGTACCGGGGGTATTAATCAGAATAGCCGATATCGACCCGCCATACGTTCCACCGCAATAAATACCGAGCAGTAGCAGAATGCCAGCAATCGGATTCATTCCAAAAGTAAGCGGCAGGAATATAACAATCGCCAGCATGACCCCCAGCCCCGGAATCGCACCAAAGATAATCCCAAGAAAGACGCCCAGTATCATAAACAAGAAACTATCTAATGTCAGTAAAGCACCTAGACCATCTACGATATTTCCAAACATTGATCTCTAACCTCCAATTTAAGGGAGTTGTATATTCAAAGCGTATTTAAATATGACATGAATGAAGACAGCTAACGCAAACGTATATACGTAGTAAGTCCATTTTTTTACCTTCATTAATAGGAGAACCAATCCGCTTACGACAATAGACGAAATTAGAAACCCTATCATGGGCATGACAATCGCATAAACGACCAACAGGACAAATGCAAGCAACACCCTAGTCTCTTCAGACCATTGAATGGTGATGATATCCTTCTCAGCCGTACCGTTTTTTTTCGCCTTCACTATACTTTGAATTAAAAGCAGGACACTTAGAATCAGCATCACCATTGTTATTGTTTTAGGCAGGAACTGTGCATTGATCATGTCCTCATTCAAGACTTTTATTTGATACGGAATAGTAAACCATATAGCTAAGGAGAGCAGAAGAAAAAACACACCGCCAACTATACTTTTATTAATCCTCATAGTATCCCCCTCTAACCGTTCTTAATAAAAGATGCCAAGGAGAGCTCACTTATCATAGCTACTCATTGACATCTTCTAAAGTGCAAATGTTATTTATGCACTATTTTATTTCTTATCAATTAAAGCTTGAAGTTTTTCTGCTGTTGCTTGCTGCTCTTGCAAATATTGTTTCACTTCTTCAGGATTCATAGGTGCCAAATCCAAGTTCGTATTTTTTACCACTTGTTTAAATTCCTCGGTTTCATAGATCTTAGCAATTTGATCATGTAAGAATTGAATATTCGCAGCATCGGTTCCCGCTCTAACTGCTAAGAAATTCAGACCTGGATAATTAAGCTCGTAGCCTTGTTCAATTAACGAAGGAACTGTCATGCCTTCAAATCCTGTGTACGCTTCAGGTCCAGCTACGGCGATCGGCACAACTTTGCCTTCTGCGACTAATGTCTTACCTGCCCCGTAAGGACCTACAGCTACATCAATATGACCTGCAGCCACATTGTTCACCGCTTCCGCACCGCCGCCGAACACAACTGCTTCTGCTTGAACATCTGCTAATGCGAATAATCCAGCTTGAATTAAGTGAAGATCAGATCCTGGTCCCGCAGATCCGTATTTGATCGTATTCGTTTTACCGTATTCAATTAGGCTTTCTAAGCTATCGAATTTCTCAGGGTTTGTGTAAAGAATGAAATCAACATTCTCAATTCCAATGACAGGTTCGATGTCATCAATCGTAAATTGTGTGTCTTGCACAAGCGGTACAGTGACAAAGATACTTCTGGAACCGAACAGTAACTTATTCGTGTCGGCTTTTTCCTGCAAGTATTCAGTAGCAGCCAGCGTACCAGCAGCCCCTGGTCTATTGACGACAACAGCATTTTGACCAAGATGGTCTTTACCCATTGTTGCAATTTGACGAGCAATGATATCCGCTACGCCCCCTGCAGGGTATGGAACCATAATCGTTACATCACCAGTGGGATACTGACTTTTTACTTCTTCACTTGTGTTGTTGTTGCTTGTGTTGTTACTTGGTGCTTCTCCACCGCTGCAACCTGCCATAACAACCATGACTAATACCAATAAACCTATTAATGCTTTGTTTTTCATTTTCATCCTAATCCCCTCTTTTTCGTATAGTTAGTTTTGAATCCATCCCAATTTACATCAACTGCAATGAATTCGAATGTATTTCAATATCCTCCGGCATAATAAAGCCTTCAGATGATTGCTTGCGTTTGCGCTATGCATATCAATCTTGCAGCTCGAAGTGAAGCTTAAGACGGTATACTTTAGACTCGCCCGGCTCTAAGAATGGCAAGGTTCCAGCAGACCTATGAAAAGCTCTTCCTTCTGTTGTAATATTACAAGGTTCAATTCCCATCACGTATCGACCTGCTCCTGAATGCTTCCATTGCGTCAAGTAAGGCAGCGCCGATGCATCGAATTCCAGTTGTACCGCTAACTGCTTCATCGAGCCATTATGCTGGATTCGATTTGCAATTTGAATACGGGCCGGCTCGTCACCTGTTCTATTAAGTTCGTGCAGCATAACGGTTGGATTGATATGATCCTGCGGTGCATCGAAACGCTCCCAACCTTCGATAGGTCCCTCACCCTTAATCCATCTTCTGTGAGCATCAGGGATATCTATTCGTGTTGATTCACTGAGCAGTGGATAGCCGAAATTAAAATGATACAACATCATATGTTCGACCGGTTGAAACCCTTCATTGGTTATACGATCCGTGATTTCAATCGAATTAGAACCCCACTTGGTCTGAATGGTTCGCTCTAACGTCAAATGTTCCTGTAACGCAGAGCTTTCGCGAATCATTCCTTTCAGCACAAGCGAATACGCATTGCCTTCCCAATATGCTTCTGACCTTAACAGCTGTCCTGGTGTAGAGGAAATTCGTCCATGTTGACCTAGGTGAACGCCTTGATCAAGATTCGGCTTGCCCATATACGTTAAGCCGCAGGTTGCTAATAATCCGCCCTCGAAGCTGCGGTTCCATTCGCTCCCTTCCTTATCATAATAGTAAGGAGCTACAGGACCTGTAGGTGACAACCAACTGATAGGAATTCCTTGAAATTCGCATAAACTAATATCAAACGCCCGATCTACTGCAATTTGAAACAATAGTCCCGAGCCATTCCTAACTTGAATCAACTCATTCCCTTTGCCCTTGCCTTCTGTAATCATAAGTTTCTGAAATCCTGCAATTTGCTGCATCGAACCTATGCGGCGCAGGATCGAATGGCGTTCCGTCGTGTTCATCAGTAACACACCCTTGCATTGATCAACGAAATCCAAAACGCTTATGGTATTCTTTCGAGAAGAAATACTGCATCATGACTGCAAATGCACTTTTAACTTGCAAATACTCATGCACGCTTGAATAGATGATCTTAGTATGCTTCGCAAACGGCAAAGCTCTTTGTTTAGCTATGTCCTCAATGTAGTTTCGAAATTCATCGCCCACTTGATTCATCTCACTTTGGATGATAATCGTTTCAGGGTTAAACACATTCATAATATTGGCCAGACCCATACCGATCCAGTAAGCGGTATAATGCTGTAATACATCTTGCACAATCTGATGTCCCGAACGATAAAGTGCTAGAATTTCATCTAAACTTAAGGCCGCCAATTGCTCGTCTCTTCGCCTTAGTTCGGCTGTAAACGCTTTAACCGAAGCAACAGATTCCCAGCACCCTCTATTACCGCAGCTGCACTGAGGTCCGTCATGCACTAAGGCTGTGTGGGCAAAGTTCACTGCGCCCCCTTGTTTTCCCCGATAGATTTGGTCATTTAATACAACGCCTGTACCAATTCCTGAGCCTACAGATACATATACAAGGGTCCCGTCATGCTGTATATTGATTTCTGACAATTCCACCAATGTATTGGCTCTAGCATCATTTTCTATAAAGACCGGAACCTTTAATAAGTCTTCTAAGTAAGCTGCTAGTGGAATGTCTCTCCATTGCGGCATCGTTGCCGAATAAGACATGACGCCTTGATCTGCATGGACCGTGCCTTTCAATACAACGCCGCAGGATAGAACCGGCTGATCAAATCCTCTTAAACGTGTTTCCTCCAGCAAGGACTGAACATCCTTCACAATACTCGCAAAGGTCTGCTTAAAATCAGGGTTTACCTCACAGTTATGCTTGCGATAAGCAACAATGTTCTGGCCTAAATTCATCAATGCGATTTCATACCATTCACTATTAAAGTAAATCGATATAAACAGGCCCGCATGCTCGTTTAAGCTGAGTAAGATAGGGCGTTTCCCACCGGTATCTTTAGATTCTCCATGCCCGATTTCAATCACAAGCCCCTGTTCAATAAGTTCTACGACAATAGATGAAACAGCAGGTTTGCTGAGGCCTAACTCAGAAGATAGTTCAGCTCTTGAAGCAACCTTCTTCTGGAGCAGTTTAAGGATCGACAGTCTATTCGTTTCTCTTAAATCATTGGATTGAACACCAACGGCTTTGGTCTTGTTCAACTTCATTACCTCGTTCATATTATTTAGTTAGTTAATATTACTTACTAACTTAATATTAACATTATATGATCTTGCAAGCGGTGTCAACATTAACTTCTTATTTCCAAAAAAAGGACCACCCAGAAAGGACGGCCCTAATCGTATTACAATGCATCTGCAGCCACACGAAAACCACAATTACTCGTTGAACTGTCAGGGGTATTGGAGCTTCTTGCAGCTACACGGTATCTGTTGCAATAGGAACGATGGCACAAGAAGGAACCTCCGCGCATGGAACGCTTCCCGGTAGGCTTAGTATAATGCGGATTCTCATCGCTTGTCTCCCGATGATAGCCTGGTGAGAACCAGTCGTTGCACCATTCCCATACGTTCCCGGAAACATTATATAAACCGTACCCATTCGGTTCATAACAATCCACAGGGGCCGTTCCTACATATCCATCACTTGCGTGGTTGACCGTCGGAAATTTCCCCTGCCAAATGTTGCAGCGGTGCTCTTTATCCGGCTTTAATAAATCACCCCATGGATACGTCTTCTGAACCAATCCACCGCGCGCAGCAAATTCCCATTCAGCTTCAGTCGGCAACCGAGTTCCCGACCACTTACAGTACGCCTGGGCATCATGCCATGACACATGAACGACGGGATGGTTCATTCGGGCATCGATATGAGAGTCAGGACCCTCCGGTTTATTCCAATACGCGCCTTCCACTGGCAGCCACCAAGGCACCCCTTGAGGCACTTGCTGCACTTTCGATTTCACTTTTTCTGAAGCTAATAAATGAAACACGTAAGACCATCCGAAGCGCTCAGCTTCCGTCACATAGCCTGTTGCATCAACAAAGGCTTTGAAGTCTGCATTTGTTACCGTATAGGGCGACATATAAAAACGCTTAATCGTCACCTTGCGAACAGGGCCCTCTCCATCACTTGGAAACCCTTCACTCGATTCCGTTCCCATCAAGAATTCCCCGCCTTCAAGCAGCACAAAATGACTTTTATCCACCATAACAGCATCACTCGATGAAGACGCATTCACATTCGACGATTCAGAATACTCAAGCTCCGTCTTATTACGACTTGCACTACAGCAAGCTTTCGGTTGTTGTTCCATGAATATCGCTGCCTCCCACTGTTTGAATTGTTAATCCGTAAGCTCTTTGATAACCTTAGCTGCCGCACCAATTGCTACGGCGTCATCCCCTAATTTACTTCTATCAAAAATCACCTTATAGGTGGGCGCATAATACGTTTTGTTTAATGCTACGCGTATTGCGTGCTCATAGAATACATTATTCCCCGAAATGAGCGGTCCGCCTAAAACCACCTTCTGCGGATGCAGAATATTAAGCAAATTAGCCAGTCCAATGCCAAAATATGATGCTGCATGATGAAAAATATCAATCACCAAAGGGTCTTGTTTCTTCAAAGCTTGTTCGATTAAGGCATAATGAACATCGTCGATGCGTTGAATAGTATCATTTAACACTGATGCTCTGCCTATTTTCAAGGCACTTTTAACGGCTTGTTCAACTGCATAAGTAGATACATAAGTTTCCCAACTGCCATAGTTACCCGTAGGATGCCTAGGCGGCGGGCCATCACTTTGGATAATCATCTGTCCAACAGCGCCTTCCATATCAACAGCGCCATAAACCAGCTGACCGCCGGAAATCATCGCCGAACGAATACCTACACCTGCATGAACGTACAGCATATGTTCAATCTCTTCACCCGAATCGGTCCAATATTCACCTAAAATAGCAGCATTTGCTCCATTATCAAGCGTAACATAAATCCCTATATTTTCCCGGGAAATATGTCGAATGTCGACATTCCTCCATGCGGGGGAAGGGAAATTTTGCGGATCAAGAATGGTTCCGCTTAGACGATTTAACGGCCCAACAGCCCCAATTCCCATTCCTAAAATATTATTCTTATCTATATGATGCTTAACGAGCATCTGATTTACAACTTCAACGATCTCCTGAAGCAACCGTTCTGGAGTCATCGTTACATCCATTTTCCATGTATAATCATCTAATTTATTCAAATGCAAATCACACAGTACAAGCTTGGAATTCGTTCTTGAAATGTCCAGCCCGAACACATACGCAAAGGTCGGATTGGTTCGAAATAAGACCGGTCGTCTGCCGCCTGTCGATTCACCTAATCCCACCTCAAGTATTAAACCTTGTTCTGTTAATTCATCCAGCAATCGTGTTAAGGTACTAACCGTCAGTCCGCTGGTTTCCTTCAAATCCATCTTAGCAATCACGCCGCGGCGCCTAATGATGTCATAAACCTCTTTCGCTTTGCGAGCACTAATGACTTCACTTGGAATCATATGACACTTCCTATCATCTATTTATCCGTATAGAGCAACGCCTACTAAACCTGATAATAGTATGACATAAACGGGGTGAATACGGTAGCGTATTAATGCTAATAAGGATAGTCCGAATATCAAGATCAAGCTTATTGTGTGCCAAGAAAAGGAGGCCACAAGCCCATTATTAACAGCAAATAATATAGCAGCATATATGATCAGTCCCGTAATGATGGAACGCAGTCCGTAGAACGCTGATTTCACCATCATGCTTTTCTGAATTTTATAGAAGATTGTACCAATAGCAAGAATAATAATGAGAGATGGCAAAATCATACCTAAAGCGGAGATCGTAGCACCAGCAATGCCCATCTGATCATAACCAATAAAGATAGCACTGTTGGTCGCAATCGGTCCGGGTGACATCCCTGCAACAGCAATCACATCTGTGAAGGTTTGCGCCGTCATCCATCCATGCCGTTCAACGACCTCTTCTTGAATAAGCGGAATCATGGCATAACCCCCGCCAAACGAAACAAAACCAATCATAAAAAAAGTAATAAACAACTCCCAAAGCATACTGTTGACCTCCTTCCTAGATACCGTCTCCGATGTAATAGTCCGTATACTTAAACTTCATTTTCTCTTCCTTCTCCAGTTGGATATGCATGCCCAGCTTCTTCTTAATAGCAATAATACCGATGCCAATGAGTCCGCCGCCGATAATTAATAAAACCGGATGAATGTGGACAAAATACATAACAGCAACCGTTATAGCAATAAGCGCAACCGTCGTTTTATCAATGACCGCTGTCTTCCCAATCTTAATGGCCGCATACGTAATCAAGGCAACAATCGTTGCTCTGATCGCCACAAAAGCAGCTTCAACCTTGGGATTATCTTGAACTTGCAAGAAGAATAAGCTCAACAACACTACGATGAAAAACGTAGGAAGCAGCACACCAGTCATGGCAGCTATAGCGCCAGCTACTCCCGCCAGCCTATATCCTATAAACGTCGCCGAATTAATAGCGATGGCACCGGGCACGGATTCCGCAACCGCGAATATATCCGTAACCTCTTGGGTTTTCACCCAGCCTCTTTTTTCAACCACTTCCCTTTCAATCAACGGGATCATGGCATAACCACCACCGAAGGTCACCGGTCCTATCTTGAAGAAGGTCATAAAAATCTGTGCAAGAAGTTTGATATTAAATGTCGTAGATTTCATAGGATCCCATCCGTTCTGTGAGGTTTTTATCAATCTTGTTCATTCTATTATACCTCACTTTAATTCATTTTGGAATAATGTTTTCGCGTATTTCCAAAATAATAGTTTATTATAAGGTATTTTTATAGAATATATTGGAATCTTTTATCCATTTTAGATTTAAGTGACAAAATCTCATCGGATTACTTGGGATTTAAACATATAGAAAAACTCGGCTTATCCAAAGTGATTGGTAAGCCGAGTTCTGTTTTTTAGACATCGGGGCCTTCTCCACGTCCCCATTTTGAAGTTGGATCCCTTATTGGCTCTTTCGTTAAACCTCCTGTGGCCTTCCACCACCTGTCTAACTGCTCACGCAATTCTGCTTTCACCGCTGCATAATGAATCTCGTTGCAGATATTCATGATCTCATCTGGGTCGTTTTCCAAATCATACATTTCTTCTATATTCTCATTGTAATAGTACACATACTTATAGCGTGCGGTTTGAATCCCTCTAAAAGGATGCTCGCCCCAATATGCTTTGTAATGTTCGATAAACACATGAGCGGAAGGGTCTGATTTCTCTTGATTCATTAGTGGCAACAAAGAGGGATAGAATTCTGCTTCGGCAGGCAATCCTGCGGCCTCAAGCATCGTGTTACAGAGCGCTGCGCTGGAATTTAACTCATCAATACGATCTCGTTTGGAGTGCAGCCATGGTGCATGGATAACTAATGGCACTGCAAACAGCTCCTTGTAAGGAAGTACTCCTTTCAGTCTAAGCCTGTGGGCACCCTGCATGTCACCATGATCTGAAGTAAATATAATCAACGTATCGTCCATAAGGCCTTTTGCTTCCAGCTTATCTATAATTTTGCCTAAATTGCGATCCATCAGAGCAATCATTTTACGGTATCGTTTGGCATCTTGCTTGATAAGCGCTTCGGTTAGCTTTGACTCACCCGATTCGCTTCGCTTTTGCTGAAATTCAGGCTTACTGGACAAATCATCTTGAGAATAACTTGACGGAATAGGCATATCCTCTGCTGCGAAGCTATCGTCAAAGGCAGCTATATCCTCAAATGGACCGTTCGTCTTCTGATCAGGGTTGTTCGGGTGAGGCATATACCAAGACACATGCATGAAGAAAGGTTGTTCACCTTCATAATCGTCCAAGTAATTCAATGCTTGAGCCGTGGTGATAGCATCCTTGTGACTGTGATAACCTGGCAGTACATTCGCTCCCCATAAATCGATGGGCTCTGCACGGTATTCGGTCACCTTGAATCCATATTTCGCAGGCTCCTCGCCTAGATGCCATTTGCCAAAATATACCGTTTCATAACCATGACGGTTGAACACATATGCGATATTCTGGTCCTCGGGATCTAACATATGTCCAATCCGATTCACGCCTACCTCATGCGGATAACGTCCCGTCATCCAAGTAGCCCTCGCCGGCGTACATTGCGCTCCGGTTACCGTATGCCCTGTGAAAAGAACACCGCGGCGGGCAAGCTCATCTAAGTTCGGTGTGACATAGCTGCTATTTACGATCCCCAGCGCTGCCGATTGTTGCTGATCTGTGGTCATAAAAAGCACATTCCTCCGTTTCACGCTGATCCTCCCTTTCGGATGGTACGAACCCATTAAGATTCTTGTTCCGATCTATATTCATGCGGAATACGCCTTGCTGTCCTTGTTCGAATGGCTGCTTTGATCACAGCGCTGCTAATTCGTTTAACGACTTGTTCGTTAAATACACTGGGAATAATGTAATGCTTATTGCGTTCTTCATCCGAGATCACCGAGGCAATCGCCTCCGCTGCAGCGAGCTTCATCGCTTCGTTAATATGAGAAGCACGGCATCTAAGCACCCCTTGGAATAAGCCTGGGAAACAGAGCACATTATTAATTTGGTTCGGATAATCGGATCGTCCTGTTGCAATAACTGCAGCTATATCTTCTACTTCATGCGGCATGATCTCTGGCGTAGGATTAGCCATTGCGAATAAGACAGGCTGTTCTGCCATCGTCTTAACCATTTCACGTGTAAGCACGCCCCCTGCAGACAAACCAATGAATACATCAGCCCCTGGAATGACCTCTTGCAATGCTCCGCTTTCCTGATTCGGGTTGGTATGTTGGGCAAACCAATTCCAAATCTCGTTCTCGTATGCGGTTTGTGACGTAATGGCCCCTTGCCGATCAACGCCGATAAGGTTCTTGACTCCAGCTTGAAGGAGCATTTTAGTACATGCCACACCAGCCGCACCGATTCCACAAACAACTACTTTTATCTCATCAAAAGACTTGTTAACAATACGCAAGGCATTAATCAACCCTGCCAGTATGACCACTGCGGTACCATGCTGATCATCATGGAACACGGGAATATCAAGTTCCTCCCGAAGCCTTTGTTCAATCTCGAAGCACCTAGGTGCTGAAATATCCTCTAAATTAATGCCTCCGAAAGCAGGAGCGATGCCTTTAACGATTTGAACAATCTCCTCAGTACTTTGTGTATCAAGACAAATGGGGAATGCGTCTACGTCTGCAAACTGCTTAAACAGCATTGCTTTTCCTTCCATGACAGGCATCGCTGCGGCAGGCCCAATGTTACCCAATCCCAATACAGCACTTCCATCTGAAACAACGGCCACTGTATTGCGCTTAATGGTCAAGGCATGTGCTTTCTCAGGTGTTTCGTGAATCGCCATACACACCCTTGCAACATCAGGCGTATATACTCTGGATAGATCATCCCGATTGTGAATCGGGGTCTTGGGTTTAATTTCGATCTTACCTCCTAAATGCAATAGAAAGGTGCGGTCCGACATATGAATGACCTTGACCCCTTCAAGAGCTTGGACGTCAGCAATTATATTCTCTATATGTCCAAGCTCAGCCACTTGGATCGTTAAATCGCGTACCGTATGATGTTGCGCAGTTTGAATCACATCGATGGCAATAATGTCCCCGCCTTTTCGGGAAATACAAGTAGCCACAGCTCCAAAATGGACAACGTCCGTTTTCATCTCAATTCTCAGGGTAACACGTTTCCCGCCTAAAGCGCTTTCCATAACAAGCCCCCCTATTACAGATCTAAAACTTAATCATGTTCCCGGTTTCATGCTGCCATTTGATCCTGTTGTTAAATTATAGTCTTGTGTCCCACATGCCGCAGAATGGATCAACCGGACTTTTCCCTTTAAAAGTGGATCGCCCCATCAATTTATCCATTAATTGATTTAACACATGATCGTTTGAGTTGTATGCATTTATGAAAGTTCTTACTTTTGGAGCATCCAAGAGATGATACGGATTTTCAACTGAGACAAACACCGTAGGAATACTGCTCATATAAACTGGGACATTCGCACCCATGGGCAGCTTCCATTCGATTCTAACCACTGTTTGATTGCTTTTTGTCATCATGTTCGCTAAATAAATGATCAGATCATACTTTCCAATGACATCACTTTGCGGGGTCAGCATGCCCTCAACACCCGGTTTAGATTCGAAACGATCCACTTCAAAGCCTTCATCCTTCAGCTTATTCATGAATATCTCGGCAACACCAGCTCGTACTGAGTACGCATAACCTTCCGCCGCTTCAATATCATAGTACAGGATGCGTTTATATTTGGACGGACTCATCGGAAGCACCCCGTCTTGCTCTTTAACAATCGTAATCGCTTTGTCTGCACACTCGATGGACCAATCCTGATGCTCCTTAGCTACGACGACTTGCTTTGCCTGCTCAAGTGAAGGAATAAGGGTTCCGTCTTGCTGCTTCTTATGAAGCTTAAGCGCTGCTTTTAATCCTAGAATTTTAGTTAATGCTTCATTTAAGCGCTCTTGGGTAACAATGCCGTCCTTAACCCCTTGCTTCATGTAGGCAAAGTCTTCTTCCAAGCTGCGGGTAAACAGGAACATGTCACAGCCTGCGGCGATCGCTTGCGGAACGGCTTGATGACGGGGCATCGAGATCATCATCCCAGCCATGGTTGAAGCATCGGTCACAACAAGACCATTAAAACCGAGCTGTTCTTTTAACAATGTTGTTGTCAGCTCGTATGCGAGAGAAGCTGGCAGAATGTCTTGATCTTTAATACCCGGGACAAGCTTTCTGCTGTATGCAGGCTGCATAATGTGACCGATCATTACAGTCATCGCACCTTCGTCAATACAAGCCTTGTACACCTTGCCATACGTTTGGTCCCACTCTTCGGTTGATAATGAATTCACCGACTCTACAAGGTGCTGATCCCGTTCATCTACACCGTCACCGGGGAAATGCTTAATGGAAGCGGCCATGCCATGTTCTTGAACACCTTGTACATACTTTAAACCCATGCGGCGAACACGATCAGGGTCCGAGCCGAATGTTCGTGTATTCGTAATCGGATTACGGAAGTTGTAATCGATATCAATAATCGGTGCAAAGGACCAGTTAGCACCGACAGCGGCGCCTTCTCTGCCGCACACCACCCCTAGCTTATAAGCCATCTCATCATCATCGGTAGCTGCCACTTGCATAACAGAACCCACCGTTGTACCTTCTGTAACGATGCCTGACCCTCCCTTTTCCAAATTCGCTGCGATGAGCATTGGAATTCGGGAATAGGTTTGAAGCGTTTTTACCGATTTAATCGTCTCTTCCATCGGCATAGGGCGGCACATTAAACCTCCCGCCTTATAGTTTTCAGCCAGGTCCTTCAAGTAATCGTGATCACTTGAATAACCAATCAGGCAGAACAGTTGTCCAATCTTCTCATCCTCTGTCAAGCTTGCGAGCGTTTCATTGACCCATGCAATGTCCTCGTCTGACAAATAAAAGGGCTTTGCTCTTAAATCAATCATGATGTGCATCTCCTTCATTTAAGATGGTATGAATGATATGTTGTGTATCAACAGACCCTAGATCCGCTAGAGCGATGTTAGATTTAGCGTATTGAGCCGCGGAACCAACCCCGATGGTCTTCATGCCTGCCGCGATCGCTGCATCAATTCCAGCCTCGGCATCTTCGACGACTAAACATTCCGCTGGTTTTAAGCCTAGACGTTTAGCTGCCAGCAAGAATACCTCTGGATCAGGCTTGCTGTTCTTAATATCAGTGCCATCGGTAATCACTGCAAACTGATCAAGTAAATGTATTTTAGTTAAAATTGTTTTTGCATTTTTGCTGGACGATCCAATCGCTGTCTGGATTCCTTGGGATTTCAAGCCCTCCAATAAGCTTAAGACACCCGGCAATATATGAGTAGGTGAGAGCTCTGCCAGCAGTTCGCGGTAATATCCGTTCTTCCGCTCGGCTAACTGCTTCTTCTCATCATCAGACCACACTGTATTGGATGTCCTAAGTATGATGTCGAGACTTTCCATTCGAGAGACACCTCGAAGCAATTCATTCGTTTCACGGTCAAAAGGAAGTCCTTCTTCATATGCCAGTCTCAGCCAAGCCTGGTAATGATATTCATCAGTTGAAACAATAACACCATCCAGATCAAAAATGACGGCGCGTATCTTCAATGTCACCACGCTCCTTTCCAAAAATAACTTGCAAGGACCAGCTGCTATTCACCCCAAGGAAGACCCAACCGTTCATACTGCTCAGCAGGGGAATGTTCCGCTTTCATGGCCTCAGTTAATAGATCGATGTAATAAGCTTCTAGCTTATGATCCTTTATAGGATTCGCTTGTTCATAATCAGATTGAATGTGATATAGCTGAGATTCGCGCGCATGCTTTAGAAACATGAATGGTTTTCCTTCCTGGCTGAATGGGAATCGGAATACGGGGTAGTTTGTATGCGGCAAGAACCTTCCTGCCTCAATGTGCTCAGGCGCTTCCACTCCGTGAAACCCTCTGAATTTAGTCGGCATAGCTGTATAAGCGTAACAAGGTGTATTATCTTCTCTTACAGGTGCGCGCAAATACGTATAGTTCCCATCCGTAATGTTCACCGTCATGCCAAACATACCGTAAAGCGCATAGTCCCTTAACTTCTCTTTGGTTCCGTTAATCAATGGAAGAAGAGATTGCCCCCGAACGGTGCTTGGTATATCCACGCCGAAATAATCTAACAGGGTGGGCATCACATCCATATTCTGTGTCAGGGCGGCGATTCGCTTTCCCGCACATGACATGCCAGGCACATGAACCATTAACGGTAAATGAGCAATTTCATTGTATACATGCATGAAATTCTTCCCTGTCAATTCGTGTTCACCCAGCAGAAATCCATGATCCGTGGTGAAAATCACCATCGTATCCTCCCATAAATGAAGTGCATCCATTGTATCCAGCAGCTTTCCCAGCCAATGATCAATCATCGTCAGATTAGCCGCATAACGCTTCCTTACATGTTCAACTGCCTCTGGCGGTTCTGTAACCTTATCGTATCGAGGCCACTCATAACGAGGCCCGGTGTAATCATCATCATAAAGGTCCAAGTACGCCTGCGGACTGTCGAAGGGCTCATGCGGATCAAAGGCTTCAACCATGAGGAAGAACTGATCAGCATCACGATTGTCATTAAGCCACTGACAAGCAGCCTGCATCGTTCTAGGGCCCGGATAGTCTGATTCGTCAGCAAACGTGCTGCGATTCTTCTCATACTGCGGTTGTACCTGTCCATGATACTCATGGGGCATATCAGGCGCTTGAACCCGAGAAACCCAAGGGTCCGTTTCCTGGCCGCGATGAAAATCCCATGTATCAAATCCCTGGCAATATTGCTCCCCGCCTCTAGCGAAATAATGATAATGGTCTGTTATCATGTGTGAGAACACGCCCGCCTTACGTAGCGTTTCGGTGAGTGTCACATCGAACGGTTCCATCCCGCCCCACCCGCGCTCTAGGAAAGAAAGACGCCCAGTCAAGATGTCTCTGCGAGCTGGCATACAGGGCAGTGAACCTGACCAGTGCTGATCAAATAGTGCTGTCTTCTCTGCTAATCTAGATATATTCGGCGTTTTCACCCAAGTTTGCTTGTTATAGGCTTCGAGCATATGACGATTCAAAGTATCCAGTAAAACAACAATCGCTTTCATCCTGTTATCCCCCTTCGCACGCTTATCATTAATGTCCGAACATTTTGGAACGTAATTTCTTCATCACAGCTAATGACACTTCATCTTTAGGATTCGAAAATTCTTGAGGGTGCTTAAGCTTTAGTGCCTCCGCTTGCTTCGAACGCCCCGTTGTCTCAAGACGATCAATATAATTTTCCAAGAATCCTCTGGCATGGAATGGACCGCCTTCCTTCATTACCGTCCACAGCGGGTCTCGGTCGTCACCGGAACGACTCATCATCTCATCATGCCAATCATTCAAATAATAAACAGCTTCCATACATACCGACTTGTTCTGAGCAGCTACATTCACTTGCTCATGCGGGTCCTCGGTTAGATTAAACAGCATTTCCTTATCGAATAAATGGAACCCATCATGATAGCTTCTGACATACATCCAATCACCAAATCGCACACTGCGTTGTACGACATGCGCACATTGAGAGACAACCAGGAAGTCGCGTCCGTCAGGTGCGCCTTCTTTCAATACAGGTGCAAAGCTCTCTCCATCCCACTGTGGCATCGCTGGCATGTCAAGCATGTCTGCCAATGTAGGCAATAAATCCAAATGGTAATGCAAGCCTTCATGCACTAACCCCTGCTGCATTCCAGGCCATCTTACGATCATCGGGATTCGACAGGTCGCATGATCAGCCGTCCCATGCTCCCCATAAATACCAAGCTGACCGATATTCTCGCCATGATCGGCGGAGATGATAATGATTAACTCATCCATAACCCCCTGCTTCTCAAGCGCAGCAAATAACCGGCCCAGATGCTCGTCCATATAGCGAATACCACAGTCGTATGCATCAACTACCTTGCGCATATCATCCATATCCTTAATCTCGGCCAGTTGACGCGGATAATTCCCTTTGGGTTGATTCGTATAAGTTCGGTTCTGCAAATCAATATCCAGCTCTTGTGCCGAATGAGCTCCAACACACTGCCTATGCCTCTCTAATACTTCCTCTGTCAACCAATCTGGCAGCGGTTCGTTCTCAAACGGGTTGCCGAAAGCCTCTGGCACACGAATCGGCGAATGCGGGTCCCAATAGTTCACATATAGAAACCAATCGTCCTCTTGTGATTTACGCTCTATCCAATCCAAGGCAACGGGGGTGACTTCTTCGGCTGACTCATTCCCATAGCGGCCCGTATTGACGATTTCATTAAATCCTGCATAGAAACCAAAGGTTGAATGACGCTGAGCAAAAGGGCTAATCAACACTGTATTCAGGTCAGCCATCACCTGCAAATAAGATGGAAGTGATCCGCCGCGTGTCAGCCTGCCCCTCAACTGCCGATCTGGGCCTTGCAGCCGCATATCCCCAGCGGTTCCGCCGTGCCCGACCAAACCGTTATGAATCCCAAATTGACCACTCATTAATGCAGTACGGGAAGGAGCACAAGGTGCGTCTGACGTATAGTAATTCGTAAATCTAACACCCTGTGCAGCAATCTTATCTATATTGGGTGACGTGTTGCGATGATAGCCATAGCAGCCTAAATGCGTCGGGTTCGTAGAATCCAAATCCAAGAATAAAATCTTCATTGTATCCACTCCTCATTCATTCATGTGTGAAACAAAACGATTCAAGCGCACTTCCGAGTCCAATCCATTCATCGCTCTAACCTCATGAATAACCCTTCTAGCTACAGGTGCTTTTATGTTAAGCCGATCCAGGCGGCTTATTGTCTCATTCGTACGCTCGTGGTAATAAGCCACATCTGTCAAATCTGATCGCCACGTTAACAAAGCCTGAAGCAGCTGCTGTTTAATCGATGCGTAGTCCTCATTGTCATATAAATTGTGACGTTCATTCGGATCATACACGCGGTCAAATAATTGCCCCTCGGCCTCATCGAAAAAATAAGTCAGCTTCCAGCGGTGCGTAGCAAGCGCTGCGGATTTGAATAATGACGCGACGGCACATTTGCGAGGT
Source organism: uncultured Paenibacillaceae bacterium (assembly GCA_964447355.1). Taxonomy (GTDB): domain Bacteria; phylum Bacillota; class Bacilli; order Paenibacillales; family CAYUSG01; genus CAYUSG01. The sequence continues at coordinate 27,068 of CAYUSG010000005.1, forward strand.
GAGGGCTTACCTTCTTTTAACGCTGTGAACAGGTCAAACCCCTGCATGGTTTCGGATACAACACTTGCAGCACCAAGAATCGTTGTTGGAATATCATTCCAAATGGCAAAATCCCGGGTTTCATTCATCGGCAAAGTACCCGGCATACTCATAATAAAAGGTACGCGCCATGACTCATCATAATAGTTGTGCTTGTCATTAAAGCTGTGATCATAAAGCTGCAGCCCGTGATCGGAAGAGAATAGGATTAAAGTATCCTCACGCAGACCCGATTCGTCCAAATAGCTGATGAGACGACCAACCTGATCATCGCAATATGCAGCCAAACCATAGTACAGCTTCCGAAGCTCATCGACTTGATCGCGAAGGCCTTCATGGTATATTGTTCCTTTGGCCTCAGCCAGCTGATCCAGGCTGTTCTTCGTCCGCAGCGACTGTTCTTTCCCATTAGGCGAAAAGCCTAACAAAGCTTGTTGCTGCTTAGGTAATGCATCGATCTCCCCCTCAATCGCATTGATCTCTGGCAGGGTCACATCCTTATACAGCTCAGCCCATCTTCCAGGCGGATCAATCGGTTCGTGAGGACTGACCATCGAACAATAGGCGAAGAACGGTTTGTCGAGCTCCTTACTGTTGTTTATCTCTTCAATCGTTCTGTCAACTAAGAACGCTTCCATGAATAAATGCTCTGGGATGGGATTAGGATGCGAGCTCACACGCTGGTAACCATGTGCAGCCAAATGCTCAGCATAAGCATCCGCAGCATTAACCATCTTCTCATTAACGATATGCTTTACATCAAACGATTCAGGAATCGGTCCAAAATGAGCCTTGCCTACCATAATGTTGTGATACCCGTTGGCTTGCAAAAGGTCAGGCAGTGTCGGGAAATCGTTCCGCCGCTCAACCCCGTTCTCAATACAACCATGCACAGGGGTATGGAGGCCCGTGATTAAACTGCATCTAGCCGCCATACAAACTGGAGATGACGTGTGTCCTTGAGTGAACATAACCCCTTCCTGTGCAAGTCGATCCAGATGAGGCGAAAGCGCAAATGAACTTCCCATACACGCAAGTGAATCCCAACGCTGTGAATCCGTAGTAATTAATAAAATGTTTGGTTTTTTTCTCACGACTTGTCCCCCTAACATAAGAAAAGCTTCGGTCGAAGCCTATCCATGATTGTGATGTTATAAATAAAAGCCGACCGCACCCTATACAAGCACGGTCGACTTTAATGGCCAACAAAGAAATTAATCCATCTTATAGAACCTTAATTTTACAAGTCAGCAACCGTAAACGATTTATATTATAACTACATTGTAAACGCTTACTGACGCTGTAATAAGATTCATATTTTTACTTTTGCGGGTCTATTTTTTACTAGGAACCTATTGTTGACGTATGGACACTATCGACCAAAGGTCAATGGTCCGTTCTATGACTAAATGTCCATCTTTGTCAGCTTTCACGATCTCTTGTTTCGTTTGATGTGCTAGGGTTTTGAGCAGCTGGGTCTGTTCTCTTGTCGGGGGTTCTGGCATCCCCATCGCTTGCCAAGCTGACATCGCAAATCCATTCGCCTGATCTACGGTTTCAACGATAAATACAGCATGCGCATCAACACCCTCAAGCTCTATCGAGATAGACTTCGACTGCCCCAATTGCATCGTGTCCTCCGCTTTTGATCTTTCGTAAGCTAAAGGAACAGCGCTTGGCACCGCCTCTTCATCATAGTTATACAACAGTGCACTTAATGTATTAGTTGAGCTGTGCTTCGTTACAACCGCCCCATCCTGCTTCGTTAAGAGTTCATCCCCTAATAAATGCAAGAAACGGTAAGCATGGTAAGTTGGTTTCACAATCCCTTGAAAATTAATCATCCCGAAGCCGCCATGGAAAATAGAGGTTCCAGCCCCGAATTCTTCAAACACGTCCGTAAACGTCCAATATGCTAATGAATCTACGAGGCCTATCGAATCTAAGTTAGCCTTCACAACAAACGCTGCAGCGGGCAAGAAATCATGGCTGTGGTCCCGGGATGAAGGGCTGGAATTCCATTCTGTCAAATGAATTTCAGCATTCGGATATGCGCTTGCCGAAACGATTTCTCGCAGCAGGGTGAGATCCTGTTGGGTAGAATTCACGCGTCTGCTGAATCCTGTTCTCGTTCCAAAGCCATCTAAAGCAAAATTGGTCGGATAAGGATGCGTAGATATGAAATCGACAGGCAGCTGCTCGCTAGCACAATAGGCTAGAAATTCCTTGATCCAGACCGGCTTCCAGTCTGTGTCCTTGATAACGTCTGTCTCAGAAACCTTACGTTTACTCGGATCTTCACGTTCGCCGTCGAACCGCTCATCCGGAACAAAGTTGGTCGTGGCAGGCCCGCCTACTCTTAGCTTAGAGTCTATCGCTTTCACGGCGTTCACTGTCGTTTTGTACAGCTCAAAATACTCACTTCTAGTACCGCTCCAGAATACTGGGAAATTCGGTTCGTTCCAAACCTCATAGTACCATGTGCGAATTTCGTCTAAACCGTAGCGTTCCTTCCAATGCAGCACAAGACGATATATCAAATCGTACCACTGCTGATGATCAGCCGGCGGAGAAATATTACCTTTCCACCAAAATACGGTTGCATCTTGCGAAGCTAAGTCGGATGGACAGAACCCAAATTCCACGAACGGACGAATCCCCATGTCCAGCAGCCTGTCGAATAACTCATCTATATATTGAAAATTGTACACGATCTCACCATTGATCTTACGAACGACGAACATATCATCATGGAGCAGTCCATGAAATCTAACATATTGGAAGCCGCAGTCCGCTGCTGCCTGCTTCATCTGTTCTAACCAATTCGCACGTAATCCTTCTTGCGCCCGACCCGCTCCTACACATTTACTCCAGAAGTGTTCAAATCTTGTCCCCTCTTGCTTCGCATTGACCTTAACTGCAATATCTTGTCCCACGTAATGACCTCCCTTGGATTGTTTGTCATGGTGATGATCTATTGTTTTCGACCCGTCATAGTGTTGAATGAATCAGGGGCAATGAATAATCTAGAATCCTTTGTCCATGGCACCACATCCGAGGTTTGCATATACCATTGCAGCATCGCTTCTTCCAGCTCCATTCGAATCTTGGCGTAACTAGGATCTTCATAGACATTATGCAACTCTTTCGGATCCGCCTTCAGATCGTACAGCTCATTCACATCCGCGGTGCGGCGAATGAGTTTATAGTCTAACGAGCGAATCATGGTCGTTCGGCACACGCTGGTTGGATGGTCCTGTTGCTGCGTTCCTTTAGGCCAGTAAGGGCTGGAGGAATCGAACACGAAGAATGCATCCGCCTCCACTCCTCCTTCAAAGCAGTGAGGCTCCCTAAGATCATAACCTCCCTCAGCGAAGACATAGCGGCTTGGATCACCCTCTGCACCGACCAGCTGTGGAACAAGCGACTGAGCGAAGTGGTCATGCTCTGCCTCAATACCCGCCAGATCCAGCACGGTCGCCATAATATCGAACAAGGCAACCTGTTCATTAACCACGTGTCCTGACATGCTGACAGGTGTTTGAATCATCAATGGAACCCGAGTTAAACAATCTTCCATCCCTGTAGGCCACTTCTCTACTAATCCATAATCCCCGGCATAATCGCCATGATCAGAAGCGACGATCACGGTCGTATCTTCCATATAATGACCCTCACGCAATGCATTCATTAATCGTCCAAATACTTCATCCACATGGCTGATCATCCCCAGATATACCGAATGAATCCGTTCTAACGTATCGTCTGTGATCTGGTCCAGCCTTCTGTAGCTTCTAATTAGCTGATGAAATGAAGGCTTATTCGCTTCGGAAATAGGACGAAGTTCAGAAGCCTGCTGCGGATCATACATACTGTAATAAGGCTCAGGAATAACGTACGGCGCATGCGGGCTTAAGGTAGGCAAGAAGATCATAAAGGGCTTTTCTTTAGCCTCATCAGATTGCAGAAAGTCTATCGCCTGCTGTATATAAAATTCAGTCTCCGTTAAACTAGTATCCGTTACATCCGGTTCAAGCAGGAAGCTGTAGAATCTAGGATCATCTTCAGAATACGGATTGCGTTTCTTAAACGTCTCCCGCTTCACTTGCCCATAATCTCTTACAGCGTCATCGCCCAATATTTCTTTCAGATAGCTGCGCTCATACAAATCATTTTTACCGAACCATTTAATTTGATAGCCGTTTTCTTTCAAATATCTGAACAAGCTGGGCTCATGGGGCCGCAGCATATGCCACAGCGTACGATGGCCTGATACATGAGGATATAAGCCTGTCATCACACTGCAGCGGGAAGGTGTACATACCGTATTCTGTACATGACATTGATCGAAGCGTACACCTTCGGCAGCAAACTGATCCAGATTCGGTGTTTGAACGTACGGATGACCATAACATCCTAAGCTTTCAGCTCGCATCTCGTCGGGAAAGAAGAATACAAAATTCATCGCTTGCTCTGTCATCAACTATCACACTTTCTTTATTTTCTTAGTGAGTACATCTGCATCATCAGCGCCTTAACTAGATCGGGTCTGTCATGAATCTTGTTGTCTAGCTCATGCGGGTCTGCTTGCAGATCATATAATTCATTGATGTCATTATGATTCTCTATCAGCTTATAACGGCCATCGAATATCATTCGTGTATGTGTCAGTTCGCTAAACTGATGGGCTTTATGCTGTTCTGAGTGATGCTTCAAATGCGGTACCAGTGACTTACCGTCAAGCTGCTTCGGCGAATATTCCACACCTGCATAATCCAATATCGTTGGATTAAGATCCATTAATTCGGCAAGGGCATCACTCGTTCCAACCCTAGATGCGTTCGGGTCAGCAATAATGAGCGGGATACGCAGGGCCCCCTCATACATCGTTTCTTTCTGAAATAAACCGTGATCAGCCATCATCTCTCCATGATCGGCACAGAAGATAACAATCGTATTCTCATCCATATACTGCTGCTCTAACGTATCCAGCAGTCTTCCCACCCAATCATCAATCAGCTTAATAGCCGCTCCATAATGCCGTTTCACATTCGTCAGGTCCTCAGAAGACATGCCGGACGTATGCTGCTTGGATTTTGCTTTTATCCATTCAGGTTTTAGGTGAAGTTCATCTTGTATGGAGTCCGGGAAAGGTTGATCCGGATAAGCATCCACATAGTCTGCTGGCGCATCCCAAGGATCATGAGGCCCGACGAAACTGACGAACAAGTGCCAAGGTGAATCGGTGGACACGGTTTCTAAAAACTCACACGATTTCAACCCAATGAAACTATCATGAAAGTGTTCCGCCGGCAGCGGTGAAGGCCAGGCATCCCACAGCTTTCTCAGTTTCTTCAGTTTAAAACGCTTGCGGTAATCCTCAACAAAATCTTCTAACAAGCCTTGAGCCTTTAAGTAGCTTTGATAAGGTCCAGCGATTCGATCATCCGTTTCAAAATCAAAGTTTAAGATCGTATTTCGGCTAAAGGCTGCATTCATTTTCCCTTCTGTTTCGTAAGGATCGGTAAAGCCTAAATGATACATCAATGGCAAATCCCCGTGCTGTCCGTAATAATGATCCCCCTTATGCAGATCTGACTTTCCGACCATCGCCACACGATACCCTGCCTCACGCAACGCTTGGTAATACGTCGGCTGTGTTGCGGGGTAGTTCACTGCATTATCCAGCGTGCCTAGGCGATGCGGATACACACCCGCAGCTAAGGAGCAGCGGCTGGGTCCGCACAATGGACTGTTACAGGCTGCTCTTTCAAAGCGTACACCCTTAGCAGCAATGCGATCGATATTCGGGGTGCTTACCCCATCTGTGCCTGCACAGCTCATCCAGTCATAACGAAACTGATCCACCATAATCATAAGAATGTTCGGTTTGTTCATTTCAACTCTTCTCCTTTAGAAGCATCGTAGTCCATTCAATTCGTACAATTGGAAAACTGTATTTATTAAATGTCGTCATACCAAGCTTGTTCAGGCACGTCAAACTGATCTTCCGTCGCCTTAATCCAATCTTTTAGCAAGCTGTGCATGCGATCCAAGTCTCGACGATAAAATTTGTTATGTGCTAAATTAACCATCTCATAGGGATCTTCATTTAAGTTGTATAACAACCAAGGCTGGTGTTCTAGGGCAACGTATTTCCATCCATCCCGCGTTACCACACCGCGAAACGGTCGATCAATCCCCTCCTCGAAAGGTCCGGGCTGCATAGCTTGAGGCACTGGTAAGCTTATATAGGCACTTTCCGGCATATCAGGTAACGTTTTCATCAGATGATAAGGTGGCTGGTCAACGATCAGCTGCGAATAATCATACCCCTCCATCGTTGCTGGTACAGGGATACCGCACAGTCCCAAAGTCGTCGGTGCAATATCCACGTGATTGATTAATGCATCGGATGACTTAGCTTTATAGCTTCGGCGAGTCGGACCACTAACTAGGAAAGGAATTCGAATAGATTCCTCCCACGGGGCCATTTTTCTAAAATGTCCATGAGCGCCGTGCATATCTCCATGATCACTGAAAAAAATCACATACGTATCCTGATCGATGCCAAGCTTCGTCAGTTCATCTCTAATCCTTCCCACGTTATAATCAATTCGCTCTATCGCTGCATAATAACCAGCTAACTCTACACGTGCCCGATCCTGAATCGCTTTGTTCGCAGGGACATTAGGATTAAGCTGAACATCTGACGGCCGATGTCTCTTCATATCCTCATCCGGCGCCACATAAGGGTCATGTGGGGGTTGAAGTGAAAGCACCCCGAAGAACGGCTTGCCGTTAGATTCCGCCTTTATTCCCGCTTGTTGCCCCAGCCAATCCATGAACAAGTCTGTCAATCCATCCGTCTGATAACCAGAAATCTTGAACGATTGTGGATCACCTTGTTCATCATCGGTGTGAATATACGTGTGATATGGCTGATTAGAATTTTCAAATGCATACCAATCCTCAAACCCTCCCCTTCGCTCGGGTGGGATATACCGAATATCTGCACGCTGCGCAGGATCAGTCAGATCTAATTCCGGACGATTGCCGTCAAGATGCCACTTCCCAAAATACCCTGTACGGTATCCGTGGTCACGGAACGCATGCGCAACCGTCTTCATCTCCGTCGACATAGGAGAATGAAGCGCAGGAACAGTAGAACGATGGGGATACCTGCCCGTCATTAATGAACCTCGAAACGGTGAACATAAAGGTGTACCGCATACAGCATGCGTGAAGTTAATGCCCTCAATGGCCATTCTATCAAGGTTGGGGGTATCTACATTCGAGTCTAGTCGGTGACTCATGGCCTGGGCACGCATTTGGTCCACTAATATCCAAATCACATTTTTCGGCTTACCCTGTCCTTCCGTATACATTGTCATGCTTTACACTCCTTCAATGATGTGTTCAAAATAAACGACCGTACCGCAGCCCTAAGGAACTTGGTACGGTCGTTGGGACCGCTGTTTTATTTCACAATTAACTATTCTTGATAATCCGTAACGCCATCCCAATTCGGGAATTTGAAGTCATCCAGGCTGACATTGCCGCCTTCTGCCTTCACTTTCTCAATCGCATCCTGCAAGTTTTTGTTCAGCTTATCATTGTGTTCTTTCAATGTTTTTTCCACATCGGTTGCCGACCCGTTTAGAATCATTTGCAGCACTTCACCTGTGTTTGGTTTCATTTTGTCTTGAACTAGGCTGCCAATTTCTTTGGACACAGGCACTAATTCTGGATTGCGGGCAATCGGATCTGGTCCTAGGATCCATGCATCGTTATGCACTTGAACGAATTCTTTTAATTCAGGATAAGGATAATTACTATCATTGTCATTCACTTCCGGCATCGGTGTTAAAGAAATCCCTTTTTGCATATACAAGTCATAGAATTCCTTTGAAGCGAAGGCTTCCTCAATAAATTTACCTACCGCTTCAGGATGCTTAGTATTCTTAGCAATGACATAACCGCGCTCTGGCAATGCAAGTGTATATCCAAACTTAGGAACACTTCCGTCTGGTGTAGGTACATACGCTGAACCATAGCTTAGATCAGGGTATAGATTCTTCAAATTAGAAAGTCCCCAACGTCCGTTTAACAAGAAGGCCGCTTTGCCTTCACCGAATAACGCTTCTGCTTCTGTAGTTTTCATCATGAAGGAAGAGGGTAGAATACTGCCGTCTTCTTTGAGCGCTAACATGAAATTAACTGCGTCAACCCAAGCTTTTGAATCTAGATCATATTTGCCTTCGATAAAGTTAAATCCGTCAAAAGGACTTTCACCTTTACTCGCGCCTACTGCAAAACCGGCTACAGCCAGTTGTGTAAATCTAGCAGGTGTTCCACCGCCAAACGTTAAACCGAACACATCACCTTTACCTTGTTCTGTTACGGTCTTGGCCATCTCTCTCAGCTCATCCCACGTTCTAGGTGCTTTGGGCTCAAGTCCTGCATTCTCTAACACTTCTTTGTTATAGAACAGCATGTAGCTTAGAGATGGACCTGTACCAGGCCATGTGTATATCTTCCCGTCAAATTGGTTAACACCTTCTTGGAACGTTCCTTCATAGAATTGATCCTTCCAAGTGTCAGATACTAACCCCGTAATCGGTTGAATCAAGTCCTTGTCAACATAATCTGCTACTTGAGAGCCTAGAGGAAGCTGGAATAAATCCGGTTCATCTCCAGAAGCAAAAGCCGCTTGAATCGATGTATTATGGCTTTCCCATGGTCCATATTTGGGTTCTACCCGAATTTCTCCTTTATACTTTTCATTAAATTTTTTAACTACCTTTTGGCCCGGGCTGTTTTCACCTTCCCATGTAGATTGGTCTGCCCCCCACACCTGAATTACGATTTCACCTTCCATTCCTTTATTGTTCCCGCTTTCATTTTGCGTGTTCCCTGCATTTCCATTGGAGCAACCTGCGAGCACCAAGGTTAACACTAGAACGGCTGACAGTATTACTGAAAATGAACGATACCTAGATGATTTCAACATACTTTTTCCCCCTTGATTCATATGTTCAATGGCTACAACTTCATTGTAAACGCTTACCTCAATGTCATATAGACACACATTTTTACTTTTGGAGGGTCTTTTTTTTACTTTATTCACCTTGATTTCATGAATCTCGATATTCACCCGGGGTCATACCGAAGTCCTTTTTGAATGTACGTCTGAAATGTTTCTCGTCCCAGAAACCAACCTGTTTCGCCACCTCAACATTCGTTAAGTTCGTTTCCTTCAACAGTTTACAAGCATGTTTCATACGAACTTCTCGCAAATACTGCACAAACCCCTTTCCAGTTTCCAGCTTAAACAAACGACTGAGATAAGAAGAATTAAAACCGGCCTGTTCAGCTAGAATCGCAAGGGATAAATCCTCCATATATGAATGCTCTACAATATCCAGCACTTTCTTTACCAGCTCGGCGCCCCCGCCAGACTCCAACAAATCAGAAGTCTGATTCTCCTCGGAGACAGCTTCTTTATTCCTTAATAAGAGCCCCCCGAGGTTCGATAGAACAGCTGATAATTCTTCATTCTTAATCGGTTTAACTAAATAATCGATTGCACCTAATCGAAGTGCAGTCCGCGCATATTCGAATTCATTGTAGGCCGAGATGATAATGACCGGCTGCTTGAACTGCTTCTCCTGCATGTGACGCATCAAATCTAAACCGTTCATCCCCGGCATATTAATATCGGTGATCACAACATCAAACGGATCTTGTTCCAGCTTCTCCAATGCGTGTCTCCCATCACTGGCCATGCCCGTTACTGTAAAATCCAGTTTCAGCTTGGAGATGATTTTCTTAAGTCCCTCACACATCCACACCTCATCATCAACGACAAGAACGTTATGCATCTGCATCATCCTCCTCTTCCCCGCCAAGCGGCAGTCTGAGTTCTACAACGGTCCCAGATTGAGTATTATAATCAATGCTGAGTCTGCCTTGATCACCATAATTTAATGCGAGTCTTTGGCTTACATTAAATAACCCCACGTGACCTGCAAGCAGCTTCTGATGGTCTGCTTGATTGACCTGCCTGCCTAGTTCTAATTTTTCTTTAATTTCCCTTAATCGCGCAGCTGTAATACCTAACCCGTCATTGGTAACTTTCAGCACCAGGCTTCTTTGATCTGAAGAAGATTCAGCCTTAATCCAAATATTCCCTTTAGACGCTTTCGGAATTAATCCGTGCTCAATCGCATTTTCAACAATCGGCTGCAGAATTAATTTCAATACGAGCCGGTCCTCGAGTGATTGCGGAATATCCACATGACATTGAATTCGCTCTGGATATCTCACCTGAATGATTTGTATATACGCTTGAACATGATCTATTTCTTCCCGCAAGGTTTTATATTTGTCAGAATCAATACTATATCTGAACATTTCTGCTAACCCCTCACTCATCAGCGTCACTTCCTCAACATCATAGACTTCTCCAATGCATTTCATTGTGTTTAATGTATTATGAAGAAAATGAGGATTGATCTGCATCTGAAGCGCCTTCAACTCCGATTCTCGGCTTAATAGCTGCAGCTTAGTTTCTCTTATTTCAGACAAATATACGACCTCTTCTAATTCTTGAACCTTCTCAAGCATGATATTAAATCTTGAGGCCAATAAACCGAATTCATCCCCGCGATCCATCGGAACACGCACCGTCAAATCGCCTTGCTCAACCTGTTTCATGTAATTGGCCAATCGGCGCATAGGTCTAGTCAGTGTTTGGCTTAAATATTTAGCTAATATTAGAATAAAGACGATTGCAATACAAACCAATACAAAAATCGCCCAGCGCAGCCCTTCAATCTTTCCTGAGACCTCATGGAACGGCACAACCGCAACAATTTTCCATCCCGTTGCTTTAGAAGTTGAGAAACCAACGAGCATTTGAACTTGATTGATCTTCGTTAGGAGATAACCCTGATCCTGCTTGAATTCAGGAAGTGAATATACCGATTGCACGATGTCTTCGTCTTCAGCATTCATATGCACTGCAGATTCTCCCGTCTCAGTAATCATGTAAACTGACCCCGTCTTCCCTACCCGTATGGGTTCGATCATATTAGAGAGATATTGCGAGTCGAAGTCCAGCAATAAAGTGCCGCTTTCTTCCAGGTCAGACACTTTAAACATCCGTCCTGCGAATGTCACTACCGAAGCCCCTTGAGCGTAATGTTGTTCATGTTCAGGCAGTAAACGAAAGTTTTTAATTTGAGCTACCTCCTGATACCAAGGGTCCTTCAGAAATTCGAAACTCATCTTAGCCATATCCTGGCTTGTATACATAAACTTCCCATAGTCATTGACTACATAAACACCGCGTATACTTGTCCTTTGATTCGCAACCGTTGTAATGAGGTTTCTTAGTGATTGAAGCTCAGGAATAATAGATAGATCCGAACTGTCATCCCAATTAAGGAAAGCTTGCGTATTCGAATTTGACTGGATAATTTTAATGATGTGGGTTGTCTCCTCAGTAAACGCTAATAACCGTTCATCAACCTGCCTTGTCGTCTGTACCATGGAGGCTCCAACCTCTTCCTCCAGTGACTGTGTCAAGGTCAAATAAAAGAAAGCCGCTGTTATCACAAGCGGCACAATACTAATGAAATAAAATGTCATTAACAACCTTGGACGAAGCTTGATCCGGCTTGTCCATCGATCGAGCAATTCGACTAATGGGTTCATCTACGATCTCTCCTTACCCTTTCACAGCACCAGCCATCCCCTCTACGAAATAACGCTGGAATAATACGAATACGATGATGATCGGGATGAGTGAAATACTAGCCGCTGCTGCTGCCCCGGTCCAATCTATGGAGTGCTCACCAACAAACTGATACATCCCTACACCCAGCGTTCTTAATTCTGGCTTGCTTAATGTAAATACTAACGGAATCAAGAACGAATTCCAAGAATACATAAACTGCAAAATTCCGGTAGTCGCAATGATCGGTTTAGCAAGCGGCAGCATGACCTGTATAAAAGTTCTGATGAAGCCTGCTCCATCTATTTGCGCAGCCTCTTCAAGCTCTTTCGGTAATCCTCTAAAGTATGCTGTGAACAATAGAATAAACAACACATGTGCGCCACCTGCTTCAGCAAGGATGACACCAGCAAGCGTGTTATTCAGTCCCAGGGAGTTAACTAGCGTATAGATTGGAATAATGGTGTAGCCTTTTGGCAAGAACAGTGTCGCAGTGACTAACACAAACACAACTTTCCGCCCTGGAAATTGATAACGCCCTAATACATACCCCGTCATACCGCACAATAAGATGACGATCGCAACAACCGAGACAGATATAATCAGCGTGTTAAAAAAATAAGTAGAAAAGTTTGCTGTATCCCACGCTCTAATATAGTTATCTAATTGAAAAGATTGTGGAATCAATGACAGCCCGCCAGCAATATATTCTGAATTCGTCTTAAACGATGCCGTAACCATCCATATAAACGGATAAATCCAGATCAATCCGACGGCAATGAGTAATATATGCGTCAAAGGAATCGCCATTTTTTTCAGTGTTTTCGATGTTTTCATATTGTATCCCTTCCTCCTCGAAATGTGTATAACAGAAGTCTAGTGAGACGCACCTTTCTTGCCTCCAGTTAAACGTACAAACACTCCCAGAACAAGGGACACAACAAGAATGGCTACACCGTACACGACCCCCGCCGCAGAAGCAAAACCTACACGTGATTCACCGCCCCCGCCAAACGCATAACGATAAATATAAAAATCTACCATGTCTGTAGTAAACGAAGGTCCACCCCCGGTCATTGCTTGAACGAGATCGAACACATGAAGCGCATTCACTGCGGACAGCAATACAATCACTGTACCCACGGGTATCAGTAAAGGAATTGTAATGTAGCGGAAGCTTTGGAACACATTTGCACCGTCCACTTTAGCTGCCTCATACAAATCCTTCGGCAATGAAGCAATACCTGCAAGCCAATAGATCACTTTGATTCCAAAATATTTCCATATTCCAACTAAAATAACAATCATTAAAGCTGTATCTACATTTCCAAGCCAATCTACTGGTTTATCGAGCAGACCTATGGCCATTAACACCTCATTGACTAACCCCTTATAAGCACCAAAGATAAATCGCATGACTAAACCAACGATCGCTGTCGTTGTTACAACTGGAAGGAAGAAGATCGTACGGTAGGCCGCAGACCCTTTTAACCAGGAAGCGCTTAATAATAAAGCTAACAACAAGGCAAGCGGAACTTGAATAAGAACAAGCGATCCCATAAATATGACGCTATTCTTGAATGCATTCCAAAACAGCGGGTCCACCAGCGTCTCAACAAAATTGTCAAAGCCTACAAACTCATCTATAGGCCCAATCCCGCTCCATTCGTAGAAAGCGTACACGTAACTCATAATCATAGGATAAAGCGTAAAAGATAAGTACAATATGGCTTGCGGAAGCAAGAATAAGTAGCACCACAGCCACCTTTTTTTCATTAATGAAGATTTTTTTACAGTTTTCGTTGATGCATTCACAGCATCTCCCCCTCACTTAAAATTGTAACCGCTGTCAAATTCATCGGAAACATACTATTTTTGACTTTATAAAGGGCTTTTTTTGAGATTGTTCTAATCTTCTTGTCTCATGATACATAGTTCTAGGTGTTCCCCTTTCTGATCTATGGTCCTTATATGTTAATATTGTAATCGCTGTCACAACGAACAGAAACGTTCCTTTTTTGACTTTTCTAGGGCACTTTTTTAGGTCATCGTGTGTTATAGCATTGAAAAAAGCCCCTATTCTCATAGGAGCTCTGCACCGCACTTCCTTCCATTATATCTTAAATCGTTTACTGTTATATCCGAATGCTTCGGCTATTTCATTGCGCATCTTCACCAAGTATTGACTCATCATATCATCCAGACGGCTTGCAATCGTATGAGAGAAACCAACGACAACAATCACACCCAGGAGCCGTTCTTCGAAATTAAAAATCGGTATCGCAATCGAAGATATACTTGGAACCAGTGGTTCGCTGGCAAATGCTATAGCATACTCTTTAACGGTATCAATATCTTTCAGGAACTCATTCTTCTGCTGATCACTTAACTGCTCCCATTCTTTACTGCGCCAATCAGCCGTCTGGCTCTCATCTGAAAACGCGGTGAATATTTTACCCGCTGCTGATAGAGCAGGCAGAAGGGTTCCGATTTGGGCACCTATATTAAGCCCCTCCAAGCTATTCATTAATCGGACTACCATCGGTCCATTCTGAGACCAAGTCGTCAGCAGCACTGTATTCTTGCACGTATTATTTATTTCTTGCAGGAAGGGCATCACGCGCTCAACCACATTCTCTTGATTAACGGCCTTCATACCGTACTCTACTAGTTTGCTTCCCAATGTATACAGCCCTGTACTTTTATCCCTATAGAGAAACCCGACTAACGTCAAGGTATTTAGATATTTGTGTAAGTTACTTTTGGTCATTCCAGTCAATTCGTAAATTTCATTGTATTTCAACGCTCTCCCGCTAGATGCGATAAGCTCGAGTATATCACAGCCAACTTGTAGCGATTGAATAACATTACTCGCCTTTATTTCTGCCATGTCTGACAACCTTTCTGCATGAACTTGAATAAGAACTTTGTTATTTTATCATTTTAAACATAAAGAAAAATATAAGACAACACAATAGCACTTCAAGAAATGGATTCAATTGTCCATATGAAAAATAGGATTGACAATTATCTCGTTTTGCTTTTGAATATTATTCGAGAACTAATTTCTCTATTTGTGTAGTTAATCATAGCATGATCCTATTTACATTCACAAGGGAGGCCCATTTTCTATGAAATTAGTAAGCTACAGCACCAACGGAATAACCCGTATTGGATGCCAGAAAGACAAGAATATTATTGATCTAAACTTTGCCTACAGAGCTCAATTAGAAGCTGAAGGATTCATACGCGCTGAACAGATTGCCGAAGCCTACGTTCCAGCCAACATGGTTGAGTTTCTGCAAGGCGGTAAGCACAGCATGAAGCTAGCTGCGCAAGCGGTTGAATTTGCGCTGGCTCACAAAGAAAGCTTGAAATACCCTGCCGTGCTTAACGCAGCTGACGTCAAGACAGAGGCACCTGTGTTAAACCCAGGGAAAATGATTTGTGTAGGGCACAATTATCGCGAGCACATCCTAGAAATGAAACGGGAACTGCCGGAATTCCCTGTCGTTTTCGCGAAATACCCTAATACCATCATTGGACCACAAGACGACATCCCATTTTACCCGATTTCTGAGCAACTAGATTATGAGGTTGAATTTGCTTTTGTAGTCGGTAAACGGGCAAGAAACGTATCTCAAGCAGATGCGCTTGATTATGTAGCCGGTTACACGATTGCTAATGATGTGACCTATCGGGATATTCAGAGAAGAACGATCCAATGGATGCAAGGGAAAGCGGTTGATGGAACAGCTCCAATGGGTCCATGGCTTGTCACGAGTGATGAACTTACAGATCCATCCGGCTTAGAGGTTGTACTAACGGTTAATGGCGAGGAACGCCAACGCTCCAATACCGCCAACTTAGTATTTACCGTCCCTAGATTAATTGAATTCTTATCGGGACTAATGACTTTGGAGCCTGGAGATGTGATCTTAACGGGTACGCCAGGCGGCGTAGGTGTTGCACGCGACCCTCAAGTGTTCTTGCAAGATGGCGATGTCGTGCGCATTGAGATCGATCAAGTTGGTGTACTTGAGAACAAAGTGAAGAAAGCAGACTAAGAGGAGGTACCTGTCACTATGAAAGAAACTGTTGAAAGTATCCAGCAGACGTTGGATCAGATTCTAGAAGTATCTAAAGGCGTATCAGAGGCGCTGCTCAATTGGAAGCCAGCAGAAGATAAGTGGTCAATTAAAGAGGTATTGTGCCATGTTAATGAAGCTATCCCCTATTGGTTGGACGAGGTCACAAAGCTCATAGACAAGCCTGGTGTGGAATGGGGACGCGGTCTGCAAGATGAACAGCGCTTAGCTGCCCTAGCTAAAGCCAACAGCCGCTCATTCGACGAAGTTGTTACTGCGATTGAAGCCTCTAAGAAGCAGGTTCAGCTTGTGCTTAGCCCTATCACGGAGACTCAATTGCAGCAAGAATCCCCTAGTCGCAATCCGCGATTTGGGACTAAACCGTTAAGCTTCGTCATTGACCATCTGTTAGTAGAACATGTCATCGTTCACCTGAAACAAATTCAGCGCAATATAGAACAGTTTCAACAATCGAATTAACTATTATTTAAGAAACGAGGTGTCATACTTATGGCAGAACAACATGATTTCTTCAAAAGCCAAGTGGTTCAGGATTTCAACAAAGACATAGAGCAGTTTCATCTTGGTCCGTTATGGCATGCCATTCCAGAGCTTATGCATAAACAGCCTGCACCTCATGCCATCCCTTATCTCTGGAAATGGGAATTGCTCCATGACAAGCTCATGGCCGCCAAGGAAATCTTCACACCTGACCGAGGTGGTGAGCGTCGCGCAATTTACTTGCAGAACCCGGGCTTATCGAACCGTCAGCCTTGGGGCTGGGCATCCACTACCCAAACGTTATACGCCGCGGTTCAGCTTATCTTGCCAGGAGAGACTGCTCCCTCTCATCGCCATACCCAAAGCGCGCTGCGTTTCATCATGCAAGGTGAAGGCGCTTACTCCATCGTTCAGGGTGAACGGATTTTTATGGAGGAAGGGGATTTTCTCACAACACCAAAAGGTTTATGGCATGGTCATGCCCATCCTGGCGATAAACCAATGATCTGGATGGATTGTCTTGACATCCCTACGATTTATGCGATTGGCGGGACATTCTTCGAATCGTATCCGGAGAAAATTGAACAACCACAGGTGCCTGATAATTACTCGGCGCATCGTTATGAGGGCGGGATGGTTCGTCCAATCTCAGATCGCCATCCGAAGACCGCGCCCCTAGGTTCCTTCAAATGGTCTCAAACCTCAGCGTCAATCGAAGGACTAAGTCAATATGAACCAGACCCGTATGACGGGTATGCGGTAGAATTCATTAATCCATCCAGCGGTAAAACGGCGAATCCTAACATAGCGGCATGGATGCAGAAGCTGCCAAAGGGCTTTAAAGGGAGAGCCCATCGTCATACACATTCGGTCATTTATCAAGTCTATAAAGGGTCGGGTTATACGATCATTGATGGCACGCGATTTGACTGGTCTGAGGGCGATTTCTTCGTCGTACCTAACTGGGCATGGCATGAACACGTCGCAACCGAGGACGCATATCTGTTCTCCGCAAGTGACCTTCCGATCATGGAGAAATTTGAGGTTGAACGTGAGGAAGCTTACGAGGAGAATAACGGTCATCAGAACATTACAGGTGAGTTTAAACCATTACTGCCATAGTATCGCACGATTATTTAAGGACCAGGACATAATAGCCTGGTCTTTCTTAGTTTCATTTCATCTCAGTAGAACCGATTGTTTTCATTAAGAACTGCTTCAGCAGCGTAAATAACAGCAACACACCCGGAAGCACAAATAACATCGGAACCCATACATAAGGGGATAGAATCTTCATATGCACGCCCATGATATGCTCAATCACATTATCTGTCATCGTCATTCCCACGAATAATTGTAAGCCGCACACGGGTAAGATGAATATTCGACTCGATTGCATCAAGGTTAGAATTTGAATACTTCTAATGGCGGCAAAAGAATAGATAAATACTTTAAAATAAGACGTCACGATAAAATAAATGACAGCAAACACATCAAGATTCTCAATAAAGCCCTCGAAGCCAATTTGCTTGAGCATGATAAAAAGGGGGTAAATCGCCCGTTCGAAGATCACATTATCCAATATAATAATCGCGAGGATATCCGCTATCACCAGGAAAACACCCGTGACGATCGTCGATAACAATGTCACTTTCAGTACTTTATTCGAATTCTTCACTAAGGGCCAAATCATCCCCATGACTAACACTTCACCGAAAGACTGTGTCACACCCGTTGGCCAAACGGATTTTAATATAAGCCCCCATCCCTCTCCAGCTATTGGGAGGATATTCGAGAATTGATGATCCTTCATGCCAAGTGCGACAAACAGCTCTATCGTAAACATCAGCAAAATAATCGGCATCAATAATCCCGCTAATCTGCCAATGACTTCAATCCCATGAAATAAACTATAAGCGATCAGTAGTAAGAACAACGATAGAAAGATGACGGGAGGCGTTTTGGGAAGTAAGGTTTCAGGAATGAGATGCTCTAAGTCAGCAATAATTCTCGAACCCGTATAAATAAACAATGAAGGATACAGCCAGGCAATGGGTGTTCCTATCCACTTTCCGAATTGCTTAGGGAACCATTCAACTAGCGTGAGATCGGGATGATAGCGAAAAAGCATAACATTAGCTAGTACTATGACCAGTCCGATGCTTGATGATAGCAATACAACAATCCAAGCATCCCGCCCTGCATCGGATGCGAATCCAAAAATAATCGTTGTTCCAATTTGAAATAAAAATGTCAGCGAAAATAACTGATAATGGGTAATTCGCTCCATCATAGCTCCTCCAATGCTCGGCATTGCAATTAAGTGGCTCTCCATTAGCTATGTCCCAAATTGGAACATTAATGCAACTCATAATTTCAGCATAAATGTTCCATTTAAAGAAAAAAATAATAGCGAAAAAGCCATTTATGGGAATCAATTTCAGTGTCAAACACATGGGGGGACATAAGGATGGGACAAAGTGCTACTGATACACCCCTATACAAAGAACTCGCTCTAAACGAACATGAACTCAAAAGCATCTTTAAGGATTGTTCTGATGTCGTATTCCGCTATTTACGAATCATGGGATCACATCGGGCTTTATTAGTGTTTATGGATGGTCTTGTTGACGTCAGTCTAGTGGACCAGATGTTGCTGAATCCCCTCTTACACTGTCCAAATGACACTGATTCTCAATTAGGCATTCTGAGTTATTTAGAGCATGAAGCCATTTCTTTAGGTCATGTGAGCAAAGGTCAGCATATCAAGCATGTGACGACAGGTATATTGAATGGGGAAGCTGCCATTCTTATAGACGGAATCGATCAAGCACTTATTTTAGATGTGAAAGGCTGGAAAAGCCGCAGTATCGAGGAACCCTCTTCGGAGGCCGTCATTCGGGGGCCAAGGGAAGGTTTTAATGAGGACATTAGAACCAGTACAGCATTGCTGCGTAAAAGGCTGCGTACACCGCAATTAAAAATGCAATCCCTTAAAGTTGGAGATCTTTCCAATACGGAAATCGTCATTACTTATATAGAAGGCGTGGCTAAAAACACTTTAATTCAGGAGGTTAAAGAGCGTCTAAGCCGAATTCAGTTGGATGGCGTCCTCGAATCGGGCTACATTGAAGAAATGATTGAGGATGCCCCTCATTCCATATTTCCTACAATTCAGAATACCGAACGTCCTGACGTAGTTATCGCCCATTTACTCGAGGGCAAAGTCGCCATTCTAGTCGATAACACACCGTTTGCCTTGATCGTACCGATCAGCTTCTTTAGCGCGATGAATTCGAATGACGATTATTATGAGCGATACTGGATGGGAACCATGATCCGTTGGATACGGTATACGGGTGTATTAATTACACTCTTCCTGCCATCCTTCTATGTGGCCGTAACAACATTCCATCAAGAGATGATTCCCACGGAATTATTACGCAGTATTGTTGCTTCCAAAGAAGCAACTCCCTTTCCAACACTAGTGGAAGCTTTATTAATGGAATTTACGTTTGAAATGTTAAGAGAAGCAGGGATACGGTTGCCTAGACAAGTAGGACAAGCCGTCAGTATCGTTGGAGCACTTGTTATAGGACAAGCGGGGGTTGAAGCCGGCATCATCTCGGCCCCGATGGTAATTATTGTAGCCTTTACGGGTATTGCGTCATTTATTACGCCGCAATTTAATGTGGGGATATCGCTTCGAATGCTTCGCTTCCCCTTTATTGTTATGTCAGGATGCTTCGGGCTATACGGGCTGTCGCTTAGTTCCATTTTCATTCTAGTCCATCTGTGCAGCCTGCGTTCCTTTGGCACGGCTTATTTCGCTCCTCTTGCTCCAATGTCGTGGCGTGATCTGAAGGATACTGTGGTCAGAGCACCTTGGTGGAGCATGAATCATCGTCCCCGTCATCCAGGCAGTCAGATCAAAAAACGCATCTCCAAAGGACAAAAACCGGGTCCAAGCAAACATTAAAAAAGGGGGCTTAGGTGATGCTGCAATCTGTGTTGAAATGCCTTGCGATTGCAACCTTATTCATCACATTAACTACTGGATGCTGGGATCGATCAGAAATAGACGATCTGGCTATCGTACTGGCTACAGGATTAGATCTCTCAGATGAAGGAAATATCGTAGTCACTAGTCAATTTCTGACGCCAGTAAGCAGCACCGCGCCTACTGCTCAAGGAGGCGATTCGGATTCATTCACCATCATTTCAGTTGAAACTCAGAGTATACATGATTCGATGAGGCAAATTCAACGGAAATTATCACGAACCATGTATATCTCTCATCGTAAAGTGTTAGTCATTGGCGAAGCTTTAGCTAAACAAGGTTTAGACATTCTTGACCACTTTAGCCGCAATCCCAAGAGCAGGATCAAAACATATATTGTCATTGCTAAACAACAAAAAGCGGCCGATTTATTAAGCAGCAAAGTACCATTTGAAAAAGTATCTGGTGAGGCCATTCGGGCCATCATCCAAACAGAAACGGGAGTGAGAACAAAACTGGGAGAGCTGATAACAGATATGAATACTGAAGGCATTGTGCCGACTCTTCCGTCAGTGGAATTGGTCCAAATGTCTGATCAATCAACCCAGCAGAATGCGAATTCAAACGGCGGGCCATCGAAGGCGTACATGCTATCGGGGGCTGCGGTGATTAAAAATTACAAATTGACCGGGTATCTAAGCCAAGATCAAACGCGCGTAATGCTTTGGCTGAAGAATAAGCTGCATGAAGGCATAGTAACCGCAAACATTAAAGATAGCGGGAAAGTAAGTATGCGTGTTTATCATACGGACCGCAGCATAAACATCAATCAAATCAACGAACGGATTAAAGTCAATATTGATCTCCGTGTCCGTGGACCTATTCACGAAAATAATACACATTTAGATCTGTCTAACCCGCAACACATTCAATCTATTACAACTGAATTTGAGCGTTACCTTTCAGAAGAAATTGACGCTGCTTTAAATGTAACCCAAACAGAGCTGAAAGCAGATATTCTCGGTATTGGTGAAATTTTTTACCGTCAACATAGCAAGCAATGGAGGGGTATAAAAGATCAATGGGATCAGATTTATCCTGATATTGATTTCAATGTTACCGTTCATGTTGAGATTTCAGATGTAGGCCAATATGGCGCACCCGTACATATAGGGGAGGAACAATTAGAATGAGCTTTAATTGAGGAGATGAGCGCAAATGATGTTTCCTTGGAGTTCAAAAGTAATGCTTGAGAATCCATGGATGCTGCACATCCTAATGATTAGCCTTGCCTTATTAGGCTCTATCGTGACATGGTTACGTCAAAGAAAATAATGCTGTCTACGCCCATGAAAGTTCATTACCATATCATATGACAATAGGGATAGCGTTGGGAGAGACGGAAGAGCGTTATGCCTTGGAGAAGTTGAAAAGGAGCCTTGCCTATTCGCAAAGCTCCTTTGTGTTATACCTATACATTCAGGTGCTGTGAACCGGGTTAAAACTTTGAATCATAATACCGGCGGTCTCCTCCACCGCCTTGTTCGTTACGTCGATAATACAGCAGCCCAGCGATTTCATCAGCTGCTGTGCGTATTCAAGCTCTTCCAGAATACGCGGCAAAGAAGCGTAATTCGCATCTTCAGTTAAACCTAGTGATTTCAATCTTTCTGTGCGCACTTTGTAAATTTGCTCCATATCCATCGTTAATCCAAACAAACGTTGTTTGGGGACATGTCTAAGCTCCAATGGAGCCTTCACTTCTGGAACTAACGGCATATTAGCCACCTTATAACCTTTATGTGCCAGGAATACGCTTAAAGGCGTCTTCGAGGTGCGCGATATGCCAATAATGACGATGTCTGCAAGCAAAATTCCTTTTGAATCTTTTCCGTCATCATACTTCACCGTGAATTCCATCGCCTCAACTCTTCGAAAATAATCCTCATCCATGCGGTGAAGCAATCCGGGCTTAGCTATTGGATTCATATCGAAAAGTTCAATAAAAGCATGCAGCATAGGCCCCATAACATCTACGGCCTGAATGCCTTTAAACAAGCATTGAGCCTGTAATAATTCTCTAAACTCTGGTTGGACTAATGTATATACAATAATAGCCTGATAATGCTCCGCCTCTTCAATCATGCTGCGAATATCTTCCATGCTGGAAATATACGCAAAGCTCTTCAGTTTCACATCTTTTTCATCAAATTGACGCAGGGTTGCCTGAACTACTGCATTCGCTGTTTCGCCAGTTGAGTCGGAGCATAGAATGATACATTTTTCTTTCATCCTATTAGGCATGACATGGTGGCCCCCTGTACTTTTAATTTGCAGCTTTCAGTTGGGTTTCTACCTGCGCACGCTCCTGTTGAATCGCTGCTTGTGCGGCAGCAATTCTAGCAAATGGCACCCTATAGGGCGAACAGCTTACATAGTCCAAGCCTACATGGTGGCAGAAGAAGATCGATTCCCTGTCGCCTCCGTGCTCACCGCAAATACCTGTTTTCAACCTCGATTTGGTCTGCTTGCCTTTATGAACCGCCCATTCAATTAATGCCCCCACACCTTCTTGGTCTAATTGTTGAAACGGATTAGCCTTCAGAATATGGCGGTTGACGTAATGGTTAAGGAACTTCCCTTCCGCATCATCACGGCTGTACCCAAACGTCATTTGCGTCAAGTCATTCGTACCAAAGGAGAAGAAATCAGCATGCTCAGCTATTTGGTTTGCAACAATCGCAGCTCTTGGGATTTCAATCATAGTCCCCACCGTGTAAGGACAGTTATGAAGCTCTGCGCCTAGTACTTGTTCTGCCACTTGATCAATTAAGTCTTTGATAATTTTTAATTCATTCGGATGGCCGACCAGCGGTATCATGATCTCTGGCTTAACGACCATCCCCTTTTGAATACACGTACGTGCCGCCCGAAAAATAGCTTCGATCTGCATGTCATATATTTCAGGATAAAGCAATCCTAAACGGCATCCACGTAAGCCTAGCATCGGGTTGGCTTCATGCATGCTGCGTACTTTCTGAATGAGATGCAATAGCCCGCCTTTGTTGATAGAATCAGGAGTCCCGCTAGCCTCTTGCTCTCTTTTCTGTTCTAGAAGCTGTTCCAAATCCGGCAAAAATTCGTGAAGCGGCGGATCCAGCAGCCGGATCGTCACGGGCAAACCTTCCATGGCTTCGAATATGCCTTCGAAATCTGCACGTTGCATCGGTAATAATTTATTCAGCAGCTGCTTTCGCTCCGCCTCACCCTCTGCTAAGATCATAGCTTGGACGATAGGTAAACGGCTTGGAGACATGAACATATGCTCCGTTCTGCATAATCCAACTCCTTCAGCGCCGAATTGTCTAGCTCTTGCTGCATCTTCTGGGTTATCCGCATTCGTATAAATGTTGAGCTGCTTTAGACTGTCTGCCATATGCAGCAGCTTTGATAATTCACTTGTGATTTCCGGCTCCCTTAATTGCACGCGACCTTGAATAACTTGACCCGTTGAACCATCTATAGAAACCCAGTCCCCTTCGCGGATAACTAGATCCTTGACTTTAAGTGTTCTTAGTTCTAAATCAATCGACACCGTTTCACAGCCGCAAATACAAGGCTTGCCCATGCCTCTTGCGACTACAGCGGCATGACTGGTCATTCCCCCCCTAGAAGTGAGAACACCTTCAGCGGCAACAATACCGTGAATATCTTCGGGTGTTGTTTCCGTTCCAGCCAGAATGACCTTCTTGCCTTCACGAGCCCACTGCTCAGCTAAGTCGGCATCTAGTGCAAGAATGCCCGAAGCTGCTCCCGGGGACGCAGGCAGTCCTTCAGTGATCACATGCAATGGAGCACGGGTATCAATCGAACGGTGAAGCAGCTGATCTAAGTGCTGGGGTTCAATTCGCATGATCGCTTCTTCTTTCGTAATCATGCCTTCTTCTACGAAATCCACGGCGATTTTTATCGCGGCTTGAGCCGTTCTTTTGCCATTTCGAGTTTGAAGAATGTATAACTGTCCTCTTTCAACTGTAAATTCAATATCCTGCATGTCCTTATAATGCTGTTCAAGCCGCTCAGCCCAATGCTTCAACTCGCCGAATACATCTGGCGCTTCTTGCTCCAACTCCTGTATTGGCTTGGGTGTTCGGACACCCGCTACAACATCCTCGCCTTGCGCATTTGATAAATATTCACCATACAACGCCTTCAATCCAGTGGAAGGATTACGCGAGAATAACACACCCGTCCCGCTGTCCTCGCCCATATTGCCGAACACCATCGCTTGAATATTCACTGCAGTGCCCTGCGCATCTGGAATATGATACACCTTCCGATAGACCTTGGCGCGTGGATTATTCCAGCTATTGAACACCGCCTCGATCGCTAGCTTCAATTGCAGCTTAACATCTTGCGGGAAGACATGATTCGTTTCTTGCTCAATTAGACGCTTGTAAGTTGTAATTAACGCTTTCCATGCCTCAGTCGTCACCTGTTGATCCGTTGTAAAGCCATAGTGCTGCTTCATGTTATCTAACTGCTTGTCAAAATGAAGCGACTCCATACCCAGTACAACGTTGCCGAACATATGAATGAATCTTCTGTAGCAATCGTAAGCAAACCGCTCATTCCCTGTCCGCATGGCAAGACCCGCCACCGTTTCATCATTCAAGCCTAGATTCAAGATCGTATCCATCATCCCCGGCATCGAAGTGACTGAACCCGAACGCACAGAAACAAGCAATGGGTTATGCTCGTCCCCAAAAGTCTCATGCTTCTCTCGCTCAATGGATTGAAGCGCTGATTCCACTTGCTCAAGCAGTGATTGGGGCAACACGGACCCTTTCGTAAAATATTGCTTGCATGCCTCGGTTGTAATCGTGAAACCAGGGGGAATCGGCATGCCTAACGATGTCATTTCAGCTAAATTAGCCCCTTTCCCTCCTAATAACGACTTCATCTCAGCACTGCCTTCGGTAAATAGATACACTTGATTGTCCTGCATTCTGATATATCCCCCAATTCATAATCAAAAATCTCTACACTATAACATGATATTTACGATGATGAACGAATATTACGAATACTTTTCATTATTTGTAATCAAGCGTATCTTCTGACGAAATAAATGTTGCGAATAACGGGATGAAAAGTTTACGATGATTATAGGAGCTCGGAATTAAGCGGGTATTCTGAGTCTGAATCAAGGCAAAACAAGCA